>JAADCR010000073.1 GCA_013154375.1 Aquificota bacterium | reverse complement strand
GCGGAGACGCTCGAGCGAGCGCTCTATAAAGCGCTGGCCGCTAAAGCCCGGGTTAACCGACATAAGCAGGACGAAGTCGGCGTAGTGGAGCGCCTCCTCGAGGGCCCAGAGGGGCGTAGCGGGGTTTACCGCCACGCCCGCCTTGGCGCCGAGCTCCTTTATAAGCGTCAGCGTCCGGTGCAGGTGCACCGTAGCCTCGAGGTGAACGCTCACCCAGTCCGCGCCCGCCTCGACGAACTTAGGTATAAGCCGGTCCGGCTCTTCCACCATAAGGTGTGCGTCCACGGGGAGTGAGGTCCGCCTTTTAACCGCGGCAAGAAGCTCGTAGCCCGCGGTTAGGTTGGGCACGAACCGCCCGTCCATAACGTCGAAGTGAATTAGGTCCGCCCCGCCGCGCTCTACCGCCCTTACCTGCTCGCCCACGCACCACCAGTCGGCCGCCAGAATAGAAGGAGCCAGCAGCGGCATACGAACATGATACCTTAATCTCATGCTCGTAGCTTTCGAAGGCATTGACGGCTCGGGTAAAAGCACGCAAGCGCGGAAGCTCTACGAGCACTTAACCAAAAAGGGCTTAAAGGTGGAGCTTCTCCGCGAGCCGGGCTCGACGGAAGGGGCCGAGCGGGTAAGAGAGCTTTTAAAGAACTACGCCTTTCTCCCGGAGGCGGAGCTGCTGCTCTTTGAAGCGGCCCGGGCGGAGCTGGTGCGCCGCCGCGTCCTGCCGGCCCTGCGGGAGGGTAAGCTCGTTATTCTGGACCGCTTTACCCTATCTACGCTCGCGTATCAGGGCTACGGGCGGGGCCTGCCTTTAGAGCTTATAGACGAGCTTAACCGCTTCGCCTCGGCCGGGCTTAGGGCCGACGCTTTCGTGCTTCTGGACCTGCCGGTGGAAGAGGCGCTGAGGCGGATAAAAAGGGCCGACCGGTTTGAAGAGCGGAGCTTTTTAGAGCGCGTAAGGGAGGGCTTTCTAAAGCTGGCCGAGCGGGACGAGCGCGTGCTGCTCGTCGACGCGGCGGGGAGCGAGGAGGAGGTGTTTAGACGCGTGCTTAAGGCCTTAAGTGGTGTACTCGGCGTTTAGCTTTACGTAGTCGTAGCCTATGTCGGACGAGTAGTAGACCCAGCTACCCTCGCCTTCGTTCAGCTCGACGGTTATAACCACCTCGCTGTTCTCGAGCATGTAGCGGCGTGCCGGCTCGAGGTTCTGGTCTACGGGACGGCCGTCGTAAAGCAGGTGCTCGCCTATAAGTATCCGCATCTTAAGCGGGTCTATAGGGTAAGGCGTCGAGCCCGCGGCGGCGGCTATCCGGCCCCAGTTGGGGTCTTTCCCGAAGACGGCCACCTTAACGAGTAGGGAGGTAGCCACGGCCTGCGCTACGGCCCGGGCTTTCTCTTCGGAAGAGGCCGAGAGGACGCGGACCTTTATAACGCGCGTAGCCCCTTCCCCGTCCCGTACTATCTGCTTTGCAAGACTTTCCGAGACTTTAAAGAGCTCAAAACGGACGCGTTCCGCGTCCGTCTCTACTTCTCCTAAGGAGATAACGCCGAAGGCGTCGTTGGTGCTCGTACACCCGTCTACGGTTATGGAGTTAAAGGTCTTCTCGGTAACCTCGAGGTGAAGCTCCCGTAACGCGCTAAAAGGTAAACGGGCGTTGGTGAAGACGAACGCGAGCATGGTGGCCATGGACGGGTGTATCATGCCCGCGCCTTTGGCAAAACCGTAGGTCTCGAGCTCTCCCATCCGCGTAAAGTCGAACTTAGGGAAGCGGTCGGTCGTGGATATGACCTCGGAGGCCTTTTTAAGGTCTAAGGGCTTTAGCTCTAAGCAGGCCTCGCGGACGGCCCGGAGCACCGACTCGCGCGGTAGGTACCGGCCTATAACGCCCGTAGAGAAGACGAGCACTTCCTCGGGCTTTAATTTAAGCGTCTTTGCGGCCTCGAGGGCCATAAGGCGGGCGTCCTCTAAGCCGCGCTCGCCCGTCCCGCAGTTGGCGTTCCCGCTGTTTATAACGAGTGCCCTGACGCGCCGGTTTCTCCGCCAGACTTCCGACGAGTAGACGACGGGGGCGGCCTTAAAGTGGTTCCGCGTAAAGACGAACGAGGCCTCGCAGGCCTTAGGGAGGTAGACGACGAGCAGGTCCTCGCGGCCGGAGGGCTTTAGCCCGGCCTTGGCAACGCCCATGAGAACTTCCAAAGTACGCCTCCTTAGTAGAAGAAGATGCCGTAGCGGGCGAGACGGCGCTTAAGGTCGGGCAGCCACGGCTCGTTACCGCGCGCCAGCTTAAGCGCCTTCCGGTAGTTCTCTATAGCCTTCTCTATCTGGCCTAAAGCTTCGTAGTTACGGCCTAAGTAGTAGTATATGCCCGCGTAGGTCTCGACGCGCTTCTTAGCCTCCTCGAGTGCGGCTATGCTCTCTTCGTACCGGCCGAGCTTAAACAGCGCCACGCCCTTTAAGTACCAGCCCCAGAGCAGGTAGGGGTCTATCCGCGTTACCTTCTCGGCCCAGCTTAAGGCCTCTTCGGGCCTGTCCTTCTCGAGCAGTATGGAAGCTATGTAGGCCATGGCCGCCTGATTCCGGTCAAAGAGCTTAATAGCCTCGTGGAACTTCTTAAGCGCTTCGTCTTTCCTGCCTTTGGCGTAGAGCTTCTTCCCTTCTTCGTAAGCCTCGTAAGAGGGCTTGGTCTTTACGAGCTTCTCTTTTACGGCGTGGAAGCGCGGGCTGTCTTTTATCAGGTTGGGCGGGAGGTCCATCTTTTTAATCATCTCGGTTACTTCTCTTATCCGCGTCTCGGGCAGGGGGTGCGTCGAGAGCCACTCGGGCGGGTAGTCTTTCTCCATGGCCTTAAAGCGCTTAAAAGTGTCGACCATGCCCCAAGGGTCGTAGCCGGCCTCTACCATAAACCTGAGCCCCAGCGCGTCGGCCTCGCGCTCTTGGTCCCGGCTGAACTTAAGCGCTAAAAGCGTAGCGCCTATAGAGGCCAGCTGGAGCAGGACGCGCTCGGTGGTGTTCTCGCCGCCTATAATTAAGGCTCCTATCTGGAGAAGCAGCGAGAGACCGAGGGTCTTCTCGAGCATCTTGGCGTGGTGTCGGGCGTTAACGTGGGCAAGCTCGTGCGCCAGTACCGCCGCCAGCTCGCTCTCTTTCTCGAGCGTAAGTATAAGCCCGCGCGTAACTATTATCTTCCCGCCCGGCAGGGCAAAAGCGTTAACTTGGGAGGAGTTTACGACGAAAAACTCGTAAGGGAGCTTACGCGGCGTTACGCGCGCTATCTTGTTGCCCAGTTCCCGGACGTAGCTCTGGACCTCCTCGTCGGGGTAGACCCCCTCCATCTCGGTGATAGCCTCGGGCAGGAACTTCTGCCCTATGGCAATCTCTTCCTCCGGCGGCAGGAGCGTGAAGGTCCTCCTGCCGGTAAGGGGGTCTACCACCGTGGCACACGAAGCCAGAAAGACTAAAAAGCTGAGAAAGAGTGCTTTCAGTTGCCGCATCGCTCACCCTTTCTCATAAACTGCCTGACGCGCTCCTCGGCCTCAGCCAGCACGGGCGTGAGCTGCCTGCGGAGGCTGACGAGAACCTCTTCGTTAGGCTTTTTAC
This sequence comes from Aquificota bacterium, assembly GCA_013154375.1. Taxonomy (GTDB): domain Bacteria; phylum Aquificota; class Aquificia; order Aquificales; family Aquificaceae; genus Aquifex. The sequence continues at coordinate 430 of JAADCR010000073.1, read as the reverse complement.
GCATAAGCTCAAGGGAGATGAGGTTAAACAGCGCCTCTGCCTTCCCGTACTCGTAAGGGGCGCACTTGTAAGCCTTCTCGCTTCTTAAAAACTTTATCCGTCTCTTTAGGTCCTCGTAGCCGACGAGACGGAGGTACCTCTCTTTCTCTACGACCTTCTCGTAAAAGCAGTCGTCGTCGTGACAGTACTCCTCAAAGGTCACCTTAGGGACGAAGACGATAAGCTCCGTGGCCGGCTCGCGGTTCGCGTAAGAACCCCTTAGGGCCTTTTCGGCGTTCTCTTTAAGGTACGAGTGGGCCGTCTTAACGCCCTCTTCGTGCGCGTAGTAGGCAAAGGTCTTCATCCCCTCGTGGTACCCTTTTACCTTAGCGTAGAGGTAAGGCGTTCTCTCGTCGGCTCGTACCCTTTTAAGCTCGGAGAAGTAACGCTG
>JAADCR010000012.1 GCA_013154375.1 Aquificota bacterium | reverse complement strand
GGCTTTCTGCTGCCTACGGCCAATCAGGTTATAGAGCTCCTGCCCTCGCTGGAGGGGCTGTTCGGCGACGTTAGGGTGAGTGAGATACTCCAGCGGTTTTACAAAACCGTCCCCGAGCGCTTCAGGCCCGAGGACCAGATGGTGGGCCACACGGCCTACCTCGTCTTTGCTAAAAAGTTAGAGCTCTAAGGAGAGGCCCAGCGCCCTAAGCCGCTTTTCCAGCTCCGGCTCGTAACGGAAGGTGTAGTCGGGCGAGCTCTGGAGCTCCACCACCTCCTCGTCCAGCTCTACGGCTATAACCAGCTCGTAGCCCTGCGGGTCGTAGCGGCTCTTAAAAAGCTCTTTAAGCTCGCGCAGCAGCTCCTCGCGCACCTGCTCGCGCCTTATCCGTAAAAGCGCCCGCCCGCGCTCTCTTCGCTTAAACTCGTGCGGCTCGTAGACCTCCCGCACGACGAGCTTCAGGTCCTCCGTCTCCGCGTCCTCTTGAACCGAGACGCGCATAACGAGCACGGCGTCCTCTTTTATAAGCTCTCCGTACTCTTCGTAAACGGAGGGGAAAACGACCGCCTCTAACGAGGCGGTACGGTCCAGAAGACGGAACGAGGCCATGTAGTCGCCGTTTTTCGTCCGCTTCAGCTTAAGCTCGGTAACAACGCCCGCCACCACGGCCTCTTTACCGCCCTCGAGCCCCTCGAGCGGCTCGCAGGCGTCCTTAAGAAGCCGCTCGTAGCGGTCCAGCGGGTGGGCCGAGACGTAGAAGCCCAAAACCTCCTTCTCGAGCTTAAGCGGGTCGAGCTTCTCCGCTTCCTTTTTAGGTGCGCCGAAGAGGCTGCTCTGTCCTACCGCGGACAGACCCTTGTCGGACGAGACGCGCGCCAGCAGCTCCTCGCGCGGCAGACCCGTAAAGTCGAAGGCTCCCGCCTTTACGAGAGCCTCGAGCACCTTTTTGTTTACCTTCCGGTCGCGTACGCGGCGCGTAAAGTCCGACAGACCCTTAAACGGGCCGCGGGCCGTCCGCTCGCGGACGATAAGCCGGGCCGTCTCCTCACCTACGCCCTTTATCCGCGCGAGACCGAAGCGTATCCGTCCGGGCCCTTCTATGGTAAACTCCTCCGCGCTCTCGTTAACGTGAGGCGGTAACAGCACAAAACCTTTCTGACGGGCGTCGTGAAGCAGGTTTAAAAACTTGTTGTCGTTCTTCTCCGTCGAGAGCTTAACCGTAAAGAACTCCTCCGGGTAGTGAGCCTTTACGAAAGCCGTCCAGTACGAGACGTACCCGTAAGCCACGGAGTGAGACTTGTTAAACGAGTAGGAAGCAAACTTCTCTATGTCGCTCCAGAGCTTTTTTACTTTCTCTTCGGGATAGCCGCGCTCTACGGCACCCCTTATAAACTTGTCGCGCATCTGCTCCATGAGGTCTGCTTTCTTTTTACCTATGGCCTTACGGAGCGTGTCCGCCTCGCCCGGCGTAAAGCCGGCCAGAATCTGCGACATCTTCATAACCTGCTCTTGGTAGACGATAACGCCGTAGGTCTCTTTAAGTACGGGCTCGAGCTCCGGGAAGGGGTACTCGACGGGCTCAAGCCCGTGCTTCCGCTTTATGTAAGTGTCCACCAGACCGCTTTTAAGCGGCCCGGGACGGTAAAGCGCGAGTACCGCCACGAGGTCGTCAAACGAGTCGGGACGGAGCCGCTTAAGCAGCTCCTTCATACCCTTACTCTCAAGCTGGAACACGCCCGTGGTCTCGCCTTTCTGGAGCAGCTCGTAGACCTTCTCGTCGTCCAGCGGGAGGGCGAGAAAGTCTATCTCCACGCCGTGGCGTTCTTTAATAAGCCTTCTCATGGCGTCCAGCTCGGTAAGCGTCTTAAGCCCGAGGAAGTCCATCTTAAGCAGACCGAGCTCCTCGAGCTGGACCATGTCGTACTGCGTGGCTACGGCTCCGTCTTTGTCGTAGTAAAGGGGAACGAGCTCCTCGAGCGGCTCGGGAGCTATAACCACGCCCGCCGCGTGCAGAGAGGTGTGGCGCGTAAGGCCTTCGAGCTTAAGCGCCGTCTCGACGAGTTTTTTTATTTCTTCACTCTCTTCACACATCTGGCGGAACTTGGTCACCGCGTCGACGATGTCGGTGCGGTGCTCGCCGTACTTGTTTACGAGCTCCTCTATAGGCGTGAGGTACATCTCCTCGAGCGTCAGCCAAGTGCCCTGTACGTCGCCCTGAGGTATGAGCTTGGCCAGCTTGTCCGCGGTGGCGTACGGCAGACCCATGGCCCGCGCCACGTCTCGGAGCGTCTGCTTTGCCTTCATGACGTTGTAGGTGATTATCTGGGCCACGTTCTCGCGCCCGTACTTCTCTTTTACGTAGTTAATAACGCGGTCGCGGTTCTCTTGGCAGAAGTCTACGTCTATGTCGGGCATGGAGACGCGCTCCGGGTTTAGGAAGCGCTCAAACAGCAGGCCGTGCTTTATAGGGTCAACGTCGGTAATGCCGAGCGCGTAGGCCACGAGCGAGCCGCCGGCGCTGCCTCTTCCCGGCCCTACGGGTATACCCTCTCCCTTTGCCCAGTTTATAAAGTCCTGAACTATTAAAAAGTAGCCGGCAAAGCCCATGCGGTTTATAACCTCAAGCTCGTACTCGAGCCGCTCCCAGTACTCCTTTGAGTCTTTTGCCTGACCCTTCTCTATTCTCTGCTTTAAGCCCTTGTAGGCAAGCTCGCGCAGAAACTCCTCGAGCGAGCTACCTTCGGGCACGCGGTAGTCGGGCAGGAGGTACCCTCCCCTCTCGAAAAACTCGAAGCTCTCGGCCGTCTTCTCGGCTACCTCTACCGTGTTTAGAAGCGCTTGCTCCCATCCGTCAAAGCGGCCCTCAAACTTCTTCCACATGTACTCGGGCGGGGCAAAGTGGAGGTCTTCGTTGGCACACTTAAAGCCCGAGGCGGTTACCTCGTGGATGGTTTTTTTCATCTGTAAAGCCATTAAGACGGTGTGGGCGTAACGGTCTTCGGGGTTAAGGTAGTGGGCGTCCTGCGTAGCCACCGTCTTTATCCCGAGGCTACGGGCCAGACGCGTAAGCACCTCGTTGGCCTTCTTCTGCTCCGGCAGAGCGTTTATCTGAAGCTCGACGTAAAGGTCTTCGCCGAAAACGTCTTTAAGCTTTACGAGCCACGCGCGGGCCTTCTCCTCGTCTCCTTGCGAAGCGTAAAAGGCTGGCACGCCTTTAAGACAGGCCGTAAGGGCTATAAGACCTTTCCCGTAGCGCTGCAGAAGCTCGTAGTCTATGCGCGGCTTGTAGTAAAAACCCTCTTTGTAAGCGAGCGTGGAGAGCTTCATGAGGTTTTTAAGCCCTTCGTCGTCCTTGGCTATGAGTATTAGGTGGTGGTTGTAGCGGTCGGTAATGTTGTCCTCGGAAGCTTTTACCTTACGGTCGAAGCGCGAGCCGGTGGTAAAGTAAGCTTCCATGCCTATGAGGGGCTTAAGGCCCTGAGCTTTCATAGCCTTGTAAAAAAGGTAAGAGCCGAAAAGATTCCCGTGGTCGGTGATGGCCACGGCCCTGTAGCCGAGCTCCTTAGCCTTTACCGCCAGCTCCTCTATCTTTATAGCCCCGTCGAGAAGCGAGAACTGGGTGTGAAGGTGAAGGTGTACGAACTCCTTTTTCATAGAGAGAGATTTTATTCCCTTTAGCCGAGAAGAAAAGGCCCAGAAGCGTTGAGCCGAAAAGCCTTTTAAGTAAGGCGCTTTCTACCCCGATTTACTTAACGCTCTTTTTAGCTTTTCGGCAGAGTCTATAAGCGTAATGCCCTCCTTCTCACACGGCTCTTTAAAGTCTTCGTCTAAGGAAAGCAAGTAGGAGACTTTATAGTGCTTGCAGGTTGCCAGTATTAAGGCGTCGTTCGGTTTGAGGTTGTGTTTATCTACAAACCTCTCTGCATAACTTAACACCTCTCTATTCACAAATAAAAAGTCAAAATTTCTCAAAAAGCCGAATGTAGAGTAAGGGTCTAACTTTCTTTTTATAACGAGCTGATACACCACTTCGCTCCAAACGACTTCGTTAATAGCTAATTCTTTTTTGTCCAATTCCTTTATTTGTTGCAACAAACTGACCGCCCTATCGTTGTTTTTCAGGCCTTCAATAATTATACTGCTGTCTATAAAAAATCTCATTAATCGCC
>JAADCR010000016.1 GCA_013154375.1 Aquificota bacterium | reverse complement strand
GCGGACGTGGAGAGGGTAAAAAAACAGATAGAGGAGGTTTTAGGCCTTGACCCCGAAGAGGCCATCTTAGCCTCCGCCAAGGAGGGCATAGGCATAGAGGAGATTCTTGAAGCTATCGTAAAGCGCATACCCCCGCCGAAAGGCGACCCCAACAAGCCCTTAAAGGCTCTCGTCTTCGACTCTTACTACGACCCCTATCGGGGTGCGGTGGCCTTCGTGCGGATATTTGACGGGGAGGTAAAGCCCGGCGACCAGATAATGCTTATGTCCACGGGGAGGACCTACGAAGTGACCGAAGTGGGCGCCCAGACGCCCAAGATGACGAAGTTTGAGAAACTCTCGGCCGGGGACGTGGGATACATTGCCGCCTCCATAAAGGACGTTCGGGATATACGGATAGGTGACACCATAACCTCGGCCAGAAAGCCGGCTAAGGAGCCGGTGCCCGGCTTTCAGCCCGCCAAGCCCATGGTCTTCGCGGGCCTCTACCCGGCGGAGGACACGACTTACGAAGAGCTCAGGGACGCGCTTGAAAAATACGCCATAAACGACGCAGCTATAACCTACGAGCCCGAGAGCTCCCCCGCCCTCGGGATGGGTTTTAGGGTGGGCTTTCTGGGCATGCTCCACATGGAGATAGTCCAAGAGAGGCTGGAGCGCGAGTACGGCGTTAAGCTTATAACCACGGCGCCTAACGTCGTTTACCGGATAAAGGAGAAGCACAAAGAAGGCTACAGGGAGGTAAGAAACCCCTCCGAGTTTCCCGACAACCCGGCGCTTTTAGAGAGCGTGGAAGAGCCGTTCGTGCTCGTAAGTATAGTAACGCCTAAGGAGTTCGTGGGGCCCATTATCCAGCTCTGCCAAGAGAAGCGGGGCATACAGAAAACCCTTAGCTACCTCGACCCCAACACCGCTTACCTCGAGTACGAGATGCCCCTCTCGGAGATAATCGTCGACTTTCACGACAGGATAAAGTCCGTCTCGAGGGGCTACGCCTCTTACGACTACGAGCTTATCGGCTACAGGCCTTCAAACCTCGTTAAGCTCACGGTGCTGGTTAACAAAAAGCCCGTGGACGCGCTCTCGTTCGTCGTCCACGCAGACCGGGCTCAGAAGTTCGCCCGCAGGGTGGCCGAGCGTCTTAAAGAGACCATCCCGAGGCAGCTTTTCGAGGTGCACATACAGGTGGCCAAGGGCGGTAAGGTGATAGCCTCCGAGAGGATAAAGCCCTTAAGGGCAAACGTTACGGCCAAGTGCTACGGCGGAGACGTCACGCGTAAGAAGAAGCTCTTAGAAAACCAAAAGGAAGGGAAGAAGCGGATGAAGCAGTTCGGGAAGGTCCAGCTTCCTCAGGAGGCCTTCTTAAGCGTCCTTAAGAGCGAGTAGAATATACCGCATTATGGAGATAATCGTACTGCGGCGCCGCGGCAGGTCGCGCCTTATACGCATCACGCGCGTAAAGGCGGCCGCGCTTGTAACGCTCCTTCTTACCTTCTGGGGCGTAACGAGCTACCTTACGTACGGTGCGCTCGTAAAAGAGCTTTACGCCGAGAGGCAGAGAAGGCTGGCTTTAGAGAAGGAGCTAAACGAGCTTACGCGCCTGAAAAACGAGCTGCTTAACCTCGTCGCCGAGCAGAAGCGGCGGATTCTGTCGTTAAAGCAAGAGAACGAGAGGCTAAAAAGAAGAAACGAAGAGCTGCTGGCGCAGCTCGAGCGGCTCGAAGAGACCGTTTACGCCATAGAGCGTCTGCTGGCCAGAAAAGGGCTTAAAAAGCTTACGCCCGCAAGCGGCGGCCGCTCGAGCGTAGAAGAGCTGTTAAAAGACGCGGAGCGTCTTCTGGCCTTTCTGTCGTCTACGCCTTTAGGTCTGCCGGTAAGCGGGGCTATAAGCTCGCCCTTCGGCTACCGGTTCGACCCGTTTACGGGCCGGAGGGTATACCACAAGGGTATAGACATAAAGGCGCCTTACGGGACGCCCGTACGCGTAACGGCCGACGGGGTGGTGGTCTTTGCCGGCCGGAAGCTCGGCTTCGGTAAGGTGGTTATCGTAAGACACGCGCGCGGCTACGAGACGCTCTACGCACACCTTAGCAGCATAAAGGTGAAAGTCGGGCAGCGCGTAAAGACCGGTCAGGTTATAGGTCTGGTGGGAACCAGCGGACGCTCGACGGGCCCTCACCTCCACTACGAGGTAAGAAGGTGGGGCCGGGCCGTAAACCCGCTTAAGTTTATAAGGTGGGGTGACGATGTTTAGGAAAAAAGAGGAGGAGCTGCCGCCCATACTTACGGTAATCTCGGAAGGTGCCTTTTTTGAAGGGAACCTCTCGTTAAAGAGCTCGGCCAAGATAGAGGGCTCGGTGAAAGGTAACGTGGCGTGCGAGGGCGAGCTGGTGGTGGGCGAGACGGGAAGCGTAGAGGGCGACGTGGCCTGTAAGTCGCTGACGCTTTTCGGGAAGCTTAAAGGGAACGTAAGGGCCGAGCGCGTGGAGATAAAGAGAGACGGTCTTTTAGAGGGCGACGTGGTTACGCGCGTTTTTATAGTCGAAGAAGGAGCCGTTTTTAACGGCTCGTGTAGTATGGAGCTGCCTCAGGAAGAGGAGTAGAGCCTCTCGCGCGCCTTTATAAGACGCGTAAGCGTCTCGTTTACCGGCAGCTCGAGGCCCGCCTTACGGCCGAGCGTGACGAGCGCGCCGTTAAGCGCGTCTATCTCCGTCTTCCCGCGCTTAAGGTCCTCGAGCATGGACGGGTAGTGGGCGCGCGTGGGCGGGACCAGCTTACTGAAAAAGCGCTCCCTGTAGCTCCCGGCGTCGGGCGCGAGCGCGTCAAATCCGTAGGCTTTTATAACCTCGTAAGCCTCGTCTATAACCCGCTCGACTAGCCGGCGCGCGTCCCCGTCGTCCACCACCTGACCGTAGGTAGCCTCCATTAAGGCTCCCAACGGGTTTAGCGCGGCGTTGTAAACTATCTTGTCCCACAGGTAAGCCTCCACGCGCGGCTCGTAACGCGTGGGTATGCCCGCGGAGCTAAAGAGCCGGGCAAGCTCTCTTAAAAACCCTTCGTCCAGACGGCCCGAGGGGTCGCCCATAACCACGTCGTCGGCGCAGACCGTAACGCGTACCCTCCCGGGCTCGGGCCTTTTGGCTCCGAAGATAACGCGCGAGAGGATAACGCGGCCCTCGCCGAAAAGCTCGACGGCCGTCTCGTAGTTGCCGTAGCCGTTCTGGGCTATAAAGATGAGCGTCCCGTCGGGTAAGGAGGGTTTTAGGTCCGTCAGCAGCTTACGCGTGTCGTAAGCCTTCACGGCTACGACCACCAGCTCGGGCGGCTCGTCAAGCTCCTCCACGCTCTCGACCGTCTTTACCGGCTGGTAGAACGAGCCCCAGAGCCCTTCCACGGCTATGCCGTCTATCTTTCTGCCTCTCTTTACGAGGCCGTAGGCCTTATAGCCCGCCCGCGTCAGGAAAGCTAAGTAAACGCTCCCTACGGCTCCTACGCCGGCGACGAGCACCCTCATCACCACACCGCCACGAAGTCGGCAGAGCGGATGAGCTCCTTTATCCGTTCCGACGGGAGTATCTCGACGCGCTTAACCTTTAGGTGCGTCTTTATAAGACCCCGCTCGTGGAGCGACTCCTCCTCGGCCACCACCTTAAACCGGTCTAAAAGCTCCACCGCTTCCCAGAAGCGGTCGAAGTCCTCTATCCCTAAAGCCTCCGGCTTCCAGTGCGTGAGGACGTAAACGCCGTCGCGGATGCAGACGAAGTAAGTCTCGGCGTTTATGGCCGTGGCCGTGGCTATCCTTAAAGCCTCGTGTGCCTTCCAAGAGAACGGGTCGCCTTTAAGCAGGTGGACGAAGCGCATGACCGACCTCTCAGTTAAAGGCTAAGAACTTGTGAAACTCCTCCGCGTGCTGCGACAGGTAGTACGAGGAGCTGCTCTCGGCCCACGGAGGGGCCTCCTTTACGCCCCGCTGCTTGGCCGAGTGGGCGCAGTAGAGCACGCGGGCACCGAAGCGCTTAAGCTCCTCCGCGTCGGGCCTGAGGAGGTAGTAAACGCCGTTACCCGAGAGAAACAGAACCACCTCGTGCCCTGCCGCGGTTAGCGTACGCGTAAGCTCGCGCACCGTGTTGTAGTCTTTGGCGTAAGGGCCGCTGGTTACGAGTATGAGCACCCTCATCTCTTTTTCCTTATTAAAACCTCCCAGAGGTTGTCGCCTATCCGTCTGACCGAGAGCACCTCCTGACCTTCCTCGCGCATGCTCTTAGGAACGTTCTCCGCCGAGGGCTCGTAGTCGAGAAGCACCCTTAAAACCTGCCCCTCTTCCATCTCCTCGAGCTCGAGCTTACTCTTTACGAAGGTAAACGGACAGACCTCGCCCCTGAGGTCGAGCTCCCGGTCCACCTTTACGTCCATAACTGTTAAATTTAACGCCCCTCCGTTAAAATAATCAAATATGAAAGTACCCTTCTCTTGGCTATCCGAGTTCGTAGACCTCCGAGACGCCACCCCCGAGCGCGTAGCCGAAGAGCTGACGCTAAAAAGCGCCGAGACGGAGGTTACCACCTTCGGTATAGAGCTCGACGGCGTCGTGGTAGCCAAGGTGCTTAAAGTAGAGCCCCATCCCAACGACGCGCGGCTAAAAGTAGTGACGGTAGAGGTGAAGTCTTACCGTCTCCGCGTCGTCACCTCGGACCTTACCGTAAAAGAAGGAGAGCTACTCGTTTTAGCCCTGCCCCACGCTAAGGTGGGCGACAGGTGCGTCACCAAACGCGAGGTAAAGGGCGTCCGGTCCGAGGGTCTGCTCCTGACGGCGGCCGACCTCGGTCTCGAGGACGCGCAAGAAGGCCTGCTGAGGCTCGACGAAGGGAAGCCCGGACAGGACGCGGCCGAGCTTCTGGGCTTCGGCGAGAAGCTGCTCGAGCTGGACATAACGCCAAACCGGGGCGACCTGCTCTCGGTAAGGGGCGTGGCCCGCGAGGTGAGCGCCCTGTTAAACCTGCCTAAAAAAAACCCTTCTTACCCCGAGTACGGGGAGCGGGGTAGTCTCGAGGTTTCCGTAGAGAGTCCGGACGACTGCGACCGCTACCGCGGTGCCCTTTTGGAGCTACCGGCCGTTAAAAGCTCGCCGCTTTTTATTAAGCGCCGCCTCTGGCAGTGCGGGCTTAAGCCTATTAACTTGCCGGTAGACGTTACGAACTTCGTCATGCTCCGCGACGGGCAGCCCATGCACGCCTTTGACGCCGACGCGCTCGAGGGCCCCGTTAAGGTAAGGCGGGCACGGAAGGGCGAGAAGATTCTGGCGCTCGACGGGAGAGAGTACGAGCTTACGCCCGAGGTGCTCGTTATAGCCGACGCGGTAAAGCCCGTGGCCGTAGCCGGCGTTATAGGCGGGCTCGAGAGCGCCGTAAGCGCTAAGACGCGCCGTGTTCTTCTCGAGAGCGCCCACTTTAACCCTAAGGTCGTACGCCGCTCGGCCCGCCTGCTTGGGATAAAGACCGAGAGCTCCTACAGGTTTGAGCGCAACACCGACGTCGAGCACCTAAAGAACGCTCAGGACTACGCCCTCTCGCTCTACGAGAAGCTCGCGGGGGCTACCGTCGAGGCCCTGCGCGACTACTACCTAAAGCCTTACGAGCCTAAAAAGATATTCCTGCCTATGGGTAAGTACATCCGTTATGCGGGCGAGCCGTACAGAAACGAAGAGGCCTCGCGCGTTCTTACGGCGCTCGAGATACCCCACGAGATTAAGCGCTGCGGCATAGAGGCGGAGGTGCCCCCCCACAGGAGCTTTGACCTCCAGCGCGACGTAGACCTTATAGAGGAGCTTATGCGCGTTAAAGGGTACGACGCTTTTGCCTCCGAGCCTCCGAGCCTACCCGCTTTCCCGCCGCCGGAAGAGCCTCCGCTGGACGAGCTGCGCCGCTTTCTGCGCGACCGCGGCCTGTACGAGGTTATAAACCTACCGTTTGAAGGTAGCGAGCTTTACGAGCTTCTCGGGCTGCCGCAGCCTACGCTCCGCGTCTTAAACCCCTTAAACCCTTCTCAGCCTTTCTTAAGAAGCTCGCTCCTGCCCTCGCTGCTGCGCACGGCCCTGCGGAACGACCGTAGCTACAACTACGACCAAGCGTTTTTCGAGCTCGGTAAGGTCTTCTCGTTAGAAGGCGAAGAGCTCAGGCTCGGCCTGCTTTTAAAAGGCAGTAGAAAGACGCCCCTCGGCGAGCAGCCTTTTAGCCCCTACGAGCTGTCCGAGCTTGCGGAAGGGCTCGCCCGTCTTCTGGGCGTTAAGCTCAGGCGGCTGCGCGCGGAGCTACCCTTCGCCCACCCTTACGCTTCTGCCGAGCTGCTTGACGGCGACGAGCTGGTGGGTTATCTGGCCCGTCTGCACCCGGAGCTAACGGAGAAGCTCGGCCTTAGGGGCGAGCCGCTCGTTCTCGAGCTGTACCTCGAGCGGCTCCTCGGACGGAAGCGCGTGCCCGTCTACGAAGGCCTCTCGGCCTACCCGCCCGCCGTACGCGACCTTGCCTTTCTGCTCGGCAGGGAAGAGAGCGTCTCGGAGCTCGTTGAGGAGCTTAAAAAGGCCGCCGGGGAGCTGCTGGAGGAGGTTTACGTTTTCGACCTATACGCGGGCGAGAAGCTCGGCCCCGAGCACAAGAGCGTAGCTCTGAGGCTCCGCTTCAGGAGCCGCGACTCCTCGCTTACGGACGAGCAGGTTAACGAGCTCGTCGGCCGGATAGTTAAAAAGCTCGAGCAGAAAGGCTACAGGCTAAGGGCATGAGAAACTCGTTACGGAGGAGAGACCTTGCCGACGAAAGAGCTCATAAGGAGAGAGCTTATAAAGCGGAGGAAGGCCCTAAGCGAGCGGGAACGGGCCGAGCTTTCCGAGCGCGTACGGGGTCTGCTTCTCTCTCTGCCCGAGCTTAAAAGCGCCTCGGTGGTGGCCCTCTTTTACCCCGTGGCGGGCGAGCCCGACCTTCTGCCCCTGTTTGAGCTTTTAAAAGACAAGCTTCTGCTTCTTCCCCGCGTCGAGGGCGACGAGCTCGTGCTGGCGCGGGCGGAAGGGCTAAAAAAAGGAGCCTTCGGGATACCCGAGCCCGCGGGCGAGCCCTTCCCGGCCGAGAAGGTGGAGCTGTTTTTAGTGCCGGGCGTGGCCTTTGACGAGGAGGGCTACCGCCTCGGCTTCGGTAAAGGCTTCTACGACCGGCTGCTTAGAGGTAAGAAGGGCTTTAAGGTAGGCGTCGGCTACGAGTTTCAGGTGCTAAAGCGGCTACCCCGCTCCCCTTGGGACCAGCGTCTCGACGCTCTGGTAACGGAAAAACGCGTAAGGAGGTTTAACCATGGACGCAGTTAGCGTAGTTATAACGCTCGCCGCCCTCGCCGGCGGGTTCTGGGCCGGCGGCAGACTGGCGGCCCGCCGCGTAAGAACGCCGGAGGGCGAGCTCATATCTATAGAAGAGGCCCGCATAAGGGCCCGCGGCATAGTCCAAGAGGCCCAAGAGCGGGCGAGCGCGCTCGTCGAGCAGGCCGAGAAGAAGGCCGAGAAGCTCCTCGACGAGGCAAAAAGAGAGATAGAGCGGCTTAAAGAGGAGCTTAAAGAGCGCGAGGAGAGCCTGCTGGCAAAAGAGCGGCATCTGGACCGCCGCTGGGAGAGCTTAGAGCGTAGAGAAGAGGAGCTTCTCCGCCGCGAGCGCGAGCTTAAGGAGCTCGAGCGCTCCCTCGAGGGCTTTAAAGACGAGCTTAGAAAGAAAGAAGAGGAGCTAAAAAGCTTAGAAGACGAGCTTAAGACGCTTAAAGAGCAGGAGCTTAAGGAGCTCGAACGCGTAGCGTCTTTAACTAAAGAAGAAGCCCGTCAAGAGCTGTTAAGGCGCGTAGAAGAAGAGGCTCAGAAAGAGGCGGTAAAGATTATGAGAAGCGTAGAGGAGGAAGCGCGGCAGAAGGCCCAGCAGGAGGCTAAGAGGATAGTGGCCACGGCCGTCCAGCGGCTCGCACCCCAGTACGCGGTAAACTACGCCACCACCACCGTAGAGCTGCCGAGTAACGAGTTTAAGGGCCGCATTATAGGCCGCGAGGGCAGAAACATAAGGACCTTCGAGATTCTCACGGGCGTAGACCTTATAATAGACGACACGCCCGACGTGGTAACGATTTCCTCTTACGACCCGCTTAGACGCGAGATAGCCAAAGAGGCCCTCGAGCGGCTCATCGCCGACGGGCGGATACACCCGGCGCGGATAGAAGAGGTGGTGGACGAGGTTAAGCGGGAGTTTGACGAGAAGATTAGAAAGCTCGGCGAGGAGGCGGTTTACGAGCTCGAGCTCCACGGCATAAACCCCGGCCTTTACTACTACATAGGCAAGCTCTACTTCAGAACCAGCTACTCGCAGAACGTTCTGCTCCACTCTAAGGAAGTGGCCTATCTGGCGGGCCTCATGGCCGAAGAGCTCGGGCTCGACGCCAAGCTCGCCCGCAGGGCCGGCCTGCTTCACGACATAGGTAAGGCCGTCTCGCACGAGCTGGGCGGCTCGCACACCGACGTGGGCGTGGAGCTGGCCAGAAAGTTCGGCGAGCCCGACGCGGTCATAAACGCCATAAAAGCCCACCACGACGAGGAGCCCGTCCGCTACCCCGAGGTAGCCTTAGTCTGTGCCGCGGACGCCCTCTCGGCCGCCCGTCCGGGAGCACGGCGCGAGACGCTCGAGGCATACATAAAGCGCCTCGAGAAAATCGAGGAAGTGGTTAAGTCGTTTAAGGGCGTGGCCAACGCTTACGCCGTACAGGCCGGCAGAGAGGTACGCGTCATCGTAAACCCCGAGGAGATTTCCGACGACGAGGCCTTCGTCCTGTCGAAGCAGATAGCCCGTAAGCTCGAAGAGGAGCTCGACTTTCCCGGACAGATAAAGGTCGTCGTCATACGGGAGACGCGTCACGTCGAGTTCGCCAAGTAAGGAGGAGCTTCATGAAGGCCGTCCTATCGGTCTACGACAAGACGGGCCTCGAGGAGCTCGCCCGGGCCCTCGTAGAGCTCGGCTACGAGATAATCTCCTCCGGCGGAACCGCCGAGTACTTAAAAAAACACGGCATACCCGTAACCGAGGTCTCCGACTTTACCGGCTTCCCCGAGATTTTAGAAGGCCGCGTAAAGACGCTCCACCCCAAGCTCCACGCCGCCGTACTCGCCCGGCCTTGGAGAGAAGAAGACCGCGAGACGCTAAAGCGTCTCGGCACCGACGACGTCACGCTCGTAGCCGTCAACCTATACCCGTTTGAAGAGAAAAGCCGGGAGCTTACCGACCTAAAGGAGCTTACCGAGTTTATAGACGTGGGAGGACCCGCCCTCTTAAGGGCGGGTGCTAAAAACTTCTTTAAAGTTACCGTCCTGTGCGACCCGGCCGACTACGGCTGGGTGGTCGAGAAGCTAAAAAGCGGGACGCTTACCGAGCACGACCGCGCCCGTCTGGCCGTTAAAGCCTTCGCACACACCGCTTACTACGACGCGGTAATATACCGCACGCTCGCCCGCCTGACCGGGCACGAGGAGCCGCTCCCCCGCGAGGCCCTCCCGCTTAAAGAAGGGAGAAAACTCCGCTACGGCGAGAACCCCCACCAGAGGGGCTACCTGTACCTAAACCCCTTAGAAGAGCTCGGCGTCGCCCGCGCGCGGCAGCTGCAGGGTAAACAGATGTCTTACAACAACTACCTCGACGCCGACGCGGCCTTCCGGCTCGTCTCCGAGTTTCCCAACGAGACGGTCTGCGCAATTATAAAGCACGCCAACCCCTCGGGCGTAGCCTTAGGAAGCAGCCCCGCCGAGGCCTTTAAGCGTGCCTACGAGGCCGACCCCGTCTCGGCCTTCGGCGGGATAGTGGCCTTTAACGCTCCCGTGGACGCCGAGACGGCCGAGCTTATAAAGGGCGTCTTTCTCGAGCTCGTGCTGGCTCCGCGCTTCGAGCCCGAAGCGCTCGAGCTTCTCTCTAAAAAGAGAAACCTCAGGCTGCTCGAGGTACACGGCCTAAGCCTCGGCCTCGAGGTAAGAAAGGTAAGCGGAGGTTACTTACTTCAAGACGAAGACGCGGAGCTCTTTAAAGAGCTCCGCGTAGTTACCAAAAGGAAGCCCACCGAGGAGGAGCTAAAACAGCTACTCTTTGCGTGGAAAGTGGTAAAGCACGCCCGCTCGAACGCCGTGGTACTTGCTAAAGACGGCGTTACCTTGGGCGTAGGGACGGGGAACGTCTCGCGCGTGGGCGCGCTCAGGTGCGCTATAAACAGAGCCCGCGAGCTGGGCCGCTCTTTAGAAGGGGCCGTAGCCGCCTCGGAAGCCTTCTTCCCTTTTAGAGACAGCATAGACGAGCTGGCGCGGGCGGGCGTTACCGCCGTCATCCAGCCCGGCGGCTCTATAAGGGACGAAGAGGTTATAAAGGCGGCCGACGAGCACGGCATGGCCGTGGTCTTTACAGGGACGAGACACTTTAAGCACTAAAAGAGCAGCTCGAGCGCCTCCGAGACGTGCGAGACGGGCAGGAGCTCTATACCCAGCTCCGGGGGCGCCTCCGTGCCCGCGGGCACGACCGCCCGCTTAAAGCCGAAGCGGCCGGCTTCCTTAAGCCTCTGCTCGGCAAAGTGGACGGCCCTTACCTCGCCCGCCAGACCCACCTCGCCGAAGACCACCGTGTCGGGCGGTACCTGCTTCTCCTTTTTAGACGAGACCACCGCCACCGCCACCGCGAGGTCCGCCGCGGGCTCTTTTACCTCCATCCCGCCCGCCACGTTAACGAACACGTCCGCGTCGCGCGTAAAGAGCTTAGCCTCTTTCTCGAGCACCGCAAGCAGGAGCGAGAGGCGGTTAGGGTCGTAGCCCTGCGTACGGCGCTGGGGCGTAGTGTAAAGCGCCGGGATTACGAGCGACTGCACCTCCAGCAGCACGGGCTTACTCCCCTCCGCATGCGGGAAGACCACGCTGCCGGGCGCCTGAGCCCGCTCGCTTATAAAGAAGGCCGAAGGCTCGGGGACGGGCTCGAGCCCCCGCTCGCCCATCTTAAACACCGCTATCTCGCCCGTCGAGCCGAAGCGGTTCTTCACGACCTTAAGCACCCGGTAGTAGGTAAACCGCTCGCCCTCAAACTGCAGCACCGCGTCCACGATGTGCTCGAGCACCTTAGGGCCGGCGATGCTCCCCTCCTTCGTTATCTGGCCCACTATAAAAGCCGGTACGTTAAGCTCTTTGCAGAGCTCCGTTATCCGGTAAGCCACCTCGCGGACCTGACTTACCGAGCCGGCCGAGCTCTCGAGCTTCTCCGAGAAGACCGTCTGGACCGAGTCCAGAACGAGCAGAGAAGGCTTTACGCTCCTTACTGCCTGCTCGACCTTCTCGAGCACCACCTCGGGGTATATAAGAAGGTTCTCGCTCTTTATCCCGAGCCGCCGCGCCCGCATGGCTATCTGCCCGCCCGACTCCTCGCCCGAGACGTAAAGCACCTTACCGTCTTTAGCCGTCTTACCGCAGACCTGAAGCAGGAGCGTAGACTTACCTATCCCCGGCTCGCCGGCGATGAGACAGACCTGTCCCTTTACCAGCCCGCCGCCGAGCGCGCGGTCGAGGTTCTCGTAGCCCGTGCTCGTCCGCTCGTAACGCTCCTCCTCCCACGCGTCTACAGGCAGGAGCTTACTCTCTCGCTCGACGCGGAAGACCTGCCTCTCGGCCTCGGGCTCTTCTAAAAAGGCGTTCCACTCGCCGCAGCTCGGACAGCGGCCCATCCACTTAACCGAGCGGTAGCCGCAAGACTGGCAGACGAAGGCCGTCCGTCCTTTCTTCATAAGAAAGTTAAAGTTATTACTTTAACTTTTCTGAGCAAGACCTTTGCAGGTCATGAGCTCGCGGATGAGGTCCGCCGGGCTTACCTCCTTAGGGCAGGCGGAGCTGCACTTGTCGCACGAGAGGCAGTGGTACAGCTCGCCCTTAAACGCCTCCTCGAGCCTCTTCTCCGCGTCCGCGTCACGCGGGTCGTGGCAGAAGCGGTGAAGCTTGGCGAAAAACAGCGGCCCCGCGTACTCGCGCTCGCGCGTCTGCGGGCAGTAGCTCTGGCAGGCAAAGCAGAGGATGCAGTCGGCCCCTTTCTCTATCTTTCTGTTAACCTCCGGAGGTATGGGCAGGTTCTTCTGCTTCGGCTTTACCCATAGCTCGCAGTTTTTAGCGCGCTCCACCATCCCTTCCGTCTCTACCACAAGGTCCTTAATTACGGGGAAACCGTCTAAGGGCTCTACCTTTATAACCTCGCCCGTAAGCGCGTAAGGTCTCAGCTGCTCGCGGCAGGCGAGCTTAGGAAATCCGTTAACCTTAACGGCGCAGGTGCCGCATATGCCCGCCCGGCAGAAGGCCCTAAAGCTTAAGCTCGGGTCGTGCTCCTCTTTTATCTTCTGGAGGGCCGTAAGGAGCGTGTCGCCCTCTTCGTAAGGCAGCTCGTAGCGCTCGTAGCGCTCCGGGTCCGAGCGCTTAACCTCGAGCTTTACTTTCATAAAGCTCATTTTAGAACACCACGAGGTGGTCCCTGTGGACCACCTCGTCTTTTGAGGTCTTTAAAAGTTTACGCACCTCGTGCGTCTTTAGCCCCTTTATCTTCTTAAGCTCTTCCGAGCTGAAGTTTACGCGGCCTTTGCCTATAATTAGCCCGTCCTCACGCACTACGCTCACCACGTCCCCGCGCTTAAAGCTGCCTTCTACCCTTAAAACGCCCGCGGGAAGGAGGCTTTTACCCTTCTTTAGCGCCTCGGCCGCCCCCGCGTCTACGACCACCATCCCCTTCGGCTCCTCGAGCGTGGCTATAACCTTTAAGGCATTTCTGAGCTTCCGGCCCGAGGGCTTAAAGAGCGTCCCTTTGGTTTTAAGCTCCACCAGCTGCTCGAGGTCCTCCTCTTTACCCGTGATGATGACCGGCAGGTTAAGAGCCGTGGCCAGACGCGTGGCCTCGAGCTTGCTCCTCATCCCGCCCGTCCCGAAGCTCGTCCCGGTCCCCTTTACGAACTTAAACGCCTCCTCTACGCGTTCCACCGTAGGAATTACGCGGCCCTCTTCGTCGCGCAGCCCTCCGGCGGTGGAGAATATAACCAGCAGGTCGGCCCCGAGCATAAACGCCACGTAGACGGCTAAAAAGTCGTTGTCCCCGAAAACGAGCTCGCTTACGGCCACCGCGTCGTTCTCGTTTACCACGGGTACGATGCCCAGCCCGAGGAGTTTCTCGAGCGTGTTTTTCGCGTTTACGAAGCGGTCCTCGTTCTCCTTTTTAAAGACGTCGCGCGTAAGGAGCACCTGCCCTACGGTGAGCCCGTAGTTGGAAAAGACGACGTCGTAGAGGTGCATGAGGTAGGCCTGACCTACGGCCGAGAGGGCCTGCTTAAGCACGAGGTCCTCGGGCTTTTTTTTTAGACCGAGCTTTTTAGCGCCCGAGAGCACGGCCCCGGAAGAGACCACGACCACCTCGTGGCCGCGGTTTTTAAGCCGCTTTATCCCCTCGGCCAGATAAGCGACGAACCGGAGGTCTATGTCGCCTTCGGGCGTCTGGAGGAGGTTCGAGCCTATCTTAAACACGAGGCGCATCTTAAAATAATTACACTGTGCTAAAGATATACGTCAACACGCTCAAGGGCTTCGAAGAAGTAACCCCCGAGCGCGTAAAGGAGTACGCGGGAAAGTACGTCGTCTGGTTTGACCTTATAGACCCCGACGACGAGGAGCTCGAGCTCGTCTCGCGCCTGACCGGCTTTAGAAAACCGCCTAAGCTCGAGGAGCTCGAGCTAAGCTCGAAGTACGTAGAGGAGCGCGACGCGCTCGAGATAACCCTCTCGTTCGTTATAGCAAAAAAAGAGGAGATTCTTATAGAGCACGTGGTGTTTTACATAAAAGAGAAGTTCTTCGTGACCTTCCGCTACGGCGACGTGCCGGCCATAAGCCTGTTTAAGCTAAAGGTTAACGAAGAGAAGAAGTTTTACCAGTTTCCCGAAAGCCTGTTTGCCGAGATACTCGCCATAGAGGTAGACCGGATAGGCCGTAAGCTCGAGGACCTCGGCCGCCGCATAAAAAACGCCCGTAAGGAGATGGTGGAGGGCAGACTCGAGGAGCTGGTTCACGAGCTTGCCTTCTACGACGAGCTGACGCTGACGCTGAGAGAGAGCGTAAACGAGAAGCTGCGCATAATAGCAAAGTGTCTTAAAAGCCCCCTCGTCAACGCCCACACCAAAAAAGAGCTGAAGGTCACCTACGAGGACCTGACCACCCTCCTCGACTACACGGCCTTTTACTTAGAGAAAATCGACAGCATCCAGAGCTCCCTGTTAGGTCTTATAACCATAAAACAGAACGAGGCGGTAAAGGTCTTTACCGTTCTGGCCGCCGTGTTCCTGCCGGCCACGCTCATAGCCAGCATATTCGGCATGAACTTCAAGCACATGCCCGAGCTCAGCTGGAAGTTCGGCTACCCTTACTCGCTCTTTCTTATGGTAAGCACCACCGCGGTCTTGCTCTTCTGGGTAAGGAGGAAAGGATGGCTGTAAGGAGGCCCAAACCCGAGGACACGCTCCTGCTCCTTACCGCGGGCCTTGCCTTCCTATCGCCGGTACTTACGGCCCTTCTCGTTCTTACCGACGAAGCGCTTAAAGAGCGCCGCGCCCGGAAAGAGCTTAGAGAGCTTCTTATAACCCTCTCCTCGCCCAACTGCCGGCTCGAGCTTCCGCTCCTAAAAGCCCGCTTTAAGCTCGAGAGCGAGGCTAAAAAGCTCGAGAAGCTCTGCGGGAAACCTTTAAGACCCTTAAAAGAGCGCTTCGAGCGGCGGGACGGCTACTACCTGCTTACCGCCGACACGCCCGCGGGCCGCGTCTCGGTAAGCGGGACTTTCGACGGAGAGCGGTTCCTCTTCGGAGGGCTCGAGTATGAGAAAAGGCGTTGACGTAGGCGGCTCGTTTGTAAAGGTTCTCTGGGAAGACGGACGGACGGAGAAGCACGACGTCCGCCCGGTAAAAAACGACCGCGGGGCTTTCTTAAAGACCTTAAGGGAGATAATACTAAAAGGACGCCCTACGGGCGTAGGTATAGCCGTGGCCGGCTTTACCTCTTTAGACGGGACGGTTTACTCCTCGCCCAACCTCCGCGTCCTCGACGGCGTAAACCTTAAAGAGCTTCTGCCCGAGCTTCCTTTAGTAGTGGGCAACGACGTCACCTTAGCCGCCTTCGGCGAGTGGTACTACGACCACCGCGACGCTAAGCTGCTGCTCTTCGTAGCCGTCGGTACGGGGCTGGGCGCGGGACTTACCTACGAAGGGCGGCCCTTCTTCGGTGCCTGCGGCAGCGCCCTCGAGCTGGGCCACCACGCCGTAGAGAAAGGAGGCGCTCCCTGCCGCTGCGGCAGGCGCGGCTGCCTCGAGGCCTACTGCTCCTCTTACGGCCTTACGCGTCTGTACGGCGAGCCCGTAAGCGACGCCGAGGTTATAAAGCGGGCCTTAAGCGGCGAGGAGCGGGCGCTTAAAGCCGTTGAAGTCTTTAAAGACTACCTTCTTACGGGCCTTGCGAACGCGGTCCACCTGTTTAACCCCGACCGGCTCGTCCTCGGCGGCGGCGTTATAAAAGGCCTTAAGCCCTTGTTAAACGGTCTCGGGGACGAGCTAAAAAAACGCGTCGAGAGCCTGCCCGCCTCGTGTCTTAAGCTTGCTTTTACGAAAGCCGAGGAGTTTGCCGGTGCGCGCGGAGCCCTCGCTTGGGCCCTCGAGCGTCTTTAAAGGAGGCGTGACGCCCTCGGTAGGCGCCGAGCTTACGCTCTTAGGCCCTTACGCGCTTAAAGTAGTCCTCTTTAAAGGCCCTCAGAACGGCCCGCTCGCCCCTTTTAAGCCCTACTGGGATAGGGAGGGCGACCCGACGCTCGAGCCCTACGCGCCCGCCTTAAAACCCGACTGTCTGAAGCTCTACCGGCTGTTAAAAGAGCGCGTACCGTTCGGCAAGACGGTAACCTACGGCCGGCTGGGCCGCTGGGCGGGTCTGCACGCGCGTAAAGTAGCGCGCTGCATGCGCGACAACCCCGTGCCCGTAGTGGTGCCTTGCCACCGCGTCGTCTCGTCTACGGGCTTAGGCGGCTACTCGCAAGGGCTCGAGCTTAAGCTCCTCCTTCTGGCTCACGAAGGTATCTCTTTAACGCGGCGGTAAGCTCAGAAGGTAAAGAGGCCGGTCTGCCGTTTTTAACGGCGCAGTGACGCGTAAAGGCCTCCGCCGCCACCTGCCCGCCTTTTTTAATTGCGTAGTTAAAAGTAAAGAAAAACCGGTTTAGCTCGGTAAGCGTAAGCTCCACCGTAAACAGCTCGTCGTAAAAGAGGGGCTTTCTGTAGCTACAAGAGGCTTGAAGGAGCACCACCTCGTAGCCGGCCTCCCTTAGGGCCGAGTAAGGGAAGCCTAAAGACCTTAAAAGCTCTCCGCGGGCCTCTTCTAAGTAACGGAAGTAGTTAGAGTGGTGAACGACGCCTTGGGCGTCCGTCTCGTAAAACTGAACGCGCCGCTCGTAGGTAAAGAGCATGACCGTAGATGGTAGGCGCGGGGGGACTTGAACCCCCGACCTCCGGCGTGTCGGGCCGGCGCTCTCCCAGCTGAGCTACGCGCCTTCAAAGTATTTATTATAGCTCAAAGTCTTTACCGAGGTAGGTGTTTCTCACGAGCTCTACCTTAACCACCTCCTCGGGCCTGCCGCTGGCGATAATCTTCCCTTCGGAGATGATGTAGACGCGGTCTACCATTCTTATGGTCTCCCTTACGTTGTGGTCCGTCACGAGAACGCCCATACCTTGCGTCTTAAGGCCGAGAACTATCTGCCTTATCTCGCTCACTATTATCGGGTCTAAGCCCGCAAACGGCTCGTCTAAAAGCAGGTACTTGGGAGCGGTAATAAGCGAGCGGGCTATCTCGAGCCTCCGCTTCTGCCCGCCCGAGAGCGTGCCCGCTTTCTGGTCCTTAAGCTCCCACAGACCGAAGTCTCTAAGAAGCGTCTCGGCCTTGGTACGGGCCTCCTCGCGGCTGTCGGTAAAGAACTCTAAAAAGATAAGCAGGTTCTCCATAACCGTAAGGTCTTCAAAGAGCGAGTGCTCCTGAGGTAAAAACGAGAGCCCCTTCTCGGCCCTCTTAAACGGCGGCAGGTGCGTAATCTCCTCGTCGTCTAAAATTATCTGGCCGAAGTCTACGCTTACGAAGCCTATAATGGCGTTAAAGAGCGTCGTCTTACCCGCACCGTTGGGCCCTAAAAGGCCCACCACCTCGCCCCGCCTGACCTCGAGTGAGACGCCCTTAAGCACCTCCTTTCCTTTAAAGCTCTTACGGACGTTTATAACGCGCAGCATCTACAGCTTGTAGTATATAAACCTCCCGCAGGTAGGGCAGTGCTCTATACTCTCCTCTTTTATCATCTTCGACAGCAGCAGGCTCGGTATCTTAATCCCGCAGCCCGAGCACGCCTCTTCTTCCACCGGCACCAGCACGAGCCCCTCAAAGTGCTCCTTCCCCTCTTCGTAAAACCTGAGAAGCTCCTCCGGTACGCCCCTCTTAACCTCCTCGCGCTCTTTTTCGGCCTCTTTAAGCCTCTCAAGCAGGCTCCTCTCCTCCAGCTCCAGCTCCTCTATCTCTTCCTCCAAGTCCTTTATCTTGCGCTCTATCTTAGGAACCAGCTCCTCTATCTTTTTGGTAAGCCGCTCCAGCTCTTTCTCCAGCTCCTCGAGCTCGTAGCTCTTTTTAAGAATCTTGTCCTCCAGCTTGGCCTTCTCTCTAAGGAGGGCTTTGTACTCGGTGTCGCGCGTAACCTGCATAAGCCTCTCTTCGGTGCGCCGGAGCTGCTCCTCCGCCTCTTCTATCTCTTGGCGGAGCTCCTTTCTGAGCCTTTCCAGCTCTTCCTTTTTCCGAAGGAGGTCTTCCTTTTCTTTAAGGAGAGCTTCAAGCTCCTCGCGGAGCTTTTTCAGCTCTTCTCGGATGCGCTTTACGCGGGTCTCGAAGCGCTTTATCTGCAGGTCAACCTCTTGGAGCTTTAAAACGAGTTTGGCGTCTTCTCTGTTCATGGCTTTTAAAGGGTGGTGGGCGCGGGAGGACTCGAACCCCCAACCGG
>JAADCR010000075.1 GCA_013154375.1 Aquificota bacterium | reverse complement strand
AACTACCAGCGCGAGGACGGCTCGGTGGTGGTGCCCGAGGTGCTCGTCCCTTATACGGGCTTTGAGGTTATAGAGCCTCCTAAGGAGGCTTAGCCGTGAAGGTTAAGTTCTTAGGCTCGTTTTACGACGAGCTTCCTCCGCCCGACTACCCGGAGGCGGTCTTCGTGGGCCGCTCCAACGTGGGCAAGTCGTCGCTCCTTAACATGCTCGCGGGGGCGCGCGTGGCGCGCGTGAGCAAAACGCCCGGCCGGACGCGGGCGCTAAACTACTTTCTACTAAACGACGAGCTTTACCTCGTGGACGCACCCGGCTACGGGTTTGCGCGCGTCCCGCGCGAGGAGCTCGAGCGGTGGAAAGAGCTTATGGAGCGCTACTTTGCCGAGCGGAAGGACAACCTAAAGACCGCCTTTTTACTCGTAGACGCCAAGACGGGCCCTACGGCCCTCGACGAGCAGACTATGGACTGGTTCGAGTACTACGGCATCCCTTACGTGGTCGTCCTTACCAAGACCGACAAAGCCTCGCAGAAGGAGCTCGCCTCGACGCTTAAAAAGCTCCGTCAGCGCGTAGGCGAAGGGGCCATCGTCCTCACCTCGGCCAAAGAGGGGAGAGGGAGAAAAGAGCTACTTGCCCTCCTGTTTAAGTAGCTCGTAAAGCTTAACGAACTGCTCTACCGAGAGCTGCTCCACGCGCGCCGACGGGTCTACGCCCGCCTTAACGAGCAGCTCCTCCGGCAGCTTGTTTTTAAGCGCCTTCCGCTTCTGGGCAAAGACGCGCGTAAGGAAGGTTTTGTAGTCTTTAGCGTCCAAAGGAGGTGCGTTTTCTTTCCTCTTGAGCCTTAAAACGCCCGAGAGGACCTTAGGCGGAGGCTTAAAAAAGCGCGGCGGGACCGTCGTGAGGTACTCCGGCTCGTAAAAGGTACGGACGAAGACCGAGAGCCAGCCCTGCTCGCCCTTCCCGAGGAGCCTCTCGGCCACCTCCTTCTGGTACATAAAGACCGCCAGCGGGACGCACCGCCGGTGGTAAACGAGGTTCTCCGTTATAAGGCTGGCCGCGTTGTAAGGGAGGTTCCCCGCCAGCTTAAGCTCGCCCCCCAGTAAGCAGAAGGGGAAACGCGTAGCGTCTTCGTTTAAAACCTCAAGCCTCTCGTCTCGTATCTCCTTAAGCTTTGCCACCATCTCCGGGTCGAGCTCGAGCACCGTAAGCTTTCTTAAAGGCGTCTCGAGGAGCTTCCGAGTCAGGTTACCCGTCCCGCCCCCAATCTCCACCACGTGCTCGCCTTCTTTAACGCCGAGCGCCTCGACAATCTTTTTAAGCACGCCCTCCGAGATTAGTAAGTGCTGACCGAAGGACTTTTTGAGCCTCATAGTAATTAAAGATAAGTTTTTTCTAACTTACGGAGCTCCGAAATTGTGACGAATTTCACTTTATTAACGCCGTTTATAACTAAAATTTAATACGCTTTTTGACAAAACTTGGCGGTTTTTGTAAATTAATAAAGCGTGAGACGAGGCTTTTCACTCGTAGAGTTTTTAGTAGCTATTGCGTTAATACTGGTTTTGTCTCTCGCATCTGTTATAGTTTACGGAGCGTTAAAGAGAGATTACGAGTTTTTTAGGGCGGTTTCCGAGCTGGAACAGGCGGTAAGACTGGCAAAAGTTCTGGCCATGGAGAGGGGGAAAGAGGTTAGCGTCTGCTTAAAGGGTAACGCGCTCGAGCTCAGGGAGCTCTCGTGCAGCGGGAGGCTCGTAAAGCGGCTCGCCTTTACGCACCGGCTCAGGCTTACGGGCAGAGCTTTCCGTTTCGACGCGCGGGGGCTCTCGCTCGAGGACGGCTCGGTCTGCCTTACGGACGGTAAGCGGTTCTACCGCGTGGAGGTAAGAAAGTGGGGAAGCCCGCGCGTAAGAAAAGGCAGGGGCGGTTGCGGTTAGGCTTCTCGTTGGTAGAGGCGCTGGTGGCCCTTCTGGTTCTGCTCGTTGCAGCCTTAGCGCTGGCTGAGGGGCTCCTCTTTGCCCAGCTGGCGCTCGACCGGAACGCTTTAACCGTCTGCCTGCAGAACGCCGCCTCTTCGGCCGTAGAGCTTAAGCGGGCAAACCCCGACGCGCCTAACGAGCTGAGCTTTAGCTGCGGACGGTTCACCGTAAGGGTTTACTTCGAGCAGGCGCCCGCGAGCGGGGAGTGCGGCCCGCTGGTGGCCGTAGCGGTATACCGAGGCAGCGCGTTCCGTCTGGAGGACTGGGCGTGCGCACCTTAAAAAGGGGCCTAACGCTTACGGAGCTGCTCGTGGCACTCGCGCTTAGCCTGCTTATCGTCATGGCCGTTACGACGCTCCACGAGGCGGCGGGTAAAGGCTTTGCCGGCGGGAAGGTTTTAACCGACGCGGAAGAGGAAGCCCTCGCCGCGCTGAGCCAGCTCGAGTGGCTCTTCCAGCGCTGGGGCGTGGGCACGCCCTGCTGCAGCCAGAGCTGTACCGTCGTTACGGACTGCGGGGAGGGCTACCCGCCCCCGTCTTCGCTCTGCGTAACTATAAAGCCGGGCGGCAGGTGCGACGAGGTTACCTTTTACGCCAGCTTAGGAGGGATGGGCTTCGTGGACCGGCTTCTAAGCGCCGAGGAGGTGGCGCTCGTTAGCTGCCGCTTGAGCACGCAGGAGAACTGCTACCACCTCAGGCGCGGCGGGCTGTGGGCACCCGTCGACTGGGACTATGAGAGCTACCCCGTCCCGCCCGCGGTGGCCGTAAAAGGGCTTAGCCCCGACGACGCTTCTTGTGCGGAGCTAAAAAGCTCTTACAACGCCACGGCCCTAAGAGAGGTCGAGCTTCTTAACGGCACCTACCGCGGCAGCACCGTCTTTACGCTCGAGAGCGGAGACTTACTTATAAGCGTACCTTACCGCGTGACGCTCTTCTGTAAAGAAGAAGAAGACGGGCCGTGGCTCTACGCGCGGCTCGGCGAGCCCGTGCCCGAGTGCGGCAGACCCGAGAAAGAGTTCGCCGTAGCGCCCGTGGAGAGCTTCCGCGTAACCGTAGAGGGTAAAGCGCTGCGCGTAAGGGCCGTCTTTAGAGGCTCGACGGGCGGGCTCTTTAGCGTTGAGCGCGTCTACGGGAGGTAAAAACTTGAGGCGCGGCTTCTCGCTTATAAATGTCGTCCTTACGACGAGCCTGACGACGGTTCTGCTGTTTGCGCTTTTAAGCCTTCTCGACCTTAACACGCGCGCCACGCACGCGGGTACGGCGCTCGTTCTGGCGCAGAAGGCCGCGGACGCGGGCTACCGGATGGCCTCGAGAAGGATATACGAGCAGGGCTTTTGCGACGTAAGGGGTAAGCTCGAGGGTAAGGTAGGGCCCGCGAGCTACGAGGTGAGCTTCAGAAGGAGCGGGCGCGTCTGCTTTATCCGCTCGGTAGGCAGCTACCGCAACGCCCGCGTAGTGGTGACGGGTATAGTTCAGGCCTTTTACGGCGTGGGCCTTTACACGGTTAGGGGAAACGTTGAGGCGCGTCTGGGCGAAGGCGTCAGGCTCTCGGGCTGCGACTACGGCCAGCAGCCGGCCTGCGTGGTACCGGCTTTTATAGCCTCGGGAGCCGTCGAGACCACCCTCGAGCCAAAAAACTGCTGCCTAAACGACGACGCGTCCGTAGGCCCCTGCGGAGAAGAGACGCCCTGCGACCCGGCCGACGGGGGCGGCCCGGGCGTGTACGGCCACCCGGCGGTGGTACCCTTCGTCCCCTTTACCGACCTTATACCCCTGTTTTTCAACGTCAACTGCTTTAACGCTTACGCCGAAGGCTGCGAGGAGGGCCTGCTTGAGGTGCTCGAGCGCGAGTACGGCGCGGGCGTTCTAACCTTCCAGAACCCTTGGGGCGTACCCACGCTGCCGGACCTTATCCCCGAGGGCTGCAGCGCAACCGGCTACGAGATTGACCTCTCGGCCGAGTACGCCCAGTGCGACGCCCTTACCTTAGAACGGCCGGGCGTCTACTTCGTAAAAGGCACGCGCCAAAGACCGTTAAAGCTCGTCGTACCCTTCGAGCGGGGCGCCGTGTTTTTAAGCGCTTCACTGCCCGAGGGCTCGGAGGTCTACTCCCACGCCCCGCTCTTTCTCTCCAGCAGCCCCTCCTGCCGCGAGTTTTACACAAACCGTGCGCAGTCGCGCACACTTACCGACTACCTGCTTAACGAAGCGGGCACTACGGGCGGCTGCTTTTACCGGCCCGAAGACGCCGA
>JAADCR010000005.1 GCA_013154375.1 Aquificota bacterium | reverse complement strand
ACGCCAGCAGGGCACTCCGGTAGTCCCCTATCTGCCTCCCTAAGCTTATCAGCACCACAAAGCTTATTAGCGGTATTAGTAAAAGCAGCAGTGCGTCCATCGCTTAGCCCCTCATCTCCCGTATCTCGTCCGTACTGTCGACGCGCTTAAGACGGAAGATGGCGATGATGATGCCGAGGCCTACCGCCGCTTCGGTAGCGGCGAGGGCTATAACGAAAAGGGCAAATATCTGGCCTTCCGCGGCCCCGAGGTGGTGGTCCGCTCCGACGAGGGCTATGTTAACGGCGTTAAGCGTGAGCTCGAGGCTCATAAGGACGGTGATAAGGTTCCGGCGGGCCACTATGCCCACCACGCCGAGGCCGAAGAGAATCATACTCACTACTAAGAAAGCCTCAAGGGGTATCGTCTTCATAGGTCTGGCTCTCCTTCCTGCCTATTAACACCGCCCCTATCATGCCTATAAGCAGCACCAGCGAGACGACCTCGAAGGCTAAGAAGTACTTACTAAAGAGTACGGCGCCTACGACCTCCGCGTTGCCGAGCTCTTCTATAAACCGTCTTATCTCTCCTTTGGGAGAAGCCTTAACGCCTAAAAGGAAGACCACGAGCATCTCGACATACAGAAAGAGCACCACCGGGAGCGATACGATGCCCTCGAACCTGTAGTGTGACTCGGTCTTTTTAGCCTTCTCCCAAGGTACGGCGCTTACGACGAAGATGTAGAAAACGGCTATGGCGACGGCGTATATAAGTAGCTGTAGGGCGCCCACCAGCTCGGCGCCCGCGGTGAAGAAGATACCCGCCACGGCTATAAGCGAAGAGAGCAGGGCTACTACGACGTAGACGGGGTTTCTCAGCGTTATTATCCCTACGGCCGAGAGGACGGCGAGTAGAGAGAAAAGGCCGAAGATAACGAGCCTGCCCATCTACTTCCCTCTTTGAGTTTCAGGTAATTTTAACCCATTCTCTCCCCAGAGCTTGAGCCTTTCCTCCTCGGGAGGCCATATAAGGTCGGGCTCGCGCTCGCGTCTCCTCTGCCACTCGCGGCCTATCCGTTCGAGCACCTCGAGCGTTAAGACGGCGTCTTTACGGCTGTAAGAAGCCGTCTCGTGTAGGTCCGTCTGGTAGAGGCAGTCCACCGGGCAGGCGTCCACGCAGAAGCCGCAGTAGGTGCAGAGAAGCAGGTTCATGTTAAAGACGCTTACCACGCGCTTCCCGTCGGGCAGCTTTTTGCCTTCTATCTCGAAAAGCTGGGGCACGGGACAGGCACGCTTACAGCGCATGCAGACCACGCACCGGCTCTTTCCGTACTCTACTTTTATGTTGTAACGGTTTACCCACTCGTAAAAGGCCGGCTGCGGCTCGGTCCCGTCTACCACCTTGTGGCCGAAAAAGCCTCTGAAGCGCTTAGGCGGCGTGAGCCGCTGGTACGGGTAGTGCGTCGTTATCGTGGGTTTAAAAGCGTTTTTTATGGTAACCCGTAAGCCTCTTAAAAAGTCGAGGAAGAAGACCTTCTCGAGCAGGCTCAGCGGCTTTACGCGCAGCTTCTTAATCATGTCTTACCTCCAGACGAGCGGGGCTATAAGGGCCGTAAAGACGATGTTGGCAAGCGTAAGCGGGAGCATGACCTTCCAAGCCGTCTGGGTAATCTGGTCTATCCGGTAGCGCGGGAGCGTCCAGTGGAGCCAGAGGATAAAGCCGAACAGCAGCGCCGTCTTTAAGACGAACCAGACGAAGGGGGAGAGACCTCCTAAGAAGAAGAGCGGGTCGACGAAGCCTACGAAGGGTACGTTTAAGGGCGACCAGCCGCCGAAGAAGAGCACCACCGCTATAGCCGAGAGGGTTATTCCCTCGACGTACCACTCGACGAGCGGAAATAGACCGAACTTCATCCCGCCGTACTCGACGGTAAAGCCCGTAACCAGCTCCGCCTCGGCCTCTTGGACGTCGAACGGGACGCGGCCCATCTCGGCCAGAACGGCAAACATGTAAACGACGAACGCCACGGGCTGGAGCCAGATGTACCAGAGCTTCTGCTCTATCTGACGCTCCACTATCTCGTAGGTCGAGAGCGTGCCGGCCAGTATGAGCGGGCCCATGACGGCGAAGGTTATAACGACTTCGTACGAGACGAGTACGCCCGCTTTCCGCATGGAGGCTATAAGCGGGTACTTAGAGTTAGAGGCCCAGCCGGCTAAGGCTATGGCGTAAACGGCCATAGAGCCGAAGGCGAAGACCAGAAGTATGCCTACGTTTACGTCCGAGAGGATGGGTCTTACTTTGTAGCCGAAGAGCTCAAACTCCGGACCGAAGGGTACGACGGAGAAGACGAGCACCGCGGGCACGAGCGCCAGCAGGATGGCTAAGTGGTAAAGGAACTTGTCGCCGTAGCGCGGAAATAGGTCCTCTTTGGTCATGAGCTTAAGCCCGTCGGCTATGGGCTGGAGCAGGCCGTGCCAGCCGACGACCATAGGCCCGGGACGGCGCTGTATGTGCGCCGCTACTTTACGCTCTACCCACGTCAGGAAAGCGCCCACGCCGAGCGCCACGCCGAGGATAACGAGCATCTTAATAAGAGCTACCAATAGGTCGACCCAGAAGCTGTGCATCTCGCCCCCCGCGGTAGTTAGTTTATCACTCTAATCCTTCCTCCGCCTTTACAACGCGTATCTGACGCAGAACCTCCTCCGGGGCCGTCCCGCCGTATACGCGCTTCCGCTCAACCGAGCTCTCGGGCTTTAGCAGCTCGAGCACTTTCTCGTCAAAGAGGGGGGAGAAGCGCTTAAGCTCTTCGAGCGTGAGCTCCTCGAGCCTCTTCCCTTTCTCGAGCAGGTAAGCGGTTACGCGGCCCGCTACCTCGTGCGCGTCTCTGAAGGGTAAGCCTTTCTCTACGAGATAGTTGGCAAGGTCGGTAATAAGCAGCAGGTTGCCCGCGCAGGCGCGGAGCCGCTCGCGGTCGAGTTTAAGACCTTGAAGAACTTTTAAGGTGGCTTTTAGCGCGTCGCGGAGGGTGAGGTGGCTGTCAAAGAGGGGCTCTTTGTCTTCTTGTAGGTCGCGGTTGTAAGCGCTCGGGAGGGCCTTTAGAACGGTAAGGAGGGCTACGAGGTTGCCGTAGAGCCTGCCCGTTTTGCCGCGGACGAGCTCGAGCGCGTCGGGGTTTTTCTTCTGGGGCATGATGGAGCTGCCGGTGCAGAGCCTGTCGGGAAGCTCGACGAACTTAAACTCCTCGGCGTTCCAGATAATGAGGTCTTCGGCGAGGCGCGAGAGGTGCTGCCCCGTAAGGGCGCAGCAGAAGAGAAACTCGACGATAAAGTCGCGCTCGAAGGTTGCGTACAGGCTGTTACGCGTAAGGCGGTTAAACTTAAGCTCCGAAGCCGTAAAGAAGCGGTCGAGCGGGAAGTCCACGCCCGCCACCGCCCCGCTCCCGAGCGGCAGCTCGTCGGTCCTGCGGTAGCAGTCCTCAAAGCGCTCCGCGTCTTTTAGAAAGAGCTCGCGGAAGGCCAGAAAGTAGTGAGCGGCTAAGACGGGCTGAGCGCGCTGCAGGTGCGTGTAAGCGGGCATTACCGCGTCCGCGTACTCTTCGGCAAGTCTTATAAGCTCGAGCCTGAGCTCTTTAAGGAGCGCAAGTATCTCTTTTACGGCCCGCTTTACGTAGAGCCGTTCGTCGGTAACTACTTGGTCGTTGCGCGAGCGGGCCGTGTGGAGCTTTTTACCGAGCGGCCCCAACCGCTCGGTCAGGTAAGCCTCTACGTTCATGTGAACGTCTTCGAGCTCTTTTCTCCAGTTAAAGCGGCCTTCTTTTACGAGCTGCTTGAGCCGCCTAAGCTCTTTAAGGAGCTTCTCGCCTTCTTCTTCGGTAAGTACGCCCGCCTTTACGAGCGTCTTTACGTGGGCCTCGTTCTGCTCTATGTCCTCGAGGGCGAGCTGGTAGTCGAAGCTTACGCTCTGCGTAAACTCCTCGACGAAAGGGTCGGTCTGCTCTTTAAACCGGCCGGACCAAGGCTTTTTCATGGGAAAATTATTTTACGCGGAGCGTCTTTTTTTCTTATTAGGGAGGGACGGCGTTGGAGGTTCTAACGAGCGACCGGATTTACGAGAAGCTCGAGGAGTTAATCAGAGGCTGCGGTAGGTCCGTTAAGCTCGCCTCGGCTTGGATAAAAGGCTCGTACTTCGAGCGGCTGCTGGCCCTTCTGGAAGGTAAAGGAGTGGAGTTCGAGGTCGTCTTAAGGGCCTCGGAGTTTAGGGACATGCTTATTACGGACGAGCGGGCGTTTAGGGCTATTAAGCGGGTAAACGGTAAGGTCTACCTCTCGCCGCGGCTGCACGCGAAGCTGCTTATCGTGGACGACGAGAAGGTGGTGGTGGGCTCGGCTAACTTTACGGACCCGGGTCTGTCGGACGCCTCGGAGGGTAACGTGGAGGCGGGCGTGTTTTACGACTCGGCGGACGACCCGGAGAAGGTTAAAGAAGCCGTCGAGTACTTTGAGGAGATTAAGCGTAACTACGCCGAGCGCTTCGACGGCCAGCTGGTGGGCTTTGCGCTTAACCCCACCGCCGCCGACGGGTTTGAGTTCGTGCTCGTAGACGACGCGGTAGCCGTGGGCGAGTTCGTGGAGGTCAGGCAGGGCGGGGAGGTTTATCTGGGCCGCGTGACGAGCGTGCTGGCTTACGATACGGGCTTTTTCGCTAACCCCTTTACCGCTAACGAGTCGCCCCTGTTTGCGCCGTTGGAGGACTTTAAGAAGATTTTCGCCGGCAGGCACGAGCCCGAGTGGGTTAAAGCGGCCGCTTACGCTTACCTAAAGGGTAACGGCGGGACGGTGAGGATAGCCGTGGCCGAGCTCGTGGGCAGGGTCGTTAACGGGCGGCTCGAGCCGTGTTTAAGGCCTTTCGACGTGGGCGCGCCCGTCTACAGGGCCGAGGGCCTCTCGTCGGTGCTTAAGCTCGACTCGTCAGGCCGGCCTATGGGAAGACCTATAAAGGTGGGCAGATTAAGAGGCTCGTCCGCGGAAGCCTTCGTAGACGCGGGGCACTTTCTGCGTACGCACCTGCTCGTCGTAGGTACCACCGGCTCGGGTAAGAGCTACTTTACCAAAAGGCTCGTAAACGAGCTTTTAAAAAGCGTAGAGAATTTACGCATTTTCGTGCTCGACCCGCACGGCGAGTACGCTCAGGAGGTGCCGGAGGCAGAGCGCTTAGCGCTTCCCGACGCGCTTCTGCCCGTCTACCCGGAAGAGCTGGAGGAGCTTATAGCCTCTTTGGGCTTCTCGCAGCTGGTTAGAGGTAACGCTAAAGAGAGCCGCGCCAACAGGGACCTTATAGCGCGCTGGGTAAAGCCCTCGCTTAGGCTTACGGGCTTTAGAGAGGGGGAGCTGGCGGAGCTGCTTAACCGGATAAGCCCGGAGCTGCTCAGGGAGGCCGAGGCCGTCTACGGGGAGGCGGTTAGCGGACAGAAGGAGCTCGTAAGGCTTTTAGAAGAAGCGCTCGGGTCGGAAGCGGGCTGCGTGATTTTAGACCTTAACGCGGTTACGGACGCCCGTGCGCGGACGAACGCGGCGGGCCTGTTTCTACAGGAGCTGTTTATAAAGCAGCGTAAGTCTCAGAACCTTAAAAGCTTGGTGATTCTGGAGGAGGCGCACAGCTTTGCGCCCGAACGGGGGTACGGGGACGCCTCTGCGGGGCAGGACAACCTCGCGCTCGTTTACGCGCGTAAGATAGCCTCCGAGGGACGGAAGTTCGGTTTGGGCGTGGTTACGGTGACGCAGCGGCCGGCGCAGGTGAGTAAGTTCGTCTTGTCGCAGATGAACACGCAGGTGATGTTTAAGACGAGTAACCCGAGCGACGCGGCGGTGCTTGCCAGCTTTTTAGAGCACGCCTACGCCGGGCTTGAGGAGGAGCTTAAGCGCCTGCCGGTGGGTACATGTCTTATAAGCGGGCGGGGCGTGCCCTTTACGCTTACGGTAGAGGTTCAGTAAGTTCTCAGTATGTCGGCCACGAGCTCGTCGTAGAGGCGTTTCTGCGTGGTGTACGAGAGGCACTCTAAGGGTATAACGGCCACCCTACTTACGCCCTTTTTTATCATGCCCAGCTTGTCCGCCGAGGCCTGAGAGAGGTCTATTATTCTGCCGCCGACGAAAGGTCCGCGGTCGTTTATCCGGACGACCACGCGTCTGCCGTTCTCGAGGTTTACCACGAGAACGTAACTGCCCAGCGGGAGCGTCCGCGAGGCGGCGGTGAACTTCCTAAGGTCGAACACCTCTCCGTTAGCCGTCTTCCGGCCGTGGAACTTAGGGCCGTACCACGAGGCCTTACCCACCTCTACGCGGCAGCCTTTCTTAACTTTTATGCCTTTAACGAGCTCCTCAAACCGGGCCGACTCGTGCGCGTAAAGCTCGAAGCTCTTTACCGTAGGCAGAGGGTCGGGCTTTAGCTGGCCTTTGGCAAGAACGAGGCTTATAAGTATAAGCAGCAGCCACACCGCGGTTTAAAATTTTAACAGCGTCCGCATGACGGCAAAGGGTAAGTTCGTCGTTTTAAGACGCGTAAGGGGCGGCGACGAGGACCTCGTGGCCACCCTCTACGGCACGGCCGGTAAGGTAACCCTCTTCGTTAAAGAGGGCTACCTGCCCGGGAGCCGCTTCTTCGGCACCTTCGAGCCGTTTAACCTCGTTGAGCTTTACTACCGCCAGAGCGGTAACCTGCTTCTGCCCGAGGACCTGCTCTCGGTAGAGCGGCTCTCGTACTTAGCCTCCGGCTACGAGCGGTTTAGCTTTATGTCCCGTCTGGCCCGCTTCACCCTCTCGCGCGTAAGCTTCTACGACGAGCAGTTTTTTAACTTGCTTACTAACTACCTTAAGGCCCCTCCTTCGGAAGGCCTGTACCTTAGGTTTATCCTCGAGTTTCTAAAGCTCAGCGGCATAACGCCAAAGTTTTTAAGCGAGCGAAAGGTGAGCGCTAAGGCCGTGAGCTTAAAAGACGGCTCGCCGTCCGAGGAGGGCTTTAAGGTAAGCCCCTCGGTGCTCAACTACCTTATAAAGCTCTACCGCTCTAAAAGGCCCGAGCGGCTCCGCCTCCCGCCATCGGCGCTTAAAAAGGCCGAGGAGTTTCTAAACGCCTACATGGACTACCACCAGATTAAGTGACAAAATTGTAGCTACAATTCTGTCGCCGTGCCTACCCGCCGTCTGCAGGACGGGCTTAAGCGCGCACCCGTTTCTGGCACGGAAGTTGAAAGGTAGAGAGCAGGAGGTGAAGAAGATGCAAGGGTGCGCGTCGTGTAACCTTATCCACGAGTCTAACCGCGAGGTTCACGAGTTTCTCTTAAAGCTCGGCTACAGGAACACCTACTTAGAGCGGATGGCCCGTCAGAAGAACTACTGCCGGTTCGGCGAGCAGGGGATATGCTGTACCCTCTGTCCCGACGGGCCCTGCCGGATAAGAAGAAGGGCCCCCTTAGGCAGGTGCGGGATAGACGCGGACGGCATAGCCGCGCGGAACCTGCTACGGCTCGTTATAAACGGCGGGGCCGCTTACACGCACGACTTTAAGTACACGCTTAAGACCTTAAAGGCCATGTCCGAGGGTAAGAGCCCGTTTAAGGTCCGCGACAGGGAGAAGCTCAGGTGGTTCGTCGAGACGCTGGGTCTGCCTTACTACGAAGACGACGAGCTGAAGACGCTTAAAGTGCTTTACGAGTTTTTAGACCGGGAGTTTCACAAAGACACGGACGAGCCTCTCCAGCTTATAGAGCGTTTAGCGCCTAAAAGCCGCGTGGAGCTCTGGAGGACGCTAAAAATCTTACCCGGCGGGTACTTAAAGGAGGCCCACGAGGCGAGCGCTAAGATAATGCCCAACATAGACACGGACTTTTTGGACCTCTCGCTCACGGCCCTGAGGCTCGGCCTCTCGGCGGGCTTTCTCGCTAACGTAGCCTCGTCGGTAATCCGCGACATCGTCTTCGGCTCGCCCGAGCCGGTGGAGGGCTACGCGGACCTCGGCGTGCTCGACCCCGAGTACGTTAACGTCGTCGTCCACGGGCACGTACCGTGGACCGGGAGCGTGGTGGCCGAGCTGGCAAAGACGGAAGAGTTTCAGAGGCTCGCGCGCGAGGCGGGGGCTAAAGGGATAAAGGTCTACGGGAGCCTCTGCACGGGTCAGGAGCTCATCCAGCGGCCCGGGACGGCTAAGTACATAGACGGTCAGGTGGGTAACTGGCTCTCGCAGGAGTTTTTAGCCGGCACGGGCGTGGTGGACCTGTTCGTTCTCGACAAAAACTGCTCGGCACCCGGGCTTAACCACCTCGTTAATAAGCTCAAGCTCCACACCAAGCTCGTACCCGTCTCGTCCGTGGTAAGGCTAAGAGAGGTTAAAGCCGACGAGAAGCTCATGTACGACCCGGTTAACGTCCGCGAGCAGGCTAAGTACATCCTCCTGTCGGCCATAGAGGCCTTTAAGCAGCGTAAAAGAACGCCCTACCCGCGGTTCGTGCCCGACAGGAAGACCAAGTTCGTGGCCGGCTTCGGCGTCGAGAGCGTGCTTAAGGCCTTAGGCGGTACGCCCGAGCCGCTCATGGAGGCCGTAAAGGAAGGGAAGATAAAGGGCGTGGTGGGGCTCGTCAGCTGCGTAACCATGCGTAACGGCCACGGGAGCTTTACCTACGACTTTCTTAAAGAGCTCCTAAAGCGCGACGTTCTCGTGCTCATTGCCGGCTGCGCCTCGAGCCTCGCCCAGATAGAAGGCTTTACCAACGAGGAGGCCGTGGAGAAGTTCGCCGGCGACGGGCTTAAAGAGCTCTGTAAAGCCCTCGGCGTGCCGCCCGTGCTTAACTTCGGCTCGTGTCTCGACACGGGCAGGATGGCGCTCCTTATTATAGCCCTCGCGCAGTACTTCGGCGTAGACCCGTCGAAGCTGCCCGTGGTGGCCGCGGCGCCCGAGTACTACAACAACGACGCTCTTATAGACGGGCTACTCACCGTTGCCTTGGGCGTTAACGTCTTCGTCAACCCGCCGCCGCCTATAACCGGCGCGCCCGCCCTTACGCGCCTGCTTACGCGCGACCTCGAGGACTATCTGGGTGCCCGGTTTATGATAAACCCCGACCCGGTTAAGGCGGCCGAGCTTATAGAGCAGGAGCTGCTTGCAAAAGTAAGCTGAGGGGAGGGTAAACTTATCTGAGAGGTGGGGCGCTTCCTCCTCTTTTTACTCCTTTTTGCCTGCGGGCCCGAGAGGCCGCCCGTGGAGAAGGCCTACGAGCTGCTCTCCTCCGCGTGGAAGAATCTGGCCGAGACGATAGTCGTCGAACAGGTAGTACCGCTTAAAGGCAACGACAGGTTTGCCTACCTTATTAACTACCGCCTTAAGCCTCTAAAGAGTGCCGAGAAACTTATACGCGCGCAGCGCGTCCCTTTAACCTCTTCCTCACTTTACGCGTGCCTTATAAAGTACTGCACAAACGACGGCTGCCGCATGACGGGCCTGTTTACCTTCCGGCGCGTTAACGGCAGGTGGGAGCTAACGGAGGAGAGCTTCGTCTGTGGTTTAAAATAATGACGCATGGACGTCAGGGAGATAATGGGGGTGCTGCCCCACCGCTACCCTATACTGCTCGTAGACAGGATAGAGGAGCTGGTGGAGGGAGAAAGGATAGTGGCCGTCAAGAACGTAACGGCCAACGAGCCCGTCTTTCAGGGCCACTTCCCCGGCTTTCCTTTGTTTCCCGGCGTTTACATACTCGAGGCCATGGCCCAAGCCGGCGGGATACTCATGATAAAGTCGCTTAAGCTCGAGATAGGGAAGTACGCCGTCGTTTTTGCCGGCATAGACGGAGCCCGCTTTAAGCGCCCCGTCTTCCCCGGCGACACGCTGAGGCTCGAGCTGACCGTCCTCTCGCTTAAAAAGACGCTCTCGAAGATGAAAGGCGTAGCCCGCGTAGGCGACGAGCTGGCCGCGGAGGCCACGCTGCTGGCGGCCGCCCGGCCGCTGGAAGAGCTTAAAAGGAATGCCTGACGAAAAACAGCGCCGCCAGACCCATAAAGGTGCCCAGCACCGACAGGTACGATATCTGCGACGGCTTTACGAGCTTAAGCGCGTAAGCGTGTGAGAGAAACGCGTAAAACAGCCAGAGAACCAGCGTTATGACCAGCTTCTCGTCCTGCACCCAGTGCGTACCTAAGTAGTCTTTAGCCCACAGACTCCCGAAAACGAGCGTGAGCGTAAGCCCCAGAAACCCGCCCACGATGAAGAACTTCTCCATCTGCATTAAAAACTTGTAAGGTGCCAGAGGGGGCGTGCTCGCCTTCTTTTTCAGCCGCCGCTCGAGAACCAGCTTAGAGAACGAGGCCAGACCTGCGAAAATAATAAACGCGTAAGAGACGACCGCCGTAACGAGGTGGACGATAAACAGCGGGTCCGAAAAACCCAGACGGCGCGAAGGAATGAGAAACATCGTCGTCAGGAAGGCCATAAACGAGACCACCGTCCCCAACAGCTCAAACGCGTAACGCTTAGCCACGAAGACGAAGATAATAACCGAGAGGTTACCTATAAACGAGAGCGTACCGTAAACGTCGCCTATAGGGAAAGTGCCGTACTCGGCAAAGCGCTCAAACAGCGCCAGCGCGTAAAACACCACGCCCGCCGTAAGAAACGCGTAAGGTAAGTTCTTTACCCTCTCGGGCGCAAACAGCTTAACCGTAAAAAGCAGGAACGCGGTAAGGTACGAAGCGAGCGCCAGAAAAAGCGCTACCATCTTAATTTAACTATAAGGTATAAAAGACGCCCTGACGGGCGTAATATATTAAAGTGGTGTTCGCGCTGCCGGCGCTGCTTATCCTACTTCTGGCCTGCACGCCGAAAACCGAGGAGCTCGTTCTTAAAAAGCGTCCCGTCCTCGTTCTAAAAGAAGGCCGCTTTTACTTAACCGAGCGGGAGCTCGGCCGCGTAAGGGCCTACGCCCGTGCGCTTAAAATAAAGGTGCCCGAGCGGGAGGAGGTGGAGCGGGCCCTCAGGTTCTACCTCTCGAGAAAGAAGCAGCTCGAGCTCGCGCTGTCGAGAATGAAGCGCTACGAAGAGCTTATAGTGCCCGTGCTCCGACGCTACGGCCTGCCCGAAGAGCTTAAGTACTTACCCGTCGTAGAGAGCATGTACGACCCGTTTGCCGTCTCGAGGAGCGGGGCCGCAGGGCTGTGGCAGCTCATGCCCTTTACCGCCCGCCGCTTCGGCCTGCGCGTAGACCGCACCGTAGACGAGCGGTTCGACCCTTACCGCTCCACCGAGGCGGCCGCCCGGTACCTAAAGTACCTGTACGAGAAGTTTAAAAACTGGGAGCTGGTGCTGGCGGCCTACAACTGCGGCGAGGGCTGCGTCGAGCGGCGTGCCCGTAACGGCTTCTGGAGCTCGCGCCACCGCCTGCCGGCCGAGACGCAGAACTACGTCCCCGCCTTTATGGCCGTGCTGCTCGTAGCCACCGAGCCCGAGCGCTACGGGCTTAAAGTAAGCGGTAAGACCGAGCGGATACGGGCCCTGAAGTTCGACTTTCCCGTAACCGTCTCCTTCGTCGTCCGCGCGCTCGACCTTAACGAGAGCGCCTTCCGCGACCTTAACCCCCACATCCGGAGCGAGCTCATCCCGCCCGGCACGCAAATATACCTCTCCGAGGAGGCGGCCTTCCCGCCGTGAGGTGCTACGTACTGGCCGGCGGACGGAGCCGCCGCTTCGGCACGGACAAGCTCTTTTACCGCCTCGGGAACGAGACGGTGTTAGAGCGCGTCGTAAAGGTAGCCCGTCAGGTCTTCCCCGAGGTTATCCTCGTCGCCAAAGAAGAGGAGAAGTTTAAGCCACTGGGCCTGCCCGTTCTGCTCGACGGGCTGCCCGTCCAAGCCTCCTTAGTAGGCCTGTACGCGGCCTTAAGGCACGCGGAGGGACCCGCCTTCGTCCTCTCGGGCGACCTCCCGCTTATAAAGAAAGAGCTTCTCGAGCTTCTGCTTAAGCGGGCCGACGAGCCGGCTACGGTGGCCGAGACGGACAGGCTCCACCCGCTGGTGGGCGTCTACTACCCTTCGGCCCTGCCGGAGGTAGAGCGCGCGGTAAAAGAAGGCGACTACCGGCTTACGGAGCTTTTAAGGCGCTTAGGCGCTAAAAGGGTGAGGGTGCCTAAAGAGCTTAGCCGCTCGCTTTTAAACCTCAACCGTCCCGAAGACCTTAAATTAATTAACGGGGGTGGCCCTTGAGAAAGCTTAACCTCGAGGCTTTAAAGAAAGAGTTCGAGCAGTTTCTAAGGAAGAAGAAGATGAAGGTCACGCGCGCCCGGCTCGACCTTCTGGACCACATAGCCAGCTACGACAGGCACTTCGAGATAGAGGAGCTGGTTAACTGGGTAGCCTCGAGGAGCGACCGGCCCGTCTCGCGCTCGACGGTGTACCGGACGGTGAAGCTTCTCGAGGAGTTCGGGGCCGTTAGGGAGGTAATAAAAAAGGATAAGAAAACCATATACGAGTTCGTGGCGGGCTCGCCCCACCACGACCACCTCGTCTGTCTGAACTGCGGCAAAATTATAGAGTTCGTAAGCGACGAGATAGAGAGCCTGCAGCACCAGATATGTAACCACTACGGCTTTAAGCCGTTAAACCACAGGCTCGAGATATACGGCCTCTGCCGCGACTGTCAGAGCTCCTGAAGCGCCTCGTAACAGCGCTTACATACCTCACCTACGAAGCTCTCTTCCGGCCAGTAGAGCCAGCAGCGCGGACACTTCCGCCCGGGTGCGCGGTCCACGCCCACCTTTACGGGAAGCTCCTCGCCCTCGCCCGTCACCTCGCCGCCTTCTCTGCCCAGCTCTACGGCGCTTACGGTGAGGAAGAACTTAAGGTAGTCTTCGTACGCTCTTAAGAGCTTAAGCAGCTCCTCGTCGCCCGTTATAAACACGCGCGCCTCGTAGGGGTGCTTTATAAGGCCGAGCTCTTTACGCGCGTGCTCGAGCACGCGCGTCACCTCTTGTCTTACCTTTAAAAGCCTCCGGTAGTCGTTAAGAACCTTCTCGTCCTTTAGCCTCTCGTCGGGCTTAGGCATAAAGTACAGAAAGACGCTCTCGGGCAGCGAGGGGTCTACCTTCCGGGCGTGCTGCCAGACCTCCTCGGCGGTAAAGCTTAAGTAAGGGGCTACGGCGGGGGTCAGGGAGGTGAGGAGTATCCAGAGGGCCGTCTGGGCCGAGCGGCGCTCGCGCGAGGCGGGGGCGTAGGTGTAGAGGCGGTCCTTTATGACGTCGAGGTAGACAGCCGAGAGCTCGCGGACGACGAAGTTCCTTATAAGGGCGTGGGCGCGGTGAAACTGGTAGCCGCCGTACTCGCGGTGGAGCTTCTCTAAAAGCTCTTGTAGCTCGCTGACTATCCAGCGGTCGAAGTGGTGTAGCTCGTTAAAAGGGAGCGCGTCTTTTTGAGGGTTAAAGTCGTAGAGGTTGCCTAAAAAGTAGCGGAAGGTGTTTCGTATCTTGCGGTACTCCTCAGCTACCTTCCTTAAGAGGTTCTCGCCTATCCGGACGTCTTGCGTGTAGTCTTCCGAGACGGCCCAGAGCCTGAGTACGTCGGCGCCGTAGCGGCTTATAACCTCTTGCGGGGAGACGACGTTACCGAGCGACTTGGCCATCTTCCGGCCTTTCTCGTCTAACACGAACCCGTGCGTCAGGACGGAGCGGTAGGGGGCTTCGCCGTACGAGCCTACGCTCTCGAGCAGGGACGACTGGAACCAGCCGCGGTGCTGGTCGCTGCCCTCGAGGTACATGTCGGCTTTGTTTATGCCGCGTCTGCGTAAGACGGCCGCGTGCGAGCAGCCCGAGTCGAACCAGACGTCGAGTATGTCCTCTTCTTTCTCAAACTCGGTAGAGCCGCAGTTTTTACAGCGGTAGCCCTCGGGCAGGAGCTCTTTAGCGCTCTTTTCAAACCAGAGGTCCGAGCCGTTCGGGTGCTTCTCAAATAGCTCGGCAAGGTGCTCAAACAGCTCGGGCTCGCTTGCTATAGAGCCGCAGTTTTTACAGTAGAAGACGGTAATGGGTACGCCCCAGTAGCGCTGCCTCGAGATGCACCAGTCGGGCCTGTTCTCGACCATGCTCTTTATCCGGTTCTTCCCGTAGTCGGGTATCCAGACGACCTTCTCAATCTCTTCGAGGGCTTTCTGCCGCAGCGTCTTCTCGCCCTCGAGCGGTAGGTCCATCCCTATAAACCACTGGGGCGTGGCGCGGAATATGACGGGGTTTTTACACCGCCAGCAGTGCGGGTAGGAGTGGACTATGGTCTCTTCTCTCACTAAAAAGCCTCTCTCTTTAAGTAGGTCTATTATGGGCCGGTTGGCCTCAAATACCCTAAGGCCTATAAGGAAGCCGGGGGCGGGCTTTGTGAACCTCCCGTCGTCCGAGACGGGGGCGTAGGGCTCGAGGCCGTAACGCCTGCCTATCTCGTAGTCTTCTTGGCCGTGGCCGGGGGCGGTGTGGACGAGGCCCGTACCGGTGTCGAGGGTGACGAACTCGGAGGGGTAGACCTTCCACATGTTCCAGAGCGTCTCTTCCGAGAGGTAGCCCTTAAGCTCTTCTTTTTTTACGAAGGGGTGTTCGTAAGAGAGGCCTAAAAGCTCTTCCCCTTTTACGGTTTTAAACACCTCGCCCGTTAGGGCGAGGTCTTCTTTTAACTTCTCTAAGAGGGCTTCGGCGAAGATAAGAAGCTCGCCCTTCTCGAGCCAGAGCACGTAGTCGGCGTCGGGTTTTAGCGTGACGGCGAGGTTGGCCGGTAGGGTCCAAGGCGTGGTGGTCCAGATGAGCAGCGAGGCGGGTTTTTTGTAGAGCGGCTCGCGGAGGGGGAACTTGACGTATATAGAGGGGTCTTCCTTCTCGCGGTACTCGACCTCCGCCTCGGCCTCGGCGGTTCTGTCGTAGATGCACCAGTAGACGGGTTTTTTACTGCGGTAGACGAGGTTTTTGGCAAAGAAGCGGCCCAGCTCGCGCACCTCTTGGGCTTCGTACGAGGGGTCCATGGTAAGGTAGGGCCGCTCCCAGTCGGCAAGAACGCCCAGACGCATAAACTCTTCCCTCTGGACGTTTACGAACCTGAGGGCGTACTCGCGGCAGAGGCGTCTAAACTCGCCTTTGGGCAGCTCTTCTTTTTTTACCTTTTTCTGCGCAAGCTCCTTCTCGACGGCGCGCTCTATGGGCAGACCGTGGCAGTCCCAGCCGGGGATAAAGTCGACGTCGTGGCCGGTAAGGAGCTTGTACTTTATAACGGCGTCTTTTAGTACTTTGTTAAGTGCGTGGCCGACGTGTATGTGGCCGTTGGCGTAGGGCGGGCCGTCGTGGAGTACGAACAGAGGGGCTCCTTTACGGGCTTCTTTTACTTTTCTGTAGAGGTCTTTCCAGAACTCGAGAATGAGAGGCTCGCGCTCGGGGAGGCGAGCCTTCATAGGAAAGTCCGTCCGCGGGAGGTTGAGCGTGTCTTTGTAGTCTTTTGCCATAGAGATTATTTTAATCGCCTAACAGCCAGTCGATGATGCGGCCGAGCCCGCCGCTTTTCTGCTTCTCCTGCCACTCTTTCTTAAACTCTTCGGGGACGCCGAAGCCGTCGCGTACCTGCCCCTCGCCGAGGACCACGAACTTGGGTATGGTTAGCTCTTCTAAGGCCATGGGTCCGCGGGCGTGAATCTTGTCGGTGGATATGCCCATCTCTGCGCCGAGACCCAGCTCGTTACCGTCGGTAAAGCGCGTAGAAGCGTTGGCGTAAACGACGGCCGAGTCGACCT
Source organism: Aquificota bacterium (assembly GCA_013154375.1). Classification (GTDB taxonomy): domain Bacteria; phylum Aquificota; class Aquificia; order Aquificales; family Aquificaceae; genus Aquifex. The sequence goes on along the minus strand of JAADCR010000005.1, from coordinate 3,451 downwards.
CCCTTAAGAACTTTTTGGCGTTGGTGTAGTTCTCCGTAACTATGGCGTCCGAGTGCTTAGAGCCGTACTTCTCTATAAAGGCTATCGCTTCGTCGAGACTGCCGACCACTTTAACCGCGAGTATAAGGTCGAGAAACTCCTCGTAGTAGTCTTCTTCGGTGGCGGGTTTGGCCTTTACGAACGAGAGCCGCTTGTCGCTCTTTATAACCTTAAGGCTCTCCTCGTCACACCGGAGCTCCACGCCCGCCTTGCCTAAGTAAAAGGCCATCTGGGGCCAGAACTCGTGGAGAATGTTGCGGTGGATAATAAGGTTCTCTACGGCGTTACAGACGGAAGGCCGCTGTACTTTGGCGTTGTAGACGACGTTAAAGGCCTTCTCGAGGTCCGCGTACTCGTCTACGAAGATGTTGCAGACGCCCTTGTAGTGCTTTATGACCGGGACGCGCGCGTGCTCTACCACGGCTTTTATGAGGCCTTCCCCGCCGCGGGGTATGGCCACGTCTACTTTACCTTCCATCTTAAGTATCTCCCAGACTATCTCGCGCTCGGGCCTGTCGACGAACTGCACCGCCTCTTTGGGGTAGCCCGTAAGCTCGCAGGCTTCTTTAACAATCTCCACGAGGGCCCGGTTGGTGTTAAGCGCTTCGCGCCCGCCGCGTAGAACGACGGCGTTGGACGACTTTATGCACAAAGCCGTGGCCTCTATCGTGACGTTGGGGCGCGCCTCGTAGACGATAAAGACCAGACCCAAAGGGACGCGCATCCGGCCCACTTTAAGGCCGTTGGGCAGGTCCCAAGCCTTTACGACCTCGCCCACCGGGTCGCGCAGGGCCGCTACGTCTTTAAGAACCTTTATCATCCCGTCTATCCGGCTGTCGGTGAGCGTCAGCCGGTCTATAAGCGAGGGCTTCAGCTTCTTCTCGCGGGCGCGCTTGAGGTCTTTCTCGTTTTCCACCTTTATGTAATCGCGCCGCTCTTGTATTAGCTCGGCTATCTTTAGAAGGGTCTCGTTTTTTACGGCGGTGCTCAGCGAGGTAAGCGTCCTGAGCGTGGAGCGGGCTTTATCGACGAGCTGTTCGGCGTAAGCCCGGAAGTCTTCTTTTTTAGCCATAGTTAAAATTATATCTTATGAGCCTGCTACGCATTTACGACGAGAAAGGGCGGCTGCTTAAAGAGCTCACGGACCCGGAGGAGATAGCCAAGGAGCTCGAGAAGCTCGGCGTTCTGTTCGAACGCTGGCAGGCCAACCGCCCCTTAAGTAAGGACGCCACGGACGAAGAGGTTATAAAGGCTTACGAGGACGAGATAAAGAGGCTTATAGAGCGCTACGGCTTTAAGTCTTACGACGTGGTCTCGTTAACGCCGGACCACCCTAAGAAGAAAGAGCTGCGCGAGAAGTTTATAAAAGAGCACACGCACTCGGACTTTGAGGTCCGCTACTTCGTAGAAGGCGACGGGGTGTTTTACCTCCACCCTGACGACAAGGTTTACGTGCTCCACTGCACCGCCGGCGACCTTATAAGCGTCCCGCCCAACACCAAGCACTGGTTTGACATGGGCGAGAACCCATCTTTTAGGTGCATAAGGCTCTTTACCACGCCCGAGGGCTGGAAGGCCGAGTTTACCGGCTCGGGCATAGAGGAGCGCTTCCCTAAGTACGAGGAGATAGTGAGGTGACCAAGGCCCTCCTTCTCGACATTGAAGGGACGCTCGCGCCCCTCTCGTTCGTCAAGGAGGTGATGTTTCCTTACTCGAGAGAGAGACTCGGGGCGTTTTTAAGGGAGCACTGGGACGAGCCGTTTTTAAAGGAGATAGTAAAAGAGGCCGAGGAGATAAGCGGCCGCGAGCTAAAGACGCCCGAAGAGGCCGAGAGGCTCTTTAGCGAGTGGATTGACCGCGACCTAAAGCTTGCGCCCCTAAAGGAGCTGCAGGGCCACCTGTGGGAGGAAGGATTTAAGACGGGCGCGCTCGTCGCGCCCGTATACGAAGACGCCTGCAGGAAGCTTAAAGAGTGGAAAGAGAAAGGGCTTAAGCTCTTCGTCTACTCTTCCGGCTCGGTAAAAGCGCAGAAGCTCTTTTTCTCGCACTCGGACTGCGGCGACCTTACGCCTCTGTTTGACGGCTTTTTCGACACGCGCGTGGGCAGTAAAAAAGAGAGTAGCTCGTACGAGAAGATTGCCCGGCTTACGGGCTTTAAACCCGAGGAGATACTCTTTATATCGGACAACCCCGAAGAGCTCGAGGCGGCCAGAAAGGCCGGGCTAAAAGTCCTCCAGTCGGTAAGGGAGGGCGTGACGCCCGACGGCCGGTTTAGCCAGATTAGAAGCTTCGAGGAGATTGAGCCGTGAAGTACTTCGTGCCCTTTAAGGTCACCGAGCTGGAGCAGATAGTGCGGCAAGCCGAGAAGGAAAAGTTTAACATAAAGGCGGTAAAGCTCTACGAGACGCCGCTGGTGACGCAGCTACTCGTGCTTATAAAGGGCGCCGAAGAGCCGCACTACCACGCGGCTCACGAGCTAACGGTCGTACTTTTAAAGGGCAAGGGCTACCTGTACCTAGACGGCCGGAAAGAGCTGCTAAAAGAAGGCGACGCGGCCTTTATACCGCGTAAAGCCGTCCACTACTACGAGAACGACGCGGAGCTGTCGGTGCTGCTGGCCACTTTCGTGCCGAGCTACGACGGGAGCGACAGCGTAAAGGTAAGATGAACGAGGAGCTTCTTAAACGCTTCTCCGAAAAAGTCGAAGAGATTATAACCGTCGGGAGAGAGCTTCACCGGCGCGGCTGGGTGCCCGCCACGAGCGGTAACATATCGGCAAAGGTAGACGAAGGCCTTTACGCCATCACCGCCTCGGGCAGACACAAAGGCAAGCTAACGCCCGAGGACGTGCTGCTTATAGACGCCTCAGGAAGGCCCCTTAAAGGCGGCAAGCCCTCAGCCGAGACGCTTCTTCACACGCTTATATACGAGCTCTTCCCCGAGACGGGAGGCGTCATCCACACGCACTCGCCTAACGCTACCGTGGTATCCCTGCTCGGTCTTAAAGAGGTGACCTTAAGAGACTACGAGCTCCTTAAAGCCTTCCCCGAAGTAGAGACGCACGAGGCGGTAATATCCATACCCGTCTTCCCTAACGACCAGAACGTGGCCCGTCTGGCCCGGAAGGTAAAAGAGTACTTTTTAGAAAAAAAAGAAGCCTACGGCTTTTTAATAGAAGGCCACGGACTGTACGCTTGGGGCAGAAGCTTAGACGAGGGCCTCGTTCACGCCGAGGCCCTCGAGTTTCTCTTCGAGTGCGAGATAAAGCTGCTGTCGGTTAGAAGAGGGAGGTAGGGGGAATTAGGTGCGTCACCAGTACGCCGCTGCTCGCGTTGCCGCAGTCAAGCAGTCTGAGGAAAGCCTCCAGACCGTAATTTTGGATAAACTGGTTTACGAGGTTAAAGTCGGGGGT
>JAADCR010000023.1 GCA_013154375.1 Aquificota bacterium | reverse complement strand
GAAGGCTTCTTAAGAAGCTACCAGTCTCTTATCCAGACCATAGGTAGGGCCGCGCGGAACGTCCGAGGTAAAGCCATTCTCTACGCCGACAGAATTACCGAGTCTATGAAGAAAGCCATAGAAGAGACGGAACGGAGGCGGCGGATACAGCTCGAGTACAACAGAAAGCACGGCATAAAGCCTAAGCCCATAAAAAAGCCCCTGACGGAGCTGCTCGTGCTCGAGCCGGCCGAGGCCGAGACCGAGAAGCGGTTCAGCTCCGAAGAGGCGGTTTTAAAAGAGATTCAGAGGCTCGAGAGAAAGATGTGGGAGTACGCCAGAAACTGGGAGTTTGAGAAGGCGGCCCGCCTGCGGGACCGCATACAGCAGCTTAAGCGCCTTATAGGCCTTGCTTAGCAGGCCCCGCCGCAGCCGCAGCTTCCCATGGCGTTGGGGTTTCTTATGGTAAACCCGCCGCCCATAAAGTCCACCACGTAGTCCAGCTCCGCACCGTTTACGTAAGGCATGGAGAACGGGTCTATGACCACCTTAACCCCGTCGTACTCAAAAACGTGGTCCTCGTCCTCTACCTTCTCCTCGAATCCCATAGCGTACTGGAAGCCCGAGCAGCCGCCCGGCACCACGCGCACGCGCAGGATAGGGTTCTCGATGTTGTTCTCCTTAGCCACCTTCTTTATCTCCTCAAGCGCCTTCTCGGTCACCTTAAAGGTAAAACCTTCCTGCATCCTTACGCACCTCCTTTAAACATTAGACAAAGTTTATGCCCCCTGCGCTTTAAGGTCAAGAAGGTGGTAAAGCAGCCTAAGCGCGCTTACCGAAGCCCCCTCGCGTAGCTCCCCTTCCCACGCAACTTCGTAAGCCGTCCCGTGGTCGGGAGAGACGCGCACGAACGGCAGCCCCAGCGTAAGGTTAACCCCCTCGTCAAACGCCAGCGCCTTAAAAGGCGCCAGACCTTGGTCGTGGTACATGCAGTAGTAAAGAGCCTCGGACGACGGACGGACGAACGCCGCGTCGGGCGGTAAAGGCCCCTCCACCTCAAACCCCTCGGCCCTTAACGCTTCCACGGCCGGCCTAATCTCCGTAAGCTCCTCCCGACCCAGCTCCCCGCCCTCGCCCGCGTGCGGGTTAAGCCCCAGCACCTTAACCCGGGGTCTTACTTTAAAGAGCTTCTCCCACTCGTTAATCACGAAGCGGAGCTTCGTCTCTATCTCTTTTTTATTAATAGAATTAAAGACGTGCCTTAACGGCACGTGAGTGGTGTGTAGAGCAAGCTTTAGCTTGCCCGAGTACATGACCATGGCTACGCGCTTAACGCCCGAGGCGTGCGCTAAAAACTCCGTCTGGCCCGGAAACGAGAAGCCGGCCCTCCGGGCCCAGAGCTTACTTATGGGCATGGTTAAAAGGCCGAAAAGCTCGCCCTTTACCGCGTCGGCCACCCCGCGCGCCAGATAAGCCGCGGCCGCCCGCCCCGCCTCGAGCGAAGGCTCGGGCCTGTCTCGGCTAAGCAGGTTAAGGTCCACGAGGTACAGCCCCGGCCCTTTAACCTCGTCCAGACGCTCCACCTTTTTAAACGGGAACGGTACGCCCTCGAGGCGGCACGCGAGGCGGAGCGTCTTCTCCTCGGCGTAAAAGACGTAGGCATGCCCGGGCACAAGGTGCGGCAGCAGACGTGCCAGAAGCCGCGGGCCTACGCCCGCCGGGTCGCCCAAAGTAAAGCCTAATTTTGTTAGCTTACTCATAGTACTCGGCCCCGAAGCGCTCCGTCTCCCAGACGACGACTTTTACCAGCCCGGGGTAGCGTTTTTTCACCTCGTGGTAGAGCCAGCGGGCGAGGTTCTCCGCACTCGGCGAGAAGTTAAACCGCTCGTTAAGCAAGCAGTAGTTGGGCAGCAGCTCGCCGAGCAGACGGTCCAGCTCTAAAAAGTCTACGCACAGGTCGTCTTTTAGCTCTTTACACTCTACAAACAGCTCCACCTTCCAGCTGTGGCCGTGAACGGGCTCGGGCTTACCTTTGTAGCGCGTTAAAAAGTGGGCCGCCTCGAAGCTTTTTATTACCCTAACGCGCCACGGCATAGGGATATATAAAAGCCTAAGCCGGCTGAAAATCAAGGGGGAAATTTACTTGACAAAGTTATCAGAAAAGTCTAATCTATGACATAGAGCATATGACTTTGGTCAGTGGAGGTGTTAAAGATGGCCGAAAAAGAAAAGAAGGGTGCGTCCCTCAGCCGGAGGGAGTTTATTAAGCTGTCGGCAGCGGTAACCGCCGCTACCGCGGTGGGGGTCTCCGTTCCCGAAGGCGTAGCCGCCGCGGCTAAAGAAGCCGAGAGCGGCTGGCAGTGGGACAAGGCGGTCTGCCGTTTCTGCGGTACCGGTTGCGGTATTATGGTCGCCGTCAAAGATGACCGGATAGTGGCCGTTAAGGGCGACCCCTTGAACCCCGTCAACAGAGGTCTCAACTGCATTAAGGGCTACTTCACGGCTAAGATAATGTACGGTGAGGACCGTCTCACCAAACCCCTCCTCCGCATGAACGAGAAGGGCGAGTTTGACAAGAAAGGTAAGTTCCGTCCCGTAAGCTGGCAGAAGGCTTACGAGGTAATGGTTAAGAAGTTTAAAGAAGCTTACAACGAGCTCGGCCCCGAAGGCATAGCCATATTTGCCTCTGGTCAGTACACCGTAATGGAAGGTTACGCGGCCCACAAGCTTATGAAGGCCGGCTTTAGGTCTAACAACATAGACCCCAACGCCCGTCACTGCATGGCTTCGGCCGTGGCGGCGTTTATACAGACCTTCGGTATAGACGAACCGGCCGGCTGCTACGACGACATAGAGCTCACCGACACTTTTGTCGTCTGGGGCTCGAACATGGCCGAGATGCACCCCGTCCTCTGGGCACGGGTTTTAGACCGTAAGCTCTCCGACCCCGAGAGGGTTAAGGTGGTCGTTCTGTCTACCTTCCGTCACATGACCATGGACGGTGCGGACATAGAGATAATCTTCAAGCCCCAGACGGACCTTCTTATACAGAACTACATTCTTAGGGAAATCGTCTACAACCACCCCGACGCCATAGACTGGGACTTCGTTAACAAGTACTGTGCCTTTGTTACCGGCTACATAGACATCGGCTACGGCATGCGCGACAACCCCAACCACCCGAAGTACTCGCCCAAAGAACGCGAGACCATGATAAAAGAGCTCGTTAAGGTTATCTCCAAAGACGAAGCTCCCAACCTCGCGACCTACGGACTCAAGGAAGGCCAGAAGCTCGAGATGAAGCACCGCAAGCAGGCGGGCAAGCACTGGGTTATTACCTTCGAGGAGTTCAAGAAAGCCCTCGAGCCTTACACGCTCGACTACGTTGCCCGTGTAGCTAAGGGTGACCCCGACGAGCCGCTTGAAGAGTTTAAGAAGAAGCTCGTAGCTCTTAAAGACCTCTTCGTTGAGAAGGGCCGCAAAGTCGTATCGTTCTGGACGATGGGCTTTAACCAACACACGAGGGGTACTTGGGTTAACGAGCAGGTTTACGCCATACACCTGCTTCTCGGCAAGCACGCTAAGCCCGGCGACGGTGCGTTCTCGCTAACCGGTCAGCCCTCTGCTTGCGGTACGGCAAGAGAGGTCGGTACCTTTGCTCACAGGCTCCCGGCCGACATGGTGGTAACCAACCCCAAGCACCGCGAGATTGCTGAGAAGATATGGCACGTACCCAAGGGCACGGTTAACCCGAAGGTCGGCTCGGACATCGTCCAGATAATGAGGGACCTCGAAGACGGTAAGATAAAGTGGGCGTGGGTACACGTCTGTAACCCGTGGCAGGACACGGCTAACGCTAACCACTGGATAAAAGCCGCCCGCGAGATGGACAACTTCATTGTCGTCTCCGAGGCTTACCCCGGCATATCGGCAAAAGTAGCGGACCTCGTTCTACCCTCGGCCATGATTTACGAAAAGTGGGGAGCTTACGGTAACTCCGAGCGCCGTACGCAGCACTGGAGACAGCAGGTTACGCCTCCGGGCGAGGCTATGCCCGACGAGTGGCAGATTATTGAGTTCTCCAAGTTCTTCAAGCTTAAGGAGTGCTGGAAAGAGTGGAAGCTCAGGGACGGCACGGTCCTGCCCAACGTCCTCGAAGAAGCTAAGAAGATGGGTTACGACCCCGAGATGACGCTCTACGACGTCCTCTTCTCTAAAGAAGCCTTCAAGCGGACCATACCTCACGTGGACATAAGCTGGCCGCAGCCTGTAGCTTACAACCCCGAGACGGGTAAACTCCACCCCAACACGCTGGCCGAAGGTGACGGCCGGAAGGTTAAGGGCGTAGACGGTAAAGAGTGGAAAGGTTACGGCTTCTTCGTCCAGAAGGCCCTCTGGGAAGAGTACAGACTCTTCGGGCTCGGTAAAGCTCACGACCTTGCGGACTTCGACACCTACCACAAGGTAAGGGGTCTCAGGTGGCCCGTCGTGGACGGTAAAGAGACGCCTTGGCGCTTCAACACCAAGTACGACCCGTACGCCCGTAAGGCTAACCCCAACGGTGAGTTTGCCTTCTACGGCCCGGCCCTCAAGAAGATACCCAAGGGCACCTTCCCGAAGTTCGAGAACGGCGAGTGGAAGGTTGAGTTCGGCGAGATTGTGGACCTTACCAACAGGGCTAAGATATTCTTCAGGCCTTACATGGAGCCGCCCGAGATTCCCGACGAAGAGTACCCGTTCTGGCTCTGTACCGGCCGCGTACTCGAGCACTGGCACTCGGGTACCATGACCATGCGCGTTCCCGAGCTCTACAGGGCAATGCCCGAGGCCCTCTGCTACATGCACCCCGAAGACGCCAAGAAGATAGGCGTAAAAGACGGCGACCTCGTATGGGTCGAGTCGCGGCGCGGTAAGGTCAAGGTAAGGGTGTCCACCCGCGGTAGAAACAGGCCTCCTAAGGGCCTCGTCTTCATCCCGTGGTTCGACGAGCGCGTTTACATCAACAAGGTAACCCTCGACGCCAGATGCCCCATATCCAAGCAGACGGACTACAAGAAGTGCGCCGTCAAGATTTACCCGGCCTAAGGGGTAAGGTAAATGTCTAAGGAGCCCGACAAGTCCCGCAGGAAGCTCCTCGTGGGCTTCCTGCAGGGGCTCGGTTTATCTTTTATCGGCGGTGCGGTATGGGCAGCTCTCGTCCACGAGAACAAACACGACCCCCTCGTTTTAAGACCCCCGGGGGCTTACCCGGAAGAGGAGTTTCTGAAAAAGTGCATTAAGTGCGGTCTGTGCGTGGTAGCCTGTGCCAACCGCGACAACGTTCCCGTAGACAAGTACGGCAACAAAAAAGTAACGCTTAAACTTGCCGCCCCGGGCGACAACAAACCCGTAGGTACGCCCTACTTTATACCGCGTGAAGTGCCCTGTTACATGTGCGAGGACGTGCCCTGTACCTTTGCGTGCCCTACCAAGGCCTTAGATACGGAGCTTCTTAAAAACGAAGAGGGTAAGGTCGACGTAAACAAAGCCCGTATGGGCGTAGCCGTGGTCGACTACCACAGCTGCATAGCCTACTGGGGCCTCCAGTGTGACGCCTGCGTAAGGGCCTGCCCGCTTATGCACAAAGCCATCTACATGGACCTGAGGCGTAACAGAAGAACGGGTAAGCACGCCATGCTCGTCCCCGTGGTAGACCCTGACTACTGTACCGGCTGCGGCATATGTGAACACGTCTGTCCTACCGACAAGCCCGCCATATACATCCTCCCGCGCGACGTAGCCCTCGGTAAGATAGGTAAGCACTACGTAAGGGGCTGGATGGAAGCCGAAGAGGAAGTAGAAAAGAAGATACAAGAGCGGGCGGAAGAGCTTAAAAAGTGGCAGCCCAAGCGGCCCGAAGACTACCTAAACACGGAGGACCTGCTCAATGAGTGAGGTCGTTACCGCCGTAGCCCAGCCACAGGAAGAGGAGAGAGAGAAGTCCTTTTTGGCGCGCAACAAGTACCTTATCCTCCGCCGTATAAGCCAGCTGACGATTCTAAGCCTTTACCTAGCCGGCCACTACTTAGGCTGGAAAGTTCTGCAGGGGAACCTGAGCACCTCCAAGCTCTTCGGCGTTATACCTCTTTCAGACCCTTACGCGGTGCTCCAGATGTTCTTTGCCGGCGTGCTGGTGGGCACGGAGGTGCTCTTAGGTGCGCTTATTATCCTCGTCTTTTACGGCCTTCTCGTGGGAAGGGCTTTCTGCAGCTGGGTCTGTCCGGTAAACCTCATTACGGACTTTGCCAACTGGGTGAGGGTAAAAACCGGGCTACACCAAGAAGAGTACAGGATTAAGCTCTCGCGGAAGGTCCGATACTGGGTGCTCGCCCTCGGGCTTATCCTCTCGCCCATTCTGGCCGTGCCCGCGTTTGAGTTCGTAAGCCCCATATCCATGGTTCACCGGGGCATTATCTTCGGCATGGGCATGGGATGGGTGGTTATACTGGCACTGTTTTTCTTCGACCTGTTTGTGGTTAAAAACGGCTGGTGCGGGCACGTCTGCCCCTTAGGCGCCTTTTACTCGCTCGTGAGCAGGCCCGCGGCGCTGCTACGCGTAGGCTACGACCTGAACAAGTGCACCGAGTGCATGCGGTGTAAAAAGGTATGCCCCGAGGTTCAGGTGCTCTGGATGATAGGTAAAGAGAACGTACCCGTGCTGTCGGGTGAGTGCACCAACTGCGGGCGGTGCATCGACGTGTGCCCTGAGGAGGCACTTTTTTACACGCTGAGGTTCAAAAAAACCGGAGGTGGGAAAGATGAAGCTTAAGAAGCTGGCGCTAGTGTTTATAGGCTCGTCGGCCCTGCTGTCGTGCATCACGGCTAAGGAAGCCATAGCTCCCGAAGAGCTCGGCATACGGAAGGCCCCCTTAGAAGAAGAGGTAGTTACGCCTCCCCCGTTCGAGTACAGCAAAACGCCCCCCGGCCAGTCTCAGAGGTTCCAGCGTGCTTACGAGAACGCCCCTCCCCAGATACCCCACTCTATAGAAGGCATGTTCCCCATAACCTTAAACAACAACCCCTGCTTAGGCTGTCACATGCCCGACGTGGCTAAACAGGTGGGTGCTACGCCCATACCTCCGTCGCACTTTATAGACTTCTATCACCTGCCCGAAGGGAAAGCCCCCAAGCTTACGGACATAGACAAGGCCCGCTGGAACTGCCTGCTGTGCCACAGGCCTCAGGCCAACGTACAGCCCGTGGTTAAGAACCTCTTCAAGCCTGAGTTTAGAAAACCCGAAGCTAAGGAGCGCTCCGTGCTCCACGAGACGCTCCTCGAAGGCACGGGCCTTGAGAAGAAACAGCAATGAGGGGGCTCGTTCTCCTTTTCTCCCTTTTACTTTTCTCTTTTGCTCAAGAGCTAAAGCTCGAAGGGGCCATAACGGACATATCGCACGCCCACGGTAAGGCCGCCGTCTCTACCGAGTGGGGGAAAGTCTACCTTATTGACCTAAACGCCTTTAAAGTCGAGGCCGAGATAACGGTACCCGACATTACGGACTTTACCGGAGAGAAGCAGTCGGCTAAGGTCTTCAGCGTCGACATCTCACCCTCCGGGTCTAAGCTGGCCATAGCCGCCGAGGCTAACCTCGGTAAGCGTACCGTTTTTATCTACGAGAACGGCCAGCTTAAGCCCCTGCTCGAGTTTACCGACGCGAGTAAAGTCCGCTTTTTAGACGAGAACCGCCTTATTATCGCCACGCTCGCCAACGAGATATGGCTTTACGACCTGAAAAATCACAAAACCGTCTACAAGTACCTCGTGTTCCGTTTCGTTTTCTCCGACATGGACATTAACGAAGACCGTACGCTCGTGGCTTGGGGCGACGAGTCGGGTAAGGTCTTCTTTATAGACCCCGAGACGGGCCGCGTTATAGGCGTGGGAACGGAAGGGAACAAGGATAAGATTTTCAGCGTTAGCTTCGGCAACAAAGTGGTTATGTCCGGCGGCCGGGACAAAAAGGCCGTGGTTTACTACCTCGACGACCGGATTACCGGCCGGAAAAGCATGAGGGAGAACCTCGACGACCCGTCGCTTTTAAAGGACGTCCACACGCGGTTTATAAACCGTTCTTTAGAGTTCGTGGTGCTTCCGAGGAAGGTCTTCCAGTCGGACTTTATGGTCTTTGCCGTTGCTGTCTCGCCCGACGACTATACCGGGGCGTACACGAGCGACGAGGAGGGCCGCGTCTCGGTCTTTAAGATGGGTCTGTGGGACGAGAAAAAACTCGATGCCGGCTGCTACGTCAACGTTATAGATTTTATAAGTAGGGACCGGCTCCTGATAGGCTGCATCGACGGCAGGCTCGTAATGAGGGAGGTGAAGCCATGAACATCTCGAGCGTTTTAGTAAGGACTAAACCCGAGGACGTAGAGGAAGTTCTTCAGGCTTTAGAAGACTCGGGTATGTGCTACGTTTACTTCCGTCATCCCGAGACGGGTGAGCTGTTTCCGCTTTACGACAAAAAGACGGGCAAGATTATCGTCGTTATAGAGGCCGAGGACACGAAGGAGGAAGTGTTTAAGATGAAGGCTATCCAGAGCCTGCCGAAGGTGCTCTCGGCGGAGCTTATATACGCTTACAGCGACGAGTGGGCAAAGGCTAAAGACTACCTGAACAAAAACGCGGACCGCGTCCCCGAGATACTCAACGACGACAACGTCAAGGCCGAAGACATACGGTACGGAGGTAGGGTACCCAAATGGGTGTGAGGGGCTCTTCCCTTTTTGCGGGTATTTATGATAAAATCCTCGGAAACTTGACAAATTGTAAATGAGCGCTTACTTTCTTAAATTGAACGCCTTTTAAGGAGGGGTTGCCATGGAGTTCGGTTGGCTGGAGGTGACGGTTGCCTCCATCGTTCTGACGCTGGTGCTCGGCTCCATCTTAACGAGGGGCCGTGACTGGCTCGACCCGGAGTTCTGGAAGCGCTACGCCATCGTAGGCTCCGTCGTGATGTTCATCTTCCTATGGATTCTCACCTTCGACACGCTCTCAAAGACCAAGATAGGCTCCGAACGCGTACCCTCGCCCACGGTGATTAACTACAAGATTGGTTACGAGTACAACCCCGAGAAGGGCTACTACATGCCCGTCGTCTACAAGGACCAGAAGGAGCTCCTCTTCGGCAAAGAGTACACGGAAGAGGAGGCTATGGAGCTCATCACCAAAGGTAAGCTCGTCATCCAGAGCCGCGCGTGCATGGACTGCCACACGCTTCTGGGTAACGGTGCTTACTACGCTCCCGACCTGACCAAGTCGTGGCTCGACCCCAAGTGGGAAAAGATTGTCGTGCCCATGACGCAGGCTAAAGACAAGGCCGAGGCTATGGTTAAGTTCCTTATGGAGCCCGACAAGTACGCCACGTGGATGAGAAGGATGCCCAACCTCGGGCTCGACGAAGAAGAAGCTAAGGCCGTGGTGGCTTACCTTAAGTGGATGGCCACTATTAACACCAACGGTTTCCCCGACCACTTTGGCGAGTCTAAGCTCGTGAAGTTCTAATAAAGGAGGTGGCTAGCGATGGAGAGGATTCTAACTAAGCTCTGGGGAGACATATCTAACCTCCCCGAGAGCCGGAAGATTGCGCTTATGTACTGGACCGTGGCGATTGTGCTCTTCGGCGCCCAGCTGCTTTTCGGTCTGCTGGCGGCCTACCAGTACATCAACCCCGACTTCCTCTACTCGGTAATGCCCTTTAACGTCACGCGTATGCTCCACATCAACGCCATGGTCGTCTGGCTCCTGATGGGCTTCATCGGCGGCATCTACTGGATGCTTCCCGAGGAGACGGGTATAGACGTAGTGGGCGCCAAACTCGGGAAGATAGCCTTCTACGTCCTAACCGGAGCGGTAGCTATAGTAGTTCTCGTATACCTGTTTATCCAGTGGGGTAAAGGTAACTTCTTCACCATGTGGTTTATCAACGAGGGACGGGAGTACCTCGAGGCACCCCGCTGGGCCGACTGGGGTATCGTGGCGGTAATGGCCATTATCTACTACAACGTTCTGGCCACGGTACTCAAGTCTGGCAGGATTACCGGGCTTATGGGCGTTTTGCTCGTCGACATGGTAGCCCTTGCCGGTCTTTATCTAACGGGTATGTTCTTTACGCCTAACATAACCATCGACCAGTTCTGGTGGTGGTGGGTCGTACACCTCTGGGTTGAAGCTACGTGGGAAGTTCTCGTGGGCGTTCTTATGGGCTGGGCCCTAATGCACGTTCTGGGAACGCCCCGTAGGATAATAGAAGGCTGGCTTTACTTAGAAGTTCTTCTGGTTTTCGGTACGGGCATATTAGGTCTGGGTCACCACTACTACTGGATTGGTACTCCTGAGTACTGGCTCGGTATAGGCGGTTTCTTCTCTTCGCTTGAGCCTCTGCCGCTGGTGGCTATGATTGTCCACGCCGTTTACGACGCAGGCGTTCACAAGCTCAAGACCGTAAACAGGCCCGCACTCTTCTTTATCTTCCTCCAAGCTTTCGGTAACTTCTTCGGTGCAGGCGTCTGGGGCTTTATGCACACCCTGCCTCAGATTAACCTCTACTCGCACGGCACGCAGATGGCCGCATCCCACGGTCACCTCGCGTTCTTCGGTGCATACGTAGCTACGAACCTTGTACTCATGTACATCGCACTCCAGTACATCAGGGCACCCGAAGGGCCCATACTCGACAGCAAGACGTGGAGAATCGCCTACGTGGGCATGATAATCAGCATGGTAGGTATGGTTGGTGCACTACTGGTAGCAGGCTTCGCTCAAACCTTCTTCGAGAGGGCCGTGGGCGGTGCTACGTGGCAAGACTACATCGTCACGCAGATGCACCCCTGGGTCAAGGTACCCATGTACTGGAGGCTCGGGTTTGGTATACTGTTCTTCCTCTTCTACTTCGTACTGGTGTATGATATGCTAACGATAGGCAGGAAAGCTCCCACGACGGAAACGGAGGTGAAGCCCGCATGAGAGATAACCCGTACGAGGTTCTGCTCGTCCTCGCGGCGGGCTTCTTTTACATTCTTTTCGCCGGCGCCTACGCCTTCTTTTACACCCTCGCCAACATGAAAAAGGTCGAGCGCTACAAGTTTATTGCCTTCGCCTTCGCCGGCGGCATGCTTTACTGTGCCTACATACTCACCACTAACGGCATCTTCGACCCCTTCTGGAAGTGGCTCATAGGATTCGCCACCGCCGCTTACATAGTTATCCCCTTCGTCATGTGGAAAGTCATCATCCGCATACACGAGTACGAGAAAAAGCTAAAAGAAGAAGGCGAGAACTAAAGCTCCCACTCGTAAAAGGCTCTATCAAAGAGCCTTACCCTTTTCTTTTTAAACTCCCTTTTCGAGTAAAGTAGCTCGTACGCCATAGGTTTTATATGCTCCGCCGCAAAGCTTACCAGCCTCTCTACGTCCTCTTTACTTCTGCCGTGGACCATGCTGTAGAGGTTGTACGGCCAGCCGTCGGCGGTATTCCGCTCGTAGCAGTGCGAGACGGCTTTAAAAGACGCTAACAGCTTTCCGGCCTCGTTAAGCCGTCCGGGCTCTACGCGCCACACCACCATGGCGTTAGCCTTAAAGCCGGCCCTCCGGTGGTACAAAATGGCGGCAAACCGTCTCATAACGCCTTTCTCTTTTAAACCCTGCAGCAGCTTTACGACGCGCCCCTCGTCCGTACCCATGACCTCCGCAACCTTTTTAAAGGGTCTTCTCTCGAGCGGGAGGTCTTCCTGCGTAAGCCTTATAACGAGCTTCTCTTCGTCCGTTAACGGGACGCCGGAAGGCCCTTCCCGGCGCGGCTCGGGAGGCTCCTCCCGCTCGAGGGGGTCCGTAAAGTCGAGCCGCACGCCTATTTTGAAAGTAGTAAGGGTGCGGAAAATCCCGTAGCGCCGCGCCCCCGTCCGCTCGGCGAAAGAAGCCACGAGCTGCTCGAGCGAGTAAGGCGCGTCGGGCGGGACGGCCAGCGTGAACCATAGGTTAAACTTTCCCGTCCGCTCGTAGTTGTGGCTCACCCCCGGGTAAGGGTTTATAACCTCCGCGGCCTGCTCGAGTCTGTCAGGCGGCAGCTCGAACGCCACCAGAGCCCCGTCGTAGCCGGCCTTTTTGGCGTCGTATACGGGCGATATCTGGCGGATTATCTTCCGCTCTTTGAGCTCTCTAATCTGCTTTAGTACCTCGTCCTCCGTAAGACCCGTCTCGCGGGCTACCCACGCGAAGGGCTCTTCAGATAAGGGGATGTCCCGTTGCAGGACGCTCAGCAGGCTCGTCGAGCTTTCCATGGAACTCCTCCCGCGCGTGCGTCTCGTTAAAAGCCGAGAGCTTCTCTTTAAGTCCTACCACCTTACCTATCACTATAACCGCGGGAGGGCTAACGGGAGGAGGATTTTCGGCTACCTCTCCGAGCGTGGTAACGACGGTTCTCTGCCGGTCCGTTGTCCCCCGCTCTATAAAAGCCACCGGCTCGTAAGGGCTCCTGCCGGCCTCTATAAGCTCCCGGGCTATCCTCTGACGGTTCTTAACGCCCATAAGCACCACGATAGTGTCAACGTCTTTAAAGGCTTTCCAGTCGACGTACTTCTCTTTACCCACCGTCTCGTGGCCCGTGACCACCACGAAAGACGACGAGAGCCCTCTAAAAGTTAAGGGTATTCCTGCGTACTCGGGCACCGCGTAAAACGAGCTTACGCCCGGCACAAACTCGTAGGGTATGCCGTGCTTCTCTAAAAAGAGCGCCTCTTCGGCTCCCCGGCCGAAGATAAACGGGTCTCCTCCTTTAAGCCTTACCACGCGCTCACAGGCGCGCGCGTAGAAAAGAAGCAGCCGGTTAATCTCCTCTTGAGGCAGCGTGTGCTTACCGTCCTCCTTACCTACGTAAACCAGCTTACAGTCTTTTTTCCGCAGCGAGAGAATCTCCTCGTTTACGAGCCGGTCGTAGAGGATAACGTCCGCGGTCTTTAAAACGCGGTAAGCCTTTAGTGTCAGAAGCTCCGGGTCACCCGGCCCCGCTCCCACGATAAAAACCTTCCCCATGACTACTTACCTCCGTAGATGAACACCCCCGACGGCGTGGGTACGCTAATCTCTTTCTCCACCACCAAGTCGGGCACGCTCACCTTTTTGACCTTGTTCTCAAAGTACGACGACAGATACAGATGACGCCCTCCGGGCGTAAACCTGAAGTGGAGTATCCTCCGGCCCAGCCGCTTGGTAATAAACACCTTCTCGTCTTTAAGGTCTACAAGCGTCAGGTAGTCCTCCATGTCGCCGCTGTAGTTAACCGCTAAAAAGCGCCCGTCGGGCGACACTACCGCAAACACGGGCAGCCCCGGGAGGGGTATAAAGCCCTCGTAGGTAAAGTTTTTTACGTTTATCACGTGGAGCTTCCGCTCGCCCACCGCGGGTACGTAAGCCCGCTCGCCCTTTATGCCCCAAAACCCGAAGTGGGGTATCTTAAACACCACTTCTTTATCACCGGCTTTAAAGCTAACCTTACGGTACGACAGGTCCTTAAGGTTTACTATCCCTACCCCGTCTTCTTTGAAAAAGCCCACTACGTAGCGGTCGTCTATAAGAAGCGCGTCGAAGGGCATCCGGCCTACTTTAATCCGCTTTAGAAGCTCTTGTGTCTTACAGTCCACCGCCCAGACCTCGTCCGCGTCCATGAGCGCAAACAGAAGCAGACGGTCTTTACCCTTTATCCCTACGTTTCTCGAGCCCGTCTCGAAGCTTTTAACCGGCTTAAGCTCGGCCGAGAGCAGCTCGACGGTTTTGGGCGCGTAGTTAGCTACGGCTACGAAGTTAAGACAGAAGTTAATCCCTATCGTGCTCTCGCCGACTTTTACCTTTTTAACGAGCTCGGCCCTTTCGGGGTCTATAAGCGAGAGCCAGCCGTCGCGGCTTATAAGGTAGCCGTTGCCCTTAAAAAACTTCAGCGTGGCGTGGTTTAGGTTACCTAAGCCTTCTATCTCCTTTACCAGCTCGTCGTTTCTAATAACCGCCAGACGGCCCGTCTCGCGCTCGACCACGAAGACCGTCCCGAAGGCCAGCGAGAAGAGAAGCAGTACTACAAGTAGCATGCCGGGTCCTCCCCGAAGTAGTCGCCCGTGGCGTAGTAAGCGCGGGCACGCGAGTTGCCGTTACAGACGGGTAAGTACGCGCAGCTTTCGCACTTACCCTTTACCCTGCGCGGCCGTTCGCGTAGGCGCGTAAGCAGCCCGTTACCGCGCCATATCTCGCTAAAGCTCCTCTCGCGTACGCTCCCGAGGCTGTGGAAGAAAAAGGGGTCGGGTCTTACTTCCCCTTTGTGGTTAATGTTTACCAGCCTCACGCCCGCTTGGTTGCCGCCCCAGTTTAGAAGGCTCTCGTACAGGTAAGGTGCGTGCTCGGGGTAGCGTCGTTTAAACAGCTCGTAAAGGACGGCCGCGTCGGCCTCGTTGTTACCCGTAACCACGGTAAGCTCGTCGAGAAGCTCGAAGCTCTTATTAACGATAAACTCCACTAAGGAGCGGTAGCGTCTTTTTTCCGGGCCGGTAAGACGCGTGCCGCGCCCAGCGTAAACGAGGTGTGAGATGTAGAGCTTAGGCACGCCCAGCGAGCGGGCAAGCTCAAACGCGTAAGGCAGGTCCTGCTCGGTGGCTTTAGTTAAGGTAAAGCGGAGTCCCGCCGGGATACCTTCTTCTAAGCAGAGCTCTAAAGCTTTTACGGCGCCTTTAAAGGCGCCGTCTTTACCTCTAAACCGGTCGTGCGTCTCGGGCCTGCCGTCGACGCTTACGCCCACGTAGTCGAAACAAGACTTTATGAGCGGGAGGTTGTCGCGGTTGATAAGCAAGCCGTTAGTCGAGAGGGAGGTCTTAAAGCCGGCCTCTTTTAGGAGCTTGGCCACCTCAAAAAGGTCCTCGCGCTGCAGCGGCTCACCGCCCGAGAGTATGACGAACTTTACGCCCTCGTTTTTAAGCTGGGGTATTAGCGCTTTTATCTCGTCGAGGGTTAGCTCTTCGCGCTCTCTGTTGGCCCACGCGTAGCAGTGTTTACAGTATAGGTTACAGCGGTTAGTGAGGTTCCAGATGAGAATGACCCCGCCAAAGGGCGGGGTGACTCTCTTTTTAAGAGCGCTTTTGGCCAGTTGCGTTATGCGCAGCATGGTTGTTGAGCTCCACTTTCACCTCGCAGGTGCCTTCGCCCGCGGCGTTACACTTAGTTTCGTAGACGCGGACGCGTCTACCGGTAAAGGCTTCTACGATGCCGCCGACGAAGCCGGCCTCGAAGTGGCATATCCGCTTACCCAGTACGGGTAAGCCCGAGCAGGTGATGCACTCGTCAAGCCTAAGAAGCATGTGGTCTTTCTCGACTTCCTCGGGCACCAAGAGCCCGATTTTGTTCTCGCGGACGAACTCGACGACCTTCTCGAGGTACTTCTCGAGCGAGGCGTCTTTCAGCAGACTCCCCACCTCTTTACCGAGGAGTCTGCCGGCGTTGGTAAGAAGCGTAAGCGTCCCCTTACTGCCGACCAAGTCCTCGAGGTACTCCTCGGTAAAGATTCTAAACGCTCGGAAGACTAAAACGGGCACTTGGTCGCCCAGCCGTGGTCGGTCCACGCGGGAGAGCTTCTCAATCCAGCCAGCCATCTTTTACCACCTCCATAAAGCTAAGTACCGCTTCAAGCTCGTAAGGCGAGAGCTCTATTTTCGGCATGGCGTTCCGCTCGTAGCCTAAGAGCTTGTAAGTTTTCTCGGGGTTTAGTATCTGGGCCACTATGAGGCTGCGGGGCCTTTTAAGCGCAATCTCTTTAAAAGGAGGGCCGAAGGCCTCGCGCGTGGTGTGGTGGCAGCCCCAGCACTTCTGCAGGTACACCTCGTAGCCCAGCAGCGCCGGCAGGAACTTACGGGTTTTTAAGAGAATGCTGTACTTACCCGCCGGGCGTTTAAGCGGCAGCTCTGCGTACGGCTCGTACGAGAAGGCGTCGCCTACGACGAGACCGGGTTTCCGTCCGAGGCGGCTAAGGTAGTACAGCTTACCGTCGCCCGAGAACTCCACGTGCGTGAGTATGCCCTCCTCGGTAAGCCGCTTGCGCTGCACCGAGAGGTCTTTTTTAGAGACTAAAGTAAAGTAAGGGCTCTGCTCGTCGAGCCAGAGGTAAGGGTTTTTCGGGTGCGTCCGTACGAAGAAGCCCTTGCCGGGAAGCTTTCCCCTATAGACTTTTTTCCAGTCGTATAGCCGCCAGACGGTGAAGCTGCCGTCGGTGTGGCGGGTGGCAAAGTAGAACGCCCCGTCGCGGTACCAGAAGCTTGCGGAAAATAGGTGGGGCATGCTCTCTATCTTCTCGGTAAAGACCTCTTTTTTCCGGTCTAAGCTGAAGACGACGAGCCTCTTCTCTTTGCGCGAGGTGCCCACCAGATAAGCCTCAAAGGGGTCTATAAAGTAGTCTTCTAAAGGTGAGGAGGTAGG
Organism: Aquificota bacterium; assembly: GCA_013154375.1. Classification (GTDB taxonomy): domain Bacteria; phylum Aquificota; class Aquificia; order Aquificales; family Aquificaceae; genus Aquifex. The sequence continues at coordinate 3,102 of JAADCR010000023.1, read as the reverse complement.
GTAGTACTTAAGCTCGCCGTCGCGGTAGACGGCCACCGCCGGTAGGTCGCGGAAGGCTAACGCTAAGGCGTTGCGTCGCGTAAGCTCGTAAACGGCGCTGGGCCTGCCTTTAAGCGGTATAAACTCTAAAAACCGCAGGTCTTTATCTAAAAGAACTAACGCTTTCGGTAAAACGCAGCTTACGGCCAGCTTCTCCTCGTCGGGCGTGAGGGCTACGTTGCGCAGGTAGACGCAGGCGCGCACTTTGTAGAGGGGTTTTTTAGCCGTCCAGTCGTATACGGCTACCCAGCCGTCGCGGGCGGGTACGTAGAAGCGGCGGTTTTTAGTAGAGAACTTTACGCCCCCGTGGACGTTTTTAAAGCTGAAGCGGTCGAGCACGCGCGCGTCTTCAAGTAGGTAAACCTCGCCGGCTTTGTCTACGGCCACGACGAGGTTCCGCTCTCGGTTTATGCGGTACTCGGCCGGGGGACGGTTAAAGGGGGTCCGGGAGGCTTTAATCTCGGACGGGCCGTATTTAATACTCCCGACAGGGGATTTTATGAGCTCTACGAGGGCCTTTAGCTGCTCGTCGGTAAGCTGGGGGAAGGCGGGCATCTGTGAGGCGGGTAGGCCTTCGCGGATAATGCGGGCAAGCTCTTCGTCGGAGCGCCGTTTTAGAAACTCGGGTATTAGCGGCGGGGCAGTTCTGCCGAGGCGGTCTTTACCGTGACACGAGGCGCACAGGCGCTCGTAGAGCTCGTTAGCCTCTTGTGCAGATAAAAAAAAGGAAAAAAAGAGAAAGAGGGGCAGTGCAACGAGGGAAGGCATCAGTATATGTCTTTCTGGGTGGTGTAGAGGTTGAAGATACCGGTGGGCGTTCTTACCCAGTCGCCGGTGATGACCTTTTTGAGCTTAAGCGTCTTGTCGTCGTAGACGACTATAGCCGTAGGCTGGTCTTTCCTGCCCCAGACGGATATCCAGACCTCTTTGCCGTACATGTCGTACTCGGGGTGAACTACGCGTACGCCTTTGGGCATCTCGTAACCGGCCTTCTTGAGGTCCTCGATGACGTCTATCGTCTTTATGACCTTGAGCGTCTTTTTGTCTATAACGTAGACCTGACGCTTGAGCTTGTCATCGGGGTTGAGAGGCCTGTCTACCCAGATGTGCTTAGACTTGGGGTGCGTCTTGATAAAGAGCGTACCGCCGCCGGGTCCGGGCAGCTCTATGTTGGCTACCACTTTCCACGCGTACTTGGGATGGCGCTCGGGGTCGGTGCCTATGCAGGCGACGTTGTTAGAGCCTATGTGGCCGGTACAGTAAATCGGGCCGTACTTGGGATGTTTGACGTTGGCACCTCTACCCGGGTGGGGTTTAACGCCGGTTTCTATCTTGGCTACGAGCTTCTTCTTCTTGACGTCTATGGCGACCATCTTGTTACGCATGTTAGCCGCGACGAGGAAGTAACGTTTCGAGAGGTCCCAGCCGCCGTCGTGGAGGAACCGCTCGGCTTCTATCATGTGTACCGTAACGTCGGGGAGCTTCGAGTAGTCTACTATCCAGACGTGGCCCGTCTCCTTAACCGAGACTACCCACGCCGGGTCGTAGTGGGAGGCTACCATGGACGCTACGCGTGCTTCGCGGACGAACTCTTCCGTGTCGTAGGTGTAGCCGCTGGTGGAAACTATCTTGAAGGGTTTAAGCGTCTGGCCGTCCATTATGACGATGCTCGGCGGCCAGTAGCAGCCTACTATGGCCAGCTTGTCCATGTAGTTGCCTTTCTTGCCTTTGTACTTACTCGTGTCTATCGAGCGTGCGTCGTAGCAGACCTTAACCTCGGCCACCTTGTCGGGCTTCTTCATCCAGAGGTCTATGAGCGTAGCCTTACCGTCACGGCCTATGGTAAGGAAGTACCTACCCGAGCCGGAAGCTCTGAAGATGTGTACGGCGAAGCCCGTGTCCACGATGTTAACGAGCTCTTTCGTGTCGCCGTCTATGATAGCGACTTTACCCACGTCCCTGAGAATTACGCCCATGAAGTTCTTCCAGTTGCGGTTGTGCTCGGGCTTTTTGGGCCGTTCTTCGGGCGGGACGTAGACTTTCCACGTCTTGAGCATGTCCTCGAGGGACATCTCGGGCGGGGGTGCCGGCTCGTGCATAAGGTACTTGGCCAACAGCTCAATTTCTTTCTCGGAGAGGATGCCCTGCTTACCCCAGTCGGGCATCCCGCCCGGCGTACCCTCGGTGATAATCCACTTCAGGTAGTCCAGACCCCGCTGTCTCATAGTCTCGGGCTTCAGCGGGGGTCCGGTAGCCCCACCCCTCAGCATACCGTGGCAGCCCGCACAGCGGTCGAAGTAAATCTGGGCTGCCTTCTTCATCTCTTCGGGCGTGAGCTCGGGAACCTTGTCCTGAGCCGAGACGGCCCCCGCGCTCACGAGCAGTGCGCTCGCTCCGAGGAGCGTACCGACCTTTTTCATGACCTGTCCCTCCGTAATTATGAGCTTGGTCAGTAAATAAATATACACGGATTTATGACCCGAGTCAATGCTTTTGCTTTTCTGATGAGAAAATCATCTTTAGCACCGACAAAAAAAAGAGCTTAGGCCTTGTGGGCAAAGTGCTTCTCCTCAACGCCCGCCAGCTCGTCTATGGTGGTCTTTTTGAAGAAGTCTACTACCCGCGCTTTGACCTCTTCCCACTTAGGGTGGACCACGCAGGGGTTCGTGTTGTAGTCGCTGCACTTAACGGGCATGAGGATGCACATCTCGTACTTGTACGCGTCTCCGAAGGCCTCTATAACGTCCCAGATGGATATCTCTTTCGGGTCTTTAGCGAGGGCAAAACCCCCCTTAGGGCCTTTTACAGAGTGGAGGAAACCGCGCTTGGTAAGCTCGTGCATCACTTTGGCCAGAAACGGACGGGGTATGCGGTGGACTTTCGCAATCTCCTCGGCTTTTACCAGACGGCCGTTGTTAAGTGCCAGATACGACAAGGCTAAAAGAGCGTACCTGACGGTATCGGAGAAAATCATAATAATAATAATATAAAAACGCTAAAGAGGGGGAAGCGAGCTCACTTCCCCCACTTGTAAGTAAGCCAGACCCAGTACTTGGTTACGTC
>JAADCR010000027.1 GCA_013154375.1 Aquificota bacterium | reverse complement strand
GCCCGACGAGCTGGTGGGTTTAGGCGGGACCATAACCACCGTAGCGGCGCTCGAGCTCGGCCTATACCCTTACGAAGGGAAGAAGGTTCACGGTACGCGCCTGACGCTCGAGAGCTTAGAGCGGTGGTTTAACGAGCTTGTCAAGCTCCCTTCCGAGGAGCGGAAAAAGCGCTACCGGCAGATAGAGGACCGGCGGGCGCGCGTGCTCCCGGCCGGGATACTGGCTTTCGTCGAGCTTATGAAGACCTTAAAGAGGGACGAGATAACCGTGAGCGACTGGGGGCTGCGGGAGGGCCTGCTCGTAGAGCTTCTTACATCCTCTCGGGAGCGGTGACGCCGAGCAGGTTAAGTCCAAGACGGAAGACCTCCCTCAGGCCCGTAACGAGGGCCAGCCGAGCCAGCGCGAGCTCGCGCGTAGGGGCCCCGAGGATGCGGTGGCGGTTGTAGTAAGGGTGGAACGCGGAAGCGAGCTCTATAAGGTAGTAAGTTACGCGGTGAGGCTCGCGTCTTAAAGCCGCTTCGGCCAGCTCGTCTTTAAAAAAGAGCGCTTCCTTTATAAGCTTAAGCCCCTCCTCGTCGGTTAAGTTTCTAACGGCCTGCGCGAGCTGCTCGTACGTAGGCAGCTCGCCCTCGTGCTTTTTAAACTCCCTGAGGATGCCCGATATCCGGGCGTGAGCGTACTGGACGTAGAAGACGGGGTTTTCCGAGCTTTTCTCTTTCACCAGCTCGACGTCGAAGTCGAGGGGCGTGTCGGAGCGCTTGGTAAGGAAAGTAAACCGGACCGCGTCGGGGCCTACCTCGTTAAGCAGCTCTCTAAGAGGCACGAAACTGCCCGTCCGCTTAGACATCTTCACCTCTTGGCCTTTTCTAAAGAGCCTTACCATCTGTACCAGCAGCACCTCGAGCCAGCCGTCGGGCAGGCCGAGCATCTTAAGCGCGGCCCTAACGCGCGGTACGTACCCGTGGTGGTCAGCCCCCCAGACGTCTATAACACGGTCGTAACCTCTGCGGGCTTTCTGATAGTGGTAGGCAACGTCGGAGGCAAAGTAGGTGTAGCTACCGTCCGAGCGGCGCAGGACGCGGTCCTTGTCGTCGCCGAACCGCGAGGTGGCGAGCCAGAGCGCCCCGTCTTTCTCGTAGACGAAGCCTTTCTTTTTAAGTAGCTCTATCACCTCGTCCACGAGCCCTTCGTCGTAAAGGCTCCGCTCGCTGAACCACCGGTCAAACTCCACGCCCATAAGCTTCAGGTCTTCTTTAATCTCTTTAAGCATAAGGTCGAGCGCGTAGTCGGCGCAGAGCTCCTCGGGGCTCTTCTGCTCGTAGCGCTTAAGGTAGTAAAGCGGTAAGCTCTCGCGCTCGAGAAGCAGCTCCTTTACGCGCTTCAGGTCACCGCTTCCGCAGAGCGCGTCGCCTATTAGGCCGTAGAGCCTCCCGGCCAGCTCTTTTACATACTCGCCCCTGTAGCCGTCTTGCTCAAAGCGCTGCTTTACCTGCTCAAAGAGCCGCTCGTCTCTGGAGGGGCAGAGCTCGAGGTAACGGTAGTAGACCGAGAGGCCGAGAAGGTAAACCTGCCTGCCGGCGTCGTTTACGTAGTACTCGCGCTCTACGCGCCAGCCTAAGAAGCTCATGATGCGTGCCAGCGCGTCGCCTACGGCGGCACCCCTACCGTGGCCGAGGTGGAGCGGCCCTGTGGGGTTAGCGCTTACGAACTCGAGCTGTACGCGCTCGCCTTTACCTAAGTCTTGCTTAAAGTAGTGCCCGCCTTCGAGTATTAGCCGGCTAAACTCCTCTTTAAGAAGCTCTTCCGAGAAGCGGACGTTAATAAAGCCCTTTACAGCTTCGACGGATTTAAAGTAAGGGCTCTCGGACAGACGGGACGCCAGCTCCCGGGCTATCTCGTGCGGCGGCTTTCTAAGTTTACGGGCCAGAAGAAAGGCGACGTTCGTCGCGAGGTCGCCGTGCGCTTCCTCTTTGGGCTTCTCTACTTTGGTGCCCTCGGGTAGCTCGCCCAGAGCCGAGCGGAGGGCTTTTATGAGAATCTCTTTCATAAAAACTACATTTTATTAAACTTCCGCTCTACCTCTTCCAGCCGCGCCCGGAGTCTCTCAACGCTTTCTTTTACGTCTTCCGGCTGGGCGGCCGCGAGCTTAGGAAAGTAGGTTACCTCTATAGTCTCGAGTATGACTTTACCGTCGCGGTCTTTAATAACGCCCACCCAGACGCCGTAGAGGGAGGTCTCCCACCACTCGGCGGGCTGCGTTTTGGAGCGGTAAGTAATGCTTACCTGACCGCGGCCCAGAACGTCGAGAAGAAGCTCGCGGTCTTCGTCCGTAATAGGCAGCTTGTTTATAAAAATCGTGTGCTCCTTACCTTCTTTATAGAGCTCTTCTAAGGCGGCGAGAATCTCTTTAAGTATGGGCAGGGCGTTCATCAGCATCCGTAGAGCTCCTTAACGGCTCTGGCGTAAAAGGCCCACGGCTGTATGCCTTCGGCCCGTAGTATCTCTTTACCTTCTTTAAAAAACACCACCGAAGGTGGTCTGTACTTCCCTCCTAAAGAAGAAGCCTCGGCCCGGTAGACCTCGGCAAAGGGGAAGCTTCTCTTTATCTCGGGTACTACGACGTCAAGGTCGTGCATCTCCTTTATCTGGGGTTTTAAGAGCTCTTCGCGGACGTAAAGGATAAAGGTTTTTTTACGCTTTATAAGCTCGTCGAGGCTTTTTACCTCGGGCAGCTCGTCAAGCCGCACGCTTCCTTACCTCCGCGCCCCAGCTTTTAAGCTCGTCGGCCACTTGCTTAACCAGAAAAGGCAGGCGGGCCTTTACGACGGGCGAGAGCTCGAGCGAGAGCTCTATGCGGGCCGGCTCGAGGCCCAGAAGGACGAGCTTGTCGAACTTGTGGCCCTTTAGCTCGAGCAGGGCGAGCACCTCCTGAAAGCCTATCTCGTGCATGGAGACCTTGTTACGGAAGTAGCGCTTCACCTCGTCGTCCTCGAAGCGGTAAAAGTGGCCGGGCTCTTTACCGCCCGAGACGGCGTCTATCACGAGCAGCTTTTTAACCCCTTCGAGGTAGTACATAAGGTCTATCCCGAGCGTCCCGCCGTCGAGCAGCTGCACGCCCGGCCCTACCTCGTAAAGCTCGCTAAAGGTCTTGAGGGCCACCACGCCGAGGCCCTCGTCGCCTAAAAGGAGGTTGCCTATCCCGAGGACGCAAATCACAGCAGCAGCGACAGCACCACCAGCAAGGCCCCGGCGGCCCTAAGCCCGCGGTCTTTAAGGACGGAGCCGGTGAGCAGGCCCGCCGCGTGGAGGAAGGCCGTAGAGAGGAGTATGCCCGCAAGGTAAGCGTAACCGAAAGTAGGGGCCTCGAGCCCGTGGAGGTTGCCGTGAAGAAGACCGAAGAGGGCTACGAGCGGTAGGGCAAAAGAGGTCTTCCTAAAGGCAAACAGAAGCATAAGACCGAGTGCCAAGACGGAGAAAGTGGCTGCCGTCTCGGCTAAAGGTAAAGCTACGCCCGCTCCGCCTAAGAGCGCTCCCACGCCGACGGCCGAGATAAAAAGAGCCGCCGGCAGAAGGGCTTTCCTGCCTAAAAAGTACGAGCCCCAAAGGCCCACCGCCAGCGCGGCGGTAAGGTGGTCAAGCCCCGTAAACGGGTGAGCCAGACCCGACAGGAAAGGCGAGCCGCTAAGCTGCCCGTGGTGGGCCCACGCCGTGCCTATTAGCAGAAAAGGCCACGCTCTTCTCATCGTTCTTCCTCCTTAAGCTCGTCCGCGTCGACCGGCTCGCGGTCGAAAAACTTAACCCCGCTTACCATAGAAGAGACCTCACCGTTTCTCCTAAAAACGTCTTCTCTAACTACGAAGTACAGGTGGACGACGAAAAATAGCATTATTATCCAAGCCACCCAGTGGTGCCAAGCTCTGGCCTGAAACTCCCCTCCCAAGCTCCAGACCACCCAGCCCGTAAGCGTGTCCCAAAAGCCCCCGGGATTGGAAAGGCCGTAAATGCTGAAGCCCGTAAGGAGCATAAAAACCAGAAGCAGGTAAAAGAAAAAGTAAGCGGTTCTGGCCAGCGGGTTCCTTATCATAGGCTCGTGCTCTTTAAAGAGGAGGTACTCCTCAAGCGTAGCTTTAAACCGCTGCCAGAACTCCTCCCTCCAGAAGGCCGGGATAACGAGCCTGTCTCCTTTGTTAAAGGGGGCGGTGGCTATTCTAAACAGGAAGGCAGCTAAAAGAATATAGCCGGCGCTAAAGTGGAGGAACCTTATAAAGGCCATGGTGGTGGCGAAGGTGGCCTCTTTGCCGTGGGGCCCGCTGAAGAAGGGGTTCCCGATGTAGAGGCCGGTGACAAAGAGCACCGCTATGGCTACGAAGTTGACCCAGTGCCAGATTCTGAGAGCTGGGCTAAAGACGTAGTAGCTCTTAAAGAGCTTCATGGGAGACCCTCCCTATACTTAATAGTATGGCCGTAGTAAGAGACCCCGCCGTCAGGGGAGGTATTCCCGTCTTTAAGGGGACGCGCCTCTCCCCCCTTGACCTTCTCGGAGCCTTTGCGGCGGGACTTTCCGAAGAGGAGTTTTTAGAAGAGTATCCCACCGCAAAGCGGTCCTTTATTGAGGAGACGAAAGAGTGGGTTCTTAAAGAGCTGAGGGCATACGAGGAGGAGCTCTTAAAGAAGGCCTCAAACAAAC
>JAADCR010000077.1 GCA_013154375.1 Aquificota bacterium | reverse complement strand
TTAAGCGTGTGTGGGAAGCGGTTTCTCCCCGTTGCGTCCTTGTAGCGGAGACGCATCCTCCGCGCCTGAAACTCTTCGCAGTTAGAGCAGGACGAGACCTCGCGGTAGCGGTTCTGCGAAGGGAACCAGACCTCAAGGTCGTAGGTTTTCGCCGCCGAGAAGCCGAGGTCACCCGTACAGAGCTCCACCACCCGGTAAGGCAGCTTAAGCCGGCGGAGAACCTCCTCCGCGTCCTCTACGAGCCTCTCCAGCTCCTCGTAAGAGTGCTCGGGCTTTACGATTTTTACCAGCTCCACCTTGTCAAACTGGTGCTGCCGTATTATCCCCCTAACGTCCTGACCGTGGGCTCCCGCCTCGCGCCGGTAGCAGGGCGTGTAGGCCGCGTAGTAAAGCGGCAGCTCGTCCTCTTTGAGTATCTCCTCCCGGTGGAGGTTGGTAACCGGCACCTCCGCCGTAGGTATGAGATACAGCCCGTCGCGCTCGCACTTGTAGAGCTCCTCTTCGAACTTGGGCAGCTGGCCCGTCCCTATAAGGGCCTCGGGCCGGACCAAGTGCGGCGGGCAGACCTCCTCGTAGCCTCTCTCCGCGTGCAGGTCGAGCATAAAGTTAACGAGCGCCCGCTCGAGCCGCGCCCCGGCCCCTTTAAGCACGCTGAACCTGCTGCCCGAGATTTTCGCCGCCCGCTTGAAGTCTATAATGCCCAGCCGCTCGCCTATCTCCCAGTGCGGGCGGGGCTTAAACGGGAAGCTCGGCGGCTCGCCCCACCTTCTTACCTCCCGGTTGTCGCTCTCGTCCTTACCCACGGGCACGCTCTCGTGCGGGAGGTTGGGCAGCCTGAGAAGCAGCTCGTTAAGCTCGCTCTCGAGCCGTCGGAGCTCCTCCTCCAGCTCCTCTATGAGCTTTTTAAGCTTCTTTACCTCCTCCTGAAGCGCCGTCGCGTCCTTACCCGCAGCCCGCAGCCGGCCTATCTCCTTACTAAGCTCGTTTCTCTTCTGCCTAAGCTCGTTTAGTTGCGTTAAAAGCTCGCGCCGTCTGCGGTCGAGCTCCAGTACGCGGTCCACCAGCGCGGGCAGACTCTCGTCGCGCAGCGCCAGCCGCTCCTTTACGAACTCCGGCCGCTTACGGATAAGCTCGAGGTCCAGCATTGTAAAAGTTATTATATGAAGCTGCTTATAACCGGCACCGACACGGGCGTAGGTAAGACCTTCGTGACGCGCCATCTGGCGTTAGAGCTAAAGCGGAGAGGTCTTAAGGTAGGCTGCCTGAAGCCCGTCGAGACGGGCGTCGAAGAGCAGCCTTTAGACGGTAAAGCACTCGCCGAGGCTACGGGCCAGCCGCTTAACGAGGTCGTGCCCGTAAGCTACCGCCTCCCGCTCGCGCCCTACGTAGCGGCCAAGCTCGAGGGAAGACCTTTAAACCTAAAAGCCCTTAAGGAGCACTTTTTAACCCTTAAAGAGCGCTACGAGGTTCTGCTCGTAGAAGGAGCCGGCGGGATAAGCGTTCCCTTAGAACGGAGCTACGACTACGCGGCGCTGGCCGCCGACTGGGGCCTTAAGCTGCTAATAGTGGCCCGTCCGGGCCTCGGCACGCTTAACCACACGTACCTAACCTACCACTACGCACGCTCTAAAGGGCTGGAGGTCGTCGGCATAGTGCTCTCGGGCGCTAAAGGAGAAGACCCTTCCGAAGAGACGAACCCTTTAGTAATAGAAGAGATGACGGGCTTACGCCCGTTAGTGCTGCCCTACAGACCCGACGGCCTCACCGCGGAAGAGCTAAAGGCCCTCGGCGACTACCTCTTGTCGGGCTCAAGGCCGTAAATAACGGCCGCCTTCTCGACGAGCTTTTTAAAAAACGGGGCCGCCACGGTACCGCCGTAAAGCTCCTTACCTTTAGGCTCGTCCACCAAGATGAGGGCCGTAAAGCGCGGCTCGCTCGGGAAAAAGCCCACGAAAAAGGTCGTAAGCTTTCTGTTCGAGTAGCGCTTAAGCCGCGCGTCAAACTTCTGGGCCGTACCCGTCTTCCCGCCCACGAAGTAAAGCTCCGTCTTGGCTCGTCTGCCCGTCCCCTCTTCCACCACCTTTACAAGCGTCCTTCTTACCCACTTAACGGTGGACGGGCTTAAAGGTAGCGGTCTTACCTCCGGCTCCTCGTCTTCGAGTATAGAAGGCTTTACCCACCTGCCGGTCACGAGCGCGTTAAACGAGCTAAGCAGGTGGAGCGCGTTAAACGACAGCCCCTGACCTATGGACGCGTAGGCCCGGTTTACCTCGTTCCTGAGGTCGGCAATAAGAGGGGGCGTCTCGCCCAGAAGCACGCGGGGCGTCTCGTCGAGCCTAAAGAGGCTTAAAAGCTCCTTAAACTGCGCCGCGCTTAGCCTAAGGCCCAGCTTTACGGCCCCTACGTTGGACGAGTAGACGAGCAGCTCCTCGGGCGTTATAAACTTCTTCTTCCTTAAGTAAGAGACCGGGTCGCGCAGCGTCTTTCTGTGTACGACGGTCCGGCCGTAGTCTATCTTTATAAGCGTCCGCGGGCCTATAATACCCTTCTCGAGCGCGTAAGCTACTAAGAAAGGCTTAAAAGTAGAGCCCGGCTCGAAGAGGTCCACCGTACCGAAGTTACGCGTGTAAGGCTTGTAGACGCGCGTCCGGTTAGGGTCGAAGTCGGGGTAAGTGGTAAAGGCCCTTATCTTACCCGTCTTACTCTCCATAACTACGACGACGACCTTTTTAGGACGGAACTTCCTTACTATCTCCCGCTTTATCTCCTCTACGGCCGCCTGCAGACGGAAGTCGAGCGAGAGCCTCAGCTCCCGCGCCACCAGCTCCTCCTCGTCCAGCGGCTCCAAAAAGAGAAAGCCTTTGTCGCGGTAAAGAATGTATCGGACGAACCGCTTCTTACCGCCTAACAGCCTCTCTTCAAACTGGTACTCCAACCCGCCGCCCCCGCTCCCGTCCTTTTTGACGAAGCCCAGCAGGTTCGAGGCAAGCCGTCCGTGCGGGTAGAACCGCTCGAACTTCTCACCCACGTTTACGAACGAAGAGATGAAGGGTTTCTCGTAGCGGCCCTTTTTAGGGTCGTAGTCGACGCTCTTTATGGCCCTAGCCACCTCTTCCGTCCGCTCGAGGGGGAAGGTGGCCAGCTCTATAGAGGGCCGCTTTAGCTCGAAGAGCTTTAATAGCTCCCGCTCGTCGAGGTTAAGCAGCCGGGCCAGCACGCGTGCCAGCTTACGCTTCTTCTCCTCGTCTTTAAAGGCGTAAAACTTAAAGGTAAAGACGTAGCCTACCGGGTAGCTGAGGGCTAAGGGTTTGCCGTGACGGTCCGTTATGGCGGCGCGGTAGCGCGGCAGCACCTTTATGGTAACGTCTTTAAAGCTGCGGGCGGCGTTCTCTACAATCTCGTCACCCTTTAGGTTGACGTAAATGAGCCGGCCCACCGCGACGGCCGAGAGCAAGGCGAAGGCGAACGCTATAAAGAGTACCTTGTTGCGGAAGCTCCGCTCCAATACTCCCCCCTAACAGATAAAACTTTAAAATAAAGCTTATGAAAAGGGTAGCGTTTTTAATGCTTTTAGGGCTCGTCTGGTCGGGCGAGCCGTTCTCGGACTGGTGGCAGGACGCGCGGCTCGTCTGCGCGGTGGGTAAGTACAGAACGCCCTCGGGTGAGTGGAAGGAGTTTAGACCTTTCTGCTGCCGCGTTGAGCGCGTGAGCGCGCAGAAGGTCAAACCCCAACGGCTTAACGACGTACCTATTAAAGAGAAGCTCTTCGTAAAGGCCGAGTGCGGCTCGGAGCTCTGGGGCGTTATACGCCACAAGGGTGAGGTCTACCTCGTGGGCGGTAAGCACGCCATTACCAACACCACGCCCAACGGCTTTCTAAAGGTAGAAGACGACGAGAAGCTCAGCTTCCGCATCTGCCGCGGGCCGGCTTACTTCGGCAAGTGCGAAGGCGGGCACTACGTAGAGGGCTACCTGCTTAAGAATCCTTAAATACGCGCGTAGCGCGTCCTTCCTTCTTCAAAAACGTCGCCGCCGAACGCGTCGTTAGCCACGATTACGGGAAAGTCCTCCACCCAGAGCCGCCGTATAGCCTCCGTCCCGAGGTCCTCGTAAGCCACGAGCTCGACCTTCTTTACGTGCCGCTGCAGCAGCGTAGCCACGCCCCCCACCGCCGCAAAGTACACCGCCTTGTACTTCTTTAAAAGCTCCTTAACCTTCTCACTTCTGTAGCCCTTACCAATCATACCCTTAAGCCCGAGCTTTAAAAGCGGCTCCACGTACGGGTCCATCCTTATCGCCGTCGTCGGCCCCACCGAGCCTATAACCATACCCGGCTTAGGGGGCGTAGGCCCCGCGTAGTAGATTATCTGGCCCTTAACGTCGAAAGGAAGCTCCTCGCCCCGCCGAAGCGCCTCCACCATCCGCTTGTGTGCCGCGTCGCGGGCCGTGTATATGTAGCCCGTTATAAGCACCTTGTCGCCCGCCCGCAGGCTCTCAACCACCTCGTCGCTCAAGGGCGTGCTTATCCGCTTCACCATCAACGGCTAATTATAATAAAGTTTATGATAGTGGGAAAGTTTCCCTACTCAAGACCCCGCAGGCTGAGGAAAAGCGAGCCCATCCGCCGCCTCGTCCGCGAGACCACCCTCTCCGTGGACGACCTCATTTACCCCCTCTTCGTCAGATACGGCGAGAACATAGTGGAAGAAGTCCCCTCC
>JAADCR010000066.1 GCA_013154375.1 Aquificota bacterium | reverse complement strand
AGGCTCCTTGAGGAGGTGCTCCCCACCGAACCGGTTTCTACCGCATTAGAAGCCGCCTCCCCAGCTACGTAAGAACAAGAGGTGGCAAAGAGCAGAGCCGATAAAGCCGCTACTATCCCCTTCCCTCTCATAATACTTTTTAATTTTAAAACGCCTTTTCGCGAGTTTCGTGTGCAACTATTAAGGCACGCCTTATAATTGAAAAACGGGAGGTCGGAAAGATGCAGCAGCTTATTCCTCTTATTTTACGGCTTTTAAGGAGTAAAAAAGGTGCGGGCGGTCTGCTGGCTACGCTGGTAGCCGTCGTTTTGGTGCTCGTAGGCGGTGAGGGTCTTCTCGAGAAAGAGAAGACGGTAAAACGGACGGAAACTTACGCCCAGACCAAAACCCAGAGCGCCAAGCCGACGACCTTAAGCATAAAACCCAACTCCAAAATTAAGTGCGTCGTCGTCCGCGTCTACGACGGGGACACCTTCAAGTGCAGAACCAAAGACGGCCAAGAGCTTAAGGTACGCCTTATAGGCGTCGACACGCCCGAGAGCAGTAAAAACTTAAAGGCCTACCGCGACGCCGAGCGTAGCGGCATGGACGTGGAGAAGATAGTAGAGCTGGGTAAAAAGGCCAAGGAGTTTACCAAAAAGCTCCTCCCCAAAGGGACGGAAGTTATTTTAGAGACCGACGTCCAGCCCTTTGACAAGTATGGGAGGGTTTTAGCCTACGTCTGGCTTCCCGACGGGCGGATGCTCAACGAGGTATTGGTGCGCGAGGGCTACGCCACCGTTTACACCATACCGCCTAACGTTAAGTACGTCGAGCGGCTAAGGGAGGCTCAGCGCTACGCCATAGAGCACAACAAAGGGCTCTGGGCGGAAGGGCTTAAGAAGTGACCGTCGTCGAGCTTCTTAAAAAGCTTATATCCATACCCAGCCCGTCGGGTAAGGAGCAGAAGGTACAGCTCTTTATAGAGAGATTCCTTAAAAACTTAGGTTTTAATCCCGTAAGGCAGCCCGTAGAAGACGGAAGGTTTAACCTCCTTTTAGAAGGCAGCTCGGACTTTCTCGTCTCGGTGCACGTGGACACGGTACCTCCGGCGGGCTTCCGCGACGCGTACAAGCCCAAAGAGAGAGACGGACGCATATACGGCCGCGGAGCCAGCGACGTTAAAGGGGGCGTGGCCGCCCTCTTGTCGGCGCTTAAACGCTTTAGAGGCGCAAAACCCCCCTTCTGGGCCGCTTTCGTGGTAGACGAGGAGAGGGACACGGCCCTCGGCTCGGAGAAGCTCTTAGAGCTTATTACGCGCGTTAAGCGCGTCTTGGTTTTAGAGCCTACCTACGGTAAGCTCTGCACCTCGCAGATGGGCACGCTCGAGTTTACCGTAACCTTTGAGTGTCCTTCTTACCACGCGTCGGAGTTTGAGAGGGGTAAAAACCCGGCGTACTTGCTGTACGAGTTCGTAAAGCGGGCCGAGAGAGAGCTAAACCGGCCGGTAAACCTTCTTATGCTTAAAAGCGGCTCTAAGCTTTACCGCGTCCCGCCTAAGGCCGAGGCCCTGCTCGAGGTTAAGCTGTTTCCCGACGAGGAGCCCGAGAAGGTAGCCCGGAGGCTTAAAAGCCTTTTAGCGGGCTGCCGGGCGGAGCTAAGGGTTGAGGACGCGGAAGCTTACGCGGTCTTCCGTACCGACGGGACGCTGCCGCTTCTCGAGCGCGTCCAGATAAAGGTAGAGGGGAAGGTCGTTAAGGGCGTTATGCCCTCGTGGACCGACGGGGCTAACTACCACAAGGCGGGTAAGGAGTGCGTGGTTTTCGGCTACGGCAGTTTGGCCGACAGCCACACGGACCGCGAGAGCATATCTCTGGACGAGCTACGCCGCTACGAGACCTTTTTAACCGAGCTCGGTAAGGAGCTGTTAAAAGAGCCGTCCGCCCTTTAACGCCTTACGCCGCACCTTCTGAAGGAGGTTGTGCGCCAGACGCGTCGGCTCGGGTACGCGGTAACGGGAGGTCTTTAGAACGAGCTCTATAGCGCTTTTTAAGCTTATCCGGTGGCCGGGCGAGACGAACACGGGCTGGGCGTTCTCTTTCGTCCTTACCGCCGCGCCCACCACGCGGCCTTTGTACCTAAGGTAAGTAAAAGCTCCGCGCTCGTTAGGCGGCTCTTTAGCGTAGCCGAACAGCCGCGTTTTAGCCACGCCTACGGTTACCTCGCCCGTCTCGACGCCGAAGTGCGAGGCTATCCCGCAGCCGCGCGGGTGGGCCGTCCCCTGCCCGTCTATAAAGTACGCGTCGGGCTTCACCTCGGCTTTCTCGTAGAGCTTTAAAAGGAGCGGCATCTCCCTGAAGGCTAAAAAGGTCGGGACGTAAGGAAAGCTCACCTCGCCCTCAACGACGAGCTCGTATATGGGCTTTAGCGTCTCTAAGTCTAAGACCACCAGTGACGCCCACGCACGCGTGGGCGTTTTTTTAAGGTCTTCAAAGGTTAGGTCCATCCCGCCGACGGTTTTAATCTCGTTAAACTCGTCGCGGGCGACGACCTTCTTAGCGCACTCGAGCTGCTTCTTTTTAAGCTCTTCTAACTTCACGGAACGCTTCCGCCTTTTTTAAGAAGTTTCTTAACAGCTCGTAGCCGTACTCCGAGAGTACGGACTCGGGGTGAAACTGGACGCCGTAAAGCGGGTAGCGCTCGTGCATGACGGCCATAACCTCGCCGTCCTCCGAACGGGCTACCACCTTAAGCTCTGGCGGTAGGGTGTCCTCTTTAAGCGCGAGCGAGTGGTAGCGGACGGCGGTAAAGGGCGAGGGGAGACCCTCAAATATGCCCTCGCCCGTGTGCGTAATCTGCGAGGTTTTGCCGTGCATAAGACGCTTGGCCCTTACCACCTCGCCGCCGAAGGCGTAGCCTATAGACTGGTGGCCGAGGCAGACGCCTAAGATGGGTATCTCTCGGTAAAAACGCTTTATAAGGGGGACCGATATGCCGGCCTCTTTAGGCGTGCAAGGGCCGGGCGAGACGACCACCGCGTCGGGGTTAAGCTCCTTTACCTGCTCGAGCGTTATCTCGTCGTTGCGGTAAACCTTAACGTCGGCGCCCAGCTCGCTTAGGTACTGGACGAGGTTGTAGGTAAAGCTGTCGTAGTTGTCTATCATTAACACCCTCATCGGTCCGTCTCACCCACCACCGGGTCTATGCTCGCCAGAATGGTCACCGCGTCGGCGATAAAGCGGTCCTTCATGAGTTTAGGGTATATAGAGAGGTTGTAGTACGAAGGCGGCCTAACCTTTACGCGGTAAGGGTTTATCCCGCCCGTGGAGACGACGAGAAAGCCCAGCTCGCCCCGCGGGTTCTCGCCCGAGGCGTAAATCTGCCCTACGGGCGCCTTTAGGCCTATCCCGTCGAGCGAGAGCTTTAGCTTCTTCCCGTCGCCCGGGTAAAAGAAAGGCTCGTTTTTACTCATCTTCTCGAGCTTACTTACGCACTGCTCTACTATCCTTACGCTCTGGCGCATCTCCTCGAGCCTAACGAGGTACCGGTCGTAGCAGTCGCCCACCTCGCCTACGGGTACGTCGAACTCCACCTCGCCGTAAGCGTCGTAAGGCTCGAGCTTCCTAAGGTCGTAAGGGACGCCCGAGCCTCTTATAACGGGCCCCGTAAGACCGTAGCCGTAAGCGTCCTCTTTGGTAATGACGCCTACCTCTTTGTTACGGCGGAGCCATATACGGTTACGCGTAAGCATGTTCTCCCAGTCTTTAAGCTCTTTTAGAAAGTGGCGCGTGAAGGCCTTTATAGCCTCGAGGGCACCCTCGGGCAGGTCCATCCTCACGCCGCCTATCCGCGTAAAGGCCGTCGTCATCCGGGCGCCCGTAATGCCTTCTATTACGTCCATGATTTTCTCGCGCTCCTTAAAGGCGTAAAGGAAGACCGTAAGGGCGCCGAGGTCGAGCGCGTAGGTGCCGAGCCAGAGCAAGTGCGAGTTTATCCGCTGAAGCTCGCAGAGCATGGTACGGATGAGCTTCGCCTTGGGCGGCACCTCGTCCTCTATGCCTAAAAGCCTCTCCAGCGTAACGGCCCAGACCTGATTGGAGCAGAGGGCCGAGAGGTAGTCCATCCGGTCCGTGTAGACGAGAAACTGGTTGTACATCTCGTGCTCGGCCAGCTTCTCCACGCCCCGGTGAAGCTGGCCTAATATAACGTCGCACTGGACTATCCGCTCGCCCTCGAGGTCGAACAGGAACCACATGGTCCCGTGCGTGCCCGGGTGCAGAGGGCCCCAGTTTAGCACTATCTGGGCCTTCTTTTTCAGCCTCCGCTTCTCGGTAACCTCGAGGTCCTCGAGCGTAGCTATCCGCGGGTGCTTCCGCTCGTAGTTCATAAGGCCCTCGAGGTTCTCGCCGCGGAGCGTCTCGTTAAGCGAGGGCAGCTCCTGCTCGGGAAAGCCCTCTAACGGGAAGTCTTTCCTTAAGGGGAAGTACGGGTAGGTGTCCCACATGAAGGCCCGGACGAGGTTCTCGTGCCCTTCGTACTTAACGCCGAACATGTCGTAGGCCTCGCGCTCGGCCCACTTGGCTCCGGGCCAGAGGTCCATAACCGTAGGGAGCGTCTCGCTGCAGCGCGTCTTTACGAGCACGCGCTTACCGTCTTCGGGGTTAACGAGCAGGTAAAAGGCCTCGAACCTGCTCTCTCGGTCTTCGGGGAAGGCAAAAAGCTCCTGCTTGGCCAGCTTGTTCCAGTCTTTCTCACTCTCGAGCAGGGGCTTCAGGTCCACCAGCGAGTGGTCCAGAAAGAGCTTAAAGCCTCTACCTTTTAAGGCCTTTAAAAGGCCTTTTAGCTCCTCGCGCTTTATCCACAGGGCCGTTACGCGCCCGTTAGAGACCACGCGTAGCGTCTTAAACTCCTTTTTTAAGCTCTCGAGCTCGCTCTCCGGCGCCCAAGGCATACCTTTCCTCCTTTGAATAAATATACCTTAAGGCCTATATTTTTAATGACGGGCGGGGCGTGCCCGTCATCGCATCTCATTCCCTCTCCCCTGCCCCGTACGGGGCAGAGAGGCGCCCCGCCCGTTAAAAGAGGGAGGTGGATGCAGCTCTTTACCTCCGAGGACCTAAAAAAGCTCGAGAGGGCGCTCGAGAGAAAGATAGAGGAGGTTGAGTTCTGGCGGCAGTACGCGCTTAAAAAGAAGGGCCGCTCTGCGCTCGAGGAGCTTAAAGAGGAGCTCGAGAGGCTGAGAGCCTTTATAGGCTCGCCCGAGGCCGAGGCGTTTTTAAGGAAGCTCAACGACGGAACCTTTACCTTCGTACCGGGCGAGGTGTTCTTCGTCGTAAACCCCTACTTCGGTAAGGCCCGCTTAACCTACCGCTTCCCTAAAGAAGCTTACGAGAGCAGGTGGGCGGCCCGTCTTACGGCGGACAAGATAAGGGCCTTTTTAAAAGAGCAAGGGGCGCACCTGCTCCAGCCGCCGCGGCCTAAGGTGGTGCGCGAGCTTATATCTAAGCTCCGCTCTCTAAAAAACGAGGCGGTGCTGCTGCGCGGCGACTTTAAAGACTACACGCTTAACGTTCCGCGGGAGGCCCTCTACGAGCAGCTTAACTCCCTCGGCCTTGAGGAGGTGCTCGTACGGCTCGTTAGAAACTTCTTAGAGGCCGGTAACGAGGTCTCGGTAAAGCTTACGCGCTACCCGGTGGTGGAGTTTTTCAGTAAGTTTGACGAGTTTGCCCAAGACGCGGTCTTTAGGGCCGAGCTGAACGCTCAGGGTGTTATACCCGGCTCGCCGCTTTCTAACGTGCTCGGTCAGACCTTCTTAATCCCGTTCGACGAGCGGATGCGCGCCTTGGCCGGAGAGGAGGGCTTTTACGCGCGCTTTTTAGACGACTTTATCCTTATAGTGCCGGCCGAGCGGGCGGACGAGGCCGAGCGCGAGGTAAAAAGGCTCGTAAGGAAGCTCTACCGCGGCCACCCGCTCGTTGAGCGCGGCGAGGAGGAGAAGCTCTTTAGGCTCGAACAAAAAGGCAAGCTCCCGAGGCCTTTTGAGTTTCTCGGCTACGCCTTTAAGCCCGGCGGGAAGGTAAGCGTTAGGTACAAAACGCTTAAGAAGTTTGCGCTTAAGTACTTGTACGAGTATAGGTTCCGCGGGCCTTACGAGCCCGAGGCCTTCGGCCGTTACCTCTTTGCCAAAAGCGCTTACCTGCACCGCTGGTGCTACAGCTTTGTAGAGGTAAACGACAAAAAGCTCTTAGACGAGCTTACGGTTAAGTTCGTCCTGCCCGAGCTGTACGACGCGCTTTACGCGTTTTTTAAAAGGCTCGAGCCCGACGCGCGCCGCAGAAAGGAGCTCACGCGCTCGGTCTTTAAAAGGCTAAAGCCTTACTTTAAGCTTACGGTAATTCACCGCCTGCTGCGTAAGCACTGCCGCAGCTTAAGCTGCGAGGAGGAGCTGCGGCGTCTGGTGCTGCGCGTAAGGGAAGCCGTAGAGGAGGTCTTTAAGGAGCTAAAGGCCGAGCACGCGTCTTAAGCTCACCGGCCCGTAGCCGTTCCACTCGACGTTAGCGTTAAAGCAGCTAACGCCCACGCCCGCGCACCCGCACCTTATCCCTTCCTCGTTGCGGTGAACGTGGCCGTGAACGAGAAGCCCGCAGCCGTGCTTAAAGTAAAGCTCGCGGACCTTCTCCTGCTTCTCGGGGTACCTGTCGGTTACCGGGTCGAGGGCGGGGTAGTGCGAGAGGAGAATCTTAAGCCCGTCTAAGCGCAGGAGGGCATACTCGCCCAGCACCTTTTTGAAGTAGCGGCTCAGCCGCTCGGGCCTCCGGTCGTGGTTACCTAAAACTAAATACTTCTCAAAAGGGAGGCGGCTCCAGAGCTCGAGGTAGCCCTTAAAGTCGTTAAAGTGCCAAGTAAAGTCGCCGAGGTGGAAGAGCACGGCCTCCTTCGGGAGACGGCAGAGCTTCTGCAGGATGACGCGCTCGAAGAACTTAAACCGGTACCTGCTCAGGTTTAGGATGTTCTCGTGGTAAAAGTGCGTGTCGGCGATAAAGTACAGCATGCTTTAATTTTAGAAAGGGCCTCCCGGGCGGGAGGCCAAGGAAATCGGTGGAGGGAGGTGGGGGGAGGGAGGGGCTCTCTTTTAAATATATATCAGCTGCAAAAAGTTTGCAACTGTTTCTTTATTTCGTCCCGCATATGGTTTTTATTTTAAAAGAGAGCTTTACGGGCGCCAGTGGCGCCCGTCATAATTTCTTACCTCTCAGCGTCTGGAGCGCTGTAGCTCGTTTAGGTACTTAATTAGCTCCTCGAGGCTCATGCTCCCGAGCGAGCCCTCCTTTTTGGTCCGGACCGAGACGGTCCCGCTCTCCTGCTCGCGGTCGCCTACTACGAGCACGACGGGCACCTTCGTAAGCTCGGCCTTCCTTATCTTGGCGCCGAGACGCTCGCCGCTTAGGTCCGCCTCGGCCCTGAAGCCTTCAGCGGTTAGCAGCTCGGCCAGCCGGCGGGCGTAGTCGTGGTGACGGTCGGCTACGGGCAGGACGGCTACCTGCGTAGGCGAGAGCCAGAAGGGTAGCAGCCCCGCGTGGTGCTCGAGCAGTATGCCCGTAAAGCGCTCTATAGAGCCGAGTAGGGCCCGGTGAATCATGTAGGGGCGGTGGAGCTTGTTGTCGGGCCCTACGTAGGTCATGTCGAACCGCTCGGGGAGGTTAAAGTCGAACTGGATGGTCGAGAGCTGCCAGAGTCTGCCTATGGCGTCTTTTACCTTTACGTCTATCTTGGGCCCGTAGAAGGCGCCGCCGCCCTCGTCGACCTCGTACTCGTAACCCGAGGCCTTTACCGCTTCCTCGAGCGCCTTCTGGGAGAGCTCCCACTGCTCGTCCGAGCCTATGGCGTCTTCGGGCCGCGTCGAGAGGTAGAGCTTAAACTCCTCGAAACCGAAGTCCCTTAAAACCTGAAGTGCGAACTCGAGCGTCTCCCGGATGACGTCGTTCACCTGCTCGGGCGTGCAGACTATGTGCGCGTCGTCCTGCGTAAAGCCGCGGACCCTTAAAAGCCCGTGAAGAACGCCCGAGAGCTCGTAGCGGTAAACCGTACCCAGCTCGAAGAGCTTAAACGGGAGCTCTCTGTAGCTTCTGGGCCGCGTCTTGTAAATAGTTATGTGAAACGGGCAGTTCATGGGCTTTACGTAGTACTCCTCTTCGTCAAGCTGCATGGGCGGGAACATGTTCTCCTTGTAGTGCTCGAGGTGGCCGCTCCGCTTCCAGAGCTCGGCCCTCCCTACGTGGGGCGTGTAGGCAAGCTGGTAGCCGCGCTTCAGGTGCTCCTCCCTGAGGTAGTCCTCGAGAACTTTCCGGTAGAGAGCCCCGCGCGGCAGCCAGAGCACCAGCCCCGGCCCTACCTCGTTCTCTATGGTGAAAAACTCCAGCTCTTTACCTAAGCGGCGGTGGTCGCGCCGCTTAACCTCTTCGTAAAACTTAAGCCGCTCGTTTAACTTCTCCTCGTCCCAGTAGGCCATCCCGTATATGCGCGTAAGCTGAGGGCCCGACGCGTCGCCCTTCCAGTAGGCACCCGAGACGGCCGTGAGCTTAAACGCCCCCGCCTTACCCGTCGAGGGGAGGTGCGGCCCTTTACACAGGTCTACGAAGCCGCCCTGCTCGTAAACCGAGACGGGCTCGCCCTCGGGTATCTCGTCTATAAGCTCGAGCTTGTACCGCTCGCCCAGCTTCTTAAAAAGCTCCTTAGCCTCCTCGCGCGTTAGCTCCTTACGAACTATAGGGTAGTCGCGCTTTACTATCTCGCGCATCTTCTCTTCTATCTTCTTTAGCTCCTCCTCGGTTATCGTCCTGCCCTCGACCTCCACGTCGTAGAAAAAGCCCTCCTCCGTGTCCGGGCCTACGCCGAGCCGTACTTTAGCAGGGCCGTAGAGCTCCTTAAGCGCTTGGGCCATAACGTGCGCCAGCGAGTGGCGCATAATAGGGAGCGCCTCCTCGTCGCCCCTAAAGAGGGGCTTAACCTTCCCGCCGCGCCTCAGCGGCGTCTGGAGGTCTACGAGCTCGCCCTCGAGCAGGGCGCCCACCGCGTCCTTTATGCCGAGCTCTTTAAACACCTCTCCGAGCGTAGTGCCCTTGGGCACCTCGAGCTCTTTACCTTCAACGACGAGCTTAATCTTCTCCATAAGACCACATTATACGGCGGTAAAATGGATACCTATGGAGGAGCTTCTAAAGCAGCTCCAGCAGTTTACCGAGTACCTAAACGTCGTCATTCTGGGCTATCCGCTTCACAAACTCGCCGTAGCACTGCTCATTTTCCTCTTTTTCCTCTTTTTAAGGAAGCTCTTCCTCCTGCTCGTCGTCCGCTCCGTTAGGCGTCTGCTGGCTAAAACCGAGACCACTTGGGACGACAAGCTCTTTCAGGCCCTCCGCTCGCCCGTGAGCTTCCTTTTCGTTATCCTCGGCGCCTTTTTCGCGCTTAAGTACCTCGGGATAGAGCAGGACGCGCTTAAAAAGACCGTCTCGGTGCTGTTTATCTTCACCTTCTTCTGGGCCGTTTACAACCTCGTTAGCGTCTTCGAGGACGCGTTTATAGCGCTCGGCGAGAAGTTCGGGAAGGAGTTCTCGCGCGAGATAGGCTCGTTCCTGTCTAAGCTCGTTAAGTTCTTCGTCGTCTCGGTGGGCTTTATCGCCATTCTGCAGGAGCTCGGGATAAACGTAAGCGCCTTTATAGCCTCGCTCGGGATAGGCGGTCTGGCCGTAGCGCTGGCCGCCCGCGACACCGTGGCCAACTTCTTCGGCGGGCTAACCATACTCCTCGACAAGACCTTTAAGATAGGCGACTGGATAAAGGTAGGCGACGTCGAGGGCATCGTCGAAGACCTCGGCCTGAGGACGACGAAAATCAGGACCTTCGAGAAGAGCCTCGTCACGGTGCCCAACCAGATACTCTCGACCCGGCCCGTGGAGAACTTCTCGCGCCGCTCCGTCCGACGGATAAAGCTCACCGTAGGCCTTACCTACGACACGCCCCGCCCGACTATAGAGAAGATAGTTAACGAGATACGCCAGATGCTAAAGTCCCACCCGCGGATAGCCAAAGACCAGCTAACCATGGTCTACTTTAACAACTTCGGCGACAGCGCCCTCGAGCTGTTTATATACTGCTTTACCGACACGGCCAACTGGGAAGAGTACCTAAAAATCCGTCAGGACGTGCTGCTCAACATTATGGACATCGTCGAGAGGAACGGCTCCTCGTTCGCCTTCCCGAGCCTCTCGGTCTACGTCGAGAAGCTTCCTAAAGAAGATAAAGACCGCCGCTAAAGCGGCGGTAACTCAGTCTAAAATCTTCTTAACGTCCTCGGCCATAAGCTCGGGCTTCTGACGGGGCGTGGGGTAGATGAGCTTAAGCGTCCCGTCTTTGGTTATAAGGTAGATGTAGGCCGTGTGGTCTACCAGATAGCCGCCCTCCGAGCCGCCCTCGACCTTTTTGTAGTAGACCATGTACTTTTTAGCCACCTTCGCTATCTCCTCGGGACTGCCCGTAAGACCCATAAAGGAGGGGTGGAAGTGCTTAGCGTAGCGGTCCGTAAGGTCGGGCGTGTCGCGCTCGGGGTCAACCGAGATAAAGACCACCTGTACCTTCTTACGCTCGTCTTCGTCGAGCTTCTCCATCATCTTCTGGAGGTTGTACATGGCGGCGGGGCAGACGTCGGGGCAGTGCGTGTAGCCGAAAAACAGAAGCACCACATCTTTCTCTTTTAAGATGTCTTTAAGGCAGACGGTCCTGTCGCCGGCGGTCTTTAGGCAGAAGTTGTAGGCGGGTTTGTTAAGCTCTATCCCGTTGTACTCGCCCTGCTGAGGGTTGAAAACGCCCCCCTGCTGCTTTCTCTCTTCACACGCAAGAAGCAGAAACAGCGCGGGCAGGACCGCCAAGAGGGCCCGCCGGCTAACGCCTCCCATCAAGATATAGTAAAGCCCGTCTCGGTCATAAGGTCAACCCCGCACTCGAGCCCCTCAAGCCAGTCTAAGAACCGCTCCACCATCTCGTCTTTAAAGACGGCGCCGTGCTGGGGCGCTATAACGCGGGGCTTAAGCTCGCGGACCATCTTAACCCAGAGACGGCATGCTTTTCTCGAAGCCATGTAACGCCTGTGAAAGGCCTCCATGTACTTAACGTGCTCTTCAAAGTTCTCGACGAAAAAGTACGGCTGGCCCAGCGAGGCCCCCACGTCGCCGCTAAAGAGGATGCCCGAGCACGGGTCGTAGAGCTGGAAGTTGCCCGGCGAGTGGAGAAAGTGCGCCGGCAGAATCTTAAACCGGCAGCCGCCGAGCTCCAGCTCTCCCCCCTCGTCGTCGAGCGGCACGACCCTCCCCTCGAGTTTGCTGTCGAGCCCGAAGTGCGGCAGGAAGCGCACCCAGAGCTTGGAGATGAGAGCCTCGGCCTGCGTGGTCAGCAGCCAGCCGTTTATGGAGGCCACCACGTCGGGGTCTTGGTGCGAGAGGAATATGTAGCGTATCTTAGAA
The DNA here is from genome assembly GCA_013154375.1 of Aquificota bacterium. Classification (GTDB taxonomy): domain Bacteria; phylum Aquificota; class Aquificia; order Aquificales; family Aquificaceae; genus Aquifex. The sequence continues at coordinate 8,397 of JAADCR010000066.1, read as the reverse complement.
GGCGGCAGGTGTGCCGAGACGTCGCGCTTGAGCTGGGAGAAGACCTTGTGTCCGCCCGGGTCGAGGAGGATGCCTTCCCCCGCGTGGACGATTAGGTACTGGTTGGCCTGCACCGCACTGGCAGGCGTAAGTTCCTCAAACAGGACGACTTTGTGCCCCTCTTTCTCGTAAAGTACTATCCCGCTCATAAAAGGGTATATTATTTTAACGATATAATGAAAGCGGAGTTTAACCGCGAGCTTATTAAAAAGTACGACCGCCCGGGGCCCCGTTACACGAGCTACCCGCCCGCCACGGAGTTTAACGCCTCCGTCGGCCCGGCCGACTACAGACGGAAGCTCCTCGAGAGTAACGCCCGTAAAACCCCCCTCTCGCTTTACTTCCACATTCCTTTCTGCGAGCAGCGCTGCCTTTACTGCGGCTGTAACGTTATAGTCTCGCACCGCCGCGGCATAGAAGAGCCGTACCTTAACCGGCTCGTGCGCGAGATGGACCTCGTAGCCGAGCTTTTAGACCCCTCGAGGAAGGTCGTCCAGCTTCACTGGGGCGGCGGTACGCCCAACTACCTCAGCCCCGGGCAGATAAAAGCTCTTATGGACGAGATAAGAAAGCGCTTCACCGTCGACGAGGGAGCCGAGCTGTCTATAGAGCTCGACCCGCGTTACCTGACCGACGAGCAGATAGAGGCCATAAAGGAGGCCGGGTTTAACCGCGTGAGCTTAGGCGTTCAGGACTTAGACCCTAAAGTGCAGCAGGCGGTGGGCAGGCTGCAGCCCTACGAGCTCGTAAAGGAGAAGTTTAGTAAGCTCCGCGAGGCGGGCTTTACGAGCATAAACGTCGACCTTATATACGGCCTGCCGTACCAGACGGCCGAGAGCTTTAAGCGGACCGTAGAGCGGGTCGTGGAGCTCGGGCCCGACCGCGTGGCAGCTTACAGCTTTGCCTACATACCCCAGATAAAGCCTCACCAGAAGCTCCTGCCGGCGGAAGCCCTGCCCGACGCGGAGGAGAAGCTGAAGATACTCCAGACGATTGTCGAGAGCTTCCAAGACGCCGGCTACGTTTACATAGGTATGGACCACTTTGCCAAGCCCGAGGACGAGCTGGCGGTGGCGCAGCGTAAGGGCGAGCTGTGGCGGAACTTCCAAGGCTACACCACCAAAAAGGGCGTGGAGCTTTTAGGCTTCGGCGCTACCTCTATAGGCATGCTGTACGACGGGTACTTCCAGAACTACAAAACTTTACGCGAGTACAACCGGGCCGTGGACGCGGGCGAGCTGCCCGTCTTTAGGGGCTACCTGATGACGGAGGACGACTTTATCCGCCGCGACGTGATTATGGACGTTATGTGTAACCTCGGGGTGGAGTTTAGAAAGGTAGAGGAGCGTTACGGGATAAACTTTAAAGAGTACTTCCGGCGGGAGCTGGAGGAGCTTAAAGAGATGGAGCAAGACGGGCTTATAAAGCTCGAGGACGACCGCATAAAGATTCTGCCCGTGGGGAGGCTGCTTATACGCAACGTGGCCATGGTCTTTGACGCACACCTGCGCAGGAAAAAGGAGCTTACCTTCTCCCGCACCATATAAATGGAGGAGCTGCTCTCGGTCGAGAACTTAACCAAGACTTACCGCGTAAAGCGCGGTCTTTTTAAGACCGAAGAGGTGAGAGCCCTCAGGGGGGTGAGCTTTACCCTCTTTAGCGGCGAGGTGCTCGCGCTCGTGGGCGAGAGCGGCTCGGGCAAGTCCACGGTGGGTAAGATAGTTCTCAGGCTCGAGAAGCCCACGGGCGGGCGCGTCCTGTTTATGGGCAGGGACGCCTTTAAGTGGGACAGAGCCTACACCCGGCTCGTCTCGGTCGTCTTCCAAGACCCGCGCTCCTCGCTAAACCCGCGGATGACCGTCTACGAGATAGTAAAAGAGCCGCTCGTGGTCCACCGCGTAAAGAACGCCGACGAGCGCGTAAGGGAGGTAATAAGGCGCGTGGGGCTAAGCGAGGAGCTGCTCTACGAGAAGCCGCCGCGTCTTAGCGGCGGTCAGGCCCAGCGCGTGGCCGTGGCGCGGGCCGTGGTGCTCGAGCCTAAGCTCGTGGTAGCGGACGAGCCTACGGCCTCCTTAGACCTCTCGGTACAGGCGGAGGTTATTAACCTCTTTAAAGAGCTAAACGAGAAAGGTATAGCCTTTCTGTTTATAACGCACGACGTGAGGGTGGTGGAGAAAGTGGCCCACCGCGTGGCGGTGCTCTACGCGGGTCTGCTTATGGAGCTCGGGCCTAAGGAGAAGGTGCTGAAGCGGCCGCTACACCCTTACACGCGCCTGCTTCTCGAGAGCGTGCCCGCGCGCCACCCGCGCCTCCGACGGCCCGTAGAGGGGCTGGAGGAGGAGGAGTTTACCGTGCCCGAGCAGGGCTGCCCGTTTCTCCCGCGCTGTAAAGAGGCCCTGCCCGAGTGCAGCCGGACCGTCAGGAGGGTAGAGGTAGATGACAGAGCTGTCTTCTGTAACCTATACTGACTTTCTCGTCTTCGTTTTCTTGCTCTTTGCCTCGGGCTTTTTCGCCTCCTCGGAGGTGGTCTTTTTCAGCGTCAGCAAGCCCGTCCTTATGAAGTTCTCCAAGAGCAAAGTCTACCCGATTCTTATGTACCTTATCTCCAAGCCTAAAGAGGTGCTTATATCCATCCTCATAGGCAACGAGCTGGTCAACGTTCTTATAGCCTCTTACGGGACTAAGGTCTTTACCGAGCTCTTCGGCCAGAAGGGGGCCTTTCTCTCGGCGTTCGTCGTCTCAACGCTGATATTTATCTTCGGCGAGACGATACCCAAGAACGTGGTTCTGCCCGTGGCGGACCGTCTCTCGCTTATCTACGCGCCCGTCTTTTACCTCTTCCACGTACTTATAACGCCTATAAGGGTTGTCGTCCTGTGGCCGTCGAAGCTCATTCTTAAGCGCTTCGGCATCGAGTTTAAGGAGGAGGTCTTCGTCCTGTCGGAGGAGAAGCTTCTGAGCCTGCTCGAGCAGGGGATAGAGACGGGCGAGTTTACGCACGAAGAGAAGGAGATGATAGAGAAAGCGCTTAAGCTCGACGAGGTGCTGGTTAGGGAGATAATGACGCCGAGGCCCAAGATATTCGCCCTGCCCGAAGACAGGAAGGTAAAAGAGGCGGTAAAGGAGATAAAGCGGGCCCGTCACACGAAGCTGCCCGTCTACCGCGAGACGCTCGACAACGCCACGGGCGTGGTGTTCGTTAAGGACCTCCTGCCGGTCCAGCAGAACGCCGAGAGGCTGTTAAAGGAGTTTGCCCGCGAGCCGTTCGTGGTGCCCGAGGTTATGACCGTTTTAAGGCTGTTAGTGGAGATGAAGAAGCGGCGGGCGCAGATGGCGCTCGTGGTCGACGAGCACGGTCTGCTTACGGGCCTCGTGACGCACTACGACGTTTTAAAGTGGATGGCCGGCGAGGTGACGCAGGAGCGCGAAGAGGAGAGGGAGGTCGAGAAGATATCGGCCGACACTTACCGCGTGGGCGGCTCGGTGGACATAGAGGAGCTTGCCGAGAAGATAGGTCTCGAGCTACCCGAGGAGTACGAGTACGACACGGTCAGCGGCTTCGTCATGGCCAACCTCGAGAAGGTGCCCCAGAAGGGCGACGAGTTTGAGTTTCAGGGCTTTAAGTTCGTCGTAAGCGAGACGGACCGTAACACCGTAAAAGAGGTTATGGTCGTCAAGCTCGAAGAGAAGGAGAGAGAGCCCGAGGCCTAAAAGCTAAGAGCCTCTTTAAGCCGCTCCTCGAGCTCCGTCAGCTTCTCTTTTACGGACGGGCTTAAGCTCTTACCCGCCAGCGCCGCAAACACCGAAGGCCTCGCAAATCCCGCCACCGCCGTACCGTCTTTTTCTTTTAAGTAGACGCGGTACGGGTAGTAAGCGCCGAAGCGCGGACAGAGCTTAACCAGCTCCTCTAAAGGCTTCCCTTTTACAAACAGTACGGCCCGGTAGGGCCGTCTTTTAAGCTCTTTTACTACTAAAAAGCCTTCGTTCTCGAGTGAACGCTTGAGCTTAAGGTAGGCTTCGTTAAAGGGGAGCCTCAGCGGTCTCTCGTAAAAGAGCTGCTCCGCGCCAAGCGACAGGGCAGCCAGAAGCAGGAGGGCTACTTTAAGCTTTCCCACTTCTTTTTAGCGTCCCGGACCGCCTGCTCGGAGTCTTCCACGCGTAAGGGTGCCGAGGCGCTCCACCGGTTGCCCTTGTTGTCCTCGGCCTCTACTCTTATCGTGCCCGACTTAACGGCCTTTAGCTTGAACATAAAGTAGGGGTTACGGCTTAAGGCGGGGGAGGTGGTTACGTCGTTTACGAGCGTCTCGTCGTAGTAGACGCGGACGCGCGTAAGGTAGTGCGCCGGGATTAGCTCGCCCGTAACGGGGTCTCTGCGGCGGCCCGTCTCCATGGGATGGAAGATAATAAAGCGGAGCTTAAACACCTCGCCTTTACGGACCTTTTTAGGCAGCTTTATGAGAATCTTGCCTACCTGCATAGGCGGTACCTCCTTTAACCGCAGCCGCCCTTTTTAACCTCTACGAAGGCGGTCTTCTCTAAAAGCGTGCCGTCTTTAAGCTCGAGGACGGCCCTTACCCTGCCGCTTTTTGCCAGCTTGACGCGCGTGTAGAGGTAAACCTCGCCGTTAAGCGGCGAGAAGGTGGACTTTAAGATGAAGGGGCGGGGGTTCTGGTCGGCAAAGAGCCAGAGGGCCTTTACCTGCTCGACGGGCAGCTCCGCCTCGACCTTTACGGGCACCTGAGCGCCCGAGTCGGTAACCGGCGGGACTACGAGCTTTATCCGGCGGCAGGGCTTTACCTTACGCTCGCCGAAGTACTCTTTTAGGTAAGCGGGCCTCTCTTCGGCTCTTAGGGCAAGCGGCAGCGCCGCGAGGGCCGAGAGGGCTTTTATAAACTCTCTCCTTCTCATGGTATTTATAATAGCAGCGTGGAGGTAAGCCGCGTAGGCGAGGACGGGCTTGTAGAACGGCTGGCCCGGCTGCTGGGCTCGGAGGAGATAGGCGACGACGCGGCGCCGGTTAGCTGCGCCGGCAAGACGCTCCTGCTCTCGTGCGACGCGCTGCGCGAAGGGACGCACTTTCTGCGCTTCTTTCCTAAGCGCGAGCTCGGCTGGAAGGCCGTCTCGGTAAGCGTTAGCGACTGCGCGGCCAGCGGCGGTAGGCCCCTCTGGCTTCTGACGGACCTCTCGGTCCCGCCCGGGCTCGAGCTTAAGGAGCTTTTAGAGCTTTACGAGGGGATAAAGGAGGCCTGCGACTACTACGCGTGTAAGCTCGTGGGCGGTAACACGGTCAGGGACGAGAAGCTCGGCCTCTCGGTCTTCGTGGTGGGCGAGGCCGAGAGGTTCGTAAGCCGTAAGGGGGCTCGCCCGGGACAGAAGCTCCTCGTCTCGGGCTACCTCGGTGACGCGCGGGCCGGTCTGGAGCTGCTTCTTATGCGTAAAGAGCGTTACGAGCCTTTCGAGCGCGAGCTTATAAGGCGTCACCTAAGACCCTACGCGCGGCTCGACCTTCTGCCCGCCGTGGTAAAGCACGCCTCGGCCTGCATGGACGTAAGCGACGGTTTTGCCAAGGACGCGCTCAGGCTGGCGCGCAGCAGCTCTGTGGCGCTTTTTGTCGAGAGAGACAGGCTTCCCGTCTCGGACGAGCTTAAGGCTTTTTGCAAGAAGTACGGGAAAGACCCTTACGAGTACGCCCTTTTAGGCGGCGAGGACTACCAGCTGCTTATAACCGCCGACGGCGAGCCGGAGGGCTTTACCGCCGTGGGCGAGGTGCGCGAGGGGGAAGGTCTCTTCGTAGACGGCGAGCGGTATGAAAAGAAAGGCTTTGAGCACTTTTAAGGGCTTTACGCTCGTCGAGGTTCTGCTCGTTCTGACGATTTTAGGGCTTACCTTCTCGGTGCTGCTTACCGTCTTTACGCGGAGCGTAAGCTTTACCGCCTCGGCCGTAGAGCGGAGCGAGAGGTTAAGAAGAGAGCTTACGCTCTTCTGGGAGCTCCAGCGGGCGCTGGCGGGGGCTAAGGAGCTTCTTCTACGCGACGGGAGGGAGCTGTTTCTGATAACGAGCGGCGGGGAGCGCTACCGGGGCGTGGTTAAGCGGGCGTTTATCTACCGGAACGGGGCGCTTTACGGCTACGAGTTTCCTTACCCGGCCGGCTCGCTCGACTACTACGAAGAGGACGAGCTCGTCTTTATAGGCCGGTTCGAGCAGTTTGAGCTTAGGGCCGTGGACGCTAAGGGCTCGCACGCGAGCTACGAGGGTCTGCCCGAGCTGGTCGAGCTTAAGCTAAACGGTAAAGTCTTTACCTTTAAAATTAGGTGAGGGATGAAGCGGCGTAAGCTTTACGAAGGGAAGGCTAAGGTCGTATACGAGACGGACGAGCCGGACAAGCTGGTTCTCGAGTTTAAAGACGAGGCGTCGGCCTTCGACGGGCTTAAAAAGGCCCGCGTGGAAGGAAAAGGGGCGCTTAACAACGCCATATCGTCGGCACTCTTCGAGCTGCTCGAGAGCCGCGGGATAAAGACGCACTTTATAAAAAAGCTCTCCGAGCGGGAGATGCTCGTCTACAGGGCAGAGCGCTTCCCGCTGGAGGTGGTGGTGAGAAACTACGCGGCGGGCAGCTTCGTAAAGCGCTACGGCGTTAAAGAAGGGACGCCCTTAGAGCCGCCGCTGGTGGAGTTTTTTTTAAAGAGCGACGAGCTTCACGACCCTATGGTCTGCGAGGAGCACGTGAGGGCGTTAAAGCTCGCTCCGCCCGAGCTGCTGCCCGAGATGAAGAAGCTGGCCCTGAAGGTTAACGAGGTTCTGAGGGAGCTGTTTAAGAAAAAAGGCATAAGACTGGTCGACTTTAAGCTCGAGATGGGCATTCTTCCCGACGGAAACCTCGCGGTGGTGGACGAGCTTTCTCCCGATTCGATGCGGCTCTGGGACGAGAGGACGGGTGAGAAGCTCGACAAAGACAGGTTCAGGTTCGGCCTCGGCGACCTGCTTGAAGGCTACAAAGAGGTTCTTTCCCGATTGAAAAACTGAGGTAAAATCTTAAATTGAAGAACAAAACTAAGGGAGGTGCGTAAAATGACCAAGGCAGAGCTGGTAGCTAAGATTGCCGAGAAGGCGGGCATCACCAAGAAGGAAGCCGACGCAGCCCTCAAGGCCTTCGTGGAAGCCATACACGAGCTGTTTAAGAGGGGCGAGAGCCTCCGGATACCCGGTCTCGGCACCTTTAAGGTCGTAAAGCGCAAGGCCCGTAAAGGCAGGAACCCCAGAACCGGACAGGTCATCAAGATACCCGCACGGATAGTGCTCACCTTTAAACCCGCCAAGGAGCTGGTGAAGGAGGTCTCTTCCTGAGCCTCCTTCCCTCTTTTAACCTTTGAAGGTCTTAAGCGTCGTCGACGGCACCGGCTGGTGCGGCACCAAAGAGCAGACTTATCTGATAACTAAAGGTCTGGCCGAGAAAGGCTTCGAGTCCCACCTCGCCTTAGCCTACGGCTACGAGCTTATGGAGCATAAGCTCCGCTCTACGCCCGTAAAGCTCCACTACTTCGAGAAAACGCACAACCGCTTCGACCCCCGCAACGCCTACCGCCTCGCCCGGATAATAAAAGAGAACCGCTTCGACGCCGTCGTAGCCCACTCCTCCCACGCCCTCGACTACGTCCTTACGGCTTTCGCCTTTTTAGGCCGTAAACTCCCCTTGGTGGCGCTGAGACGCTCCGGCTTCGTCCCGTCTTTCTGGTCTAAGCACCTTAAGTACCGCTTCGCCGACCGGATAGTCGTCGTCTCTAAAGGCGTTTACGAGCTTTTAAAGGAGAAGAACTTTTTTCCCGAGAAGCTCGTGCTTATAGAGAGCGGGATAGACCTTACGCGCTTCCGGCCCCGGCCCGAGCTAAGGGAGCGCGTAAGGGCCGAGCTCGGGCTTAAAGAGAACGAGCTGATGCTCGTAAACGTAGCCAACTGGCAGCCGTGGCGCAAAGGCCAAGAGGTGATACTGAAGGCCCTAAAGCGGCTGCAGACGAAAAACTTTAAAGCTTTTTTCGTGGGTCTTGGCACCGACTCGGAGGAGGCGCGCCGCACCTTCGCCCGCTACGGGCTTGCCGACAGGTGCGCGGGGCTCGGATTTAGAAGCGACGTTGAGTACCTGCTACAGGGAGCCGACCTTTTCCTCTTCGGCTCGTTCTCGGAGGGGATAGCGGGGGCCGTGCTTCAGGCCATGGCCTGCGGGCTCGTGGTGGTAAGCACCGACGCGGGCGGGATACCCTCCTACCTAAAAGACGGCTACAACGGCTTTTTAGTAAAGGTAGGCGACTGGGAAGGCATGGCGCGCAAGATAGAGCAAGCGTTAAGCTTACCTAAAGAAAAGA
>JAADCR010000074.1 GCA_013154375.1 Aquificota bacterium | reverse complement strand
CGCTCGAGGAAGGCCTGAGGTTTGCCATCCGCGAAGGCGGTAGAACCGTAGGCGCAGGCGTCGTTACCAAAATCCTCGACTGAGGGATAGAGCCATGGAGCAGGAGAAAATACGGATAAAGCTAAAGGCTTACGACCACAAACTGCTCGACAAGTCGGCCAAGCAGATAATAGAGACGGTTAAAAGAACGGGTGGGGTCGTGAAGGGCCCCATCCCGCTCCCGACGCGGATAAAAAAGTGGTGCGTGCTTAGGTCTCCGCACAAGTACGACCAGTCGCGGGAGCACTTCGAGATTAGGGAGTTCTCCCGGATTATAGACATAACGCGCTTTACGCCCCAGACTATAGAAGCGCTTATGGAGATAAACCTGCCCGCGGGCGTGGACGTAGAAGTAAAGATGAGAGGTTAGTAAGATGCCCTTAGGTTTAATCGGCCAGAAAGTCGGCATGACGCGCGTCCTTCTTAAAGACGGCACCTCCGTACCCGTAACCGTTATAAAGTTTCCCGTAAACTACGTCGTACAGGTTAAGACGGAAGAGGGCAAGGACGGCTACAAAGCCCTTCAGGTGGGGGCCTTTGAGGCTAAAGAGAAACACCTGACCAAACCTTTAATAGGGCACTTTAAGAAACGCGGGGTTCCCCTCCTGAGGAGGCTCTGGGAGTTCCGCGTGGACAACCCCGAGGAGTTTAAAGAAGGGCAAGAGCTTAAGGTTCAAGACGTGTTTAAACCGGGCGACTTGGTAGACGTGCTGGGTATTTCCAAAGGGCGCGGCTTTGCGGGCGCTATGAAAAGGTGGGACTTTGCGGGCTTTCCCAAGTCTCACGGCCACAGGTACCACAGGGCGGTGGGTGCCATAGGCCAGAGGACGGACCCGGGCCGCGTCTGGAAAGGTAAGCGGATGCCCGGCCACTACGGTGCCGAGCCTATACGCGTTCAGGGCCTTTTCGTAGTAGACGTTCTGCCCGACGAGAACGTAATACTCGTAAAAGGCTCCGTTCCGGGTCACAACAAGGGGATAGTAATAGTAGAGCAGTCTACCATAGCTTACAGAAAGAGCCAGCAGCTTAAGAAGAAGCGCCTCGAGTTTATAACGCAGAACCTCGTTAAAGAGGAGAAGGGGTCTGAGGCATGAAGATAGGTGACGTAGAGGTACGCGACGACGTTTTTAACGTAAAGGTAAAAAAACACGTACTCTGGGAAGTCGTAAAGTGGCAGCTGGCTAAGCGGAGGCAAGGTACGCACTCGACCAAGACGCGGGGCGAGATTGCTTACTCGGGCAGAAAGATACTCCCTCAAAAAGGAACGGGTAACGCCCGTCACGGTGAGCGGGGCGTAAACATCTTCGTAGGCGGCGGCGTAGCTCACGGCCCTAAGCCCCGCGACTACGAGTACCCGCTTCCTAAAAAGGTCCGTAAGCTTGGGCTTAAGATGGCCCTCTCGGACCGCGCCCAGAAAAACGCCGTAATCTTTATAGACAAGCTGGAGCTGGGCAACGAGCCCAAGACCAAGAACGCGCTTAAGTTTTTAAAAGAGCTGGGCGTGGATAAGGAGAAGGTTCTCCTCGTCGTGCCCGAGAAGAACGAAGTGGTCTACAAGTCCTTCAGAAACCTGCCCAACGTTAAGGTAATCCTACCGGAAGGTCTTAACGTCTACGACGTTCTCTGGGCTAACAAGCTCGTTATCCACAAAGATACCTTAGAGCGTATATACAGGAAGGTGGAGGCGTAGAGCCATGAGCCAGAGAAAGCCCTACGAGATAATAATTCGGCCCATAATAACGGAGAAGAGCAACCGGCTTATGGAGGACTACAACAAGTACACCTTTGAGGTAGCGCTCGACGCCTCCAAGACGGAGATAAAGCAAGCTATAGAGAAGCTCTTCGGCGTCAAGGTAAAGAAGGTAAACACGATGATTGTAAAGCCTAAAAAGAAGCGCGTGCTTAACAAGCTCCGCCAGTACGGCGAGACGAAGAAGTGGAAGAAAGCTATTGTCACGCTCGAGCGCGGGCATAAAATAGACATTCTCGAGTTCGTTAAGTGAGGTAGAAGCCATGGGCGTTAGGAAGCTTAAACCCGTTACCAACGGGACGCGTCACGCGGTACTTTACGACTTTGAAGAGATAGAGAAGCTGGTCCGTAAAGGGAAAGAGAAGGTTCTCGTTAAGAAGAACCAAGTCGAGCCCGAGAAGTCGCTCCTTAAGTGGTGGCACAGGGCTAAGGGAAGGTCGCGCCAGCGGGGTAACATAACGGCCCGTCACCGCGGAGGCGGTCACAAGAAGCTCTACCGGATTATAGACTTTAAGCGAGACAAGAGTCTCGTTCCCGCCCGCGTGGTCTCTATAGAGTACGACCCGTTTAGGAGCGCCCGCATATGCCTGCTTCACTACGCGGACGGGGAGAAGCGCTACATCATATGGCCCGAGGGTCTTAAGGTGGGTGACGAGGTGGTCTCGATAAGCTGGGAAGACGCCGAGGCCGGCAAGCCTTTACCCGAGATAAAGCCGGGTAACGCCATGCCGCTTAAGTACATACCCGAAGGTACGGTGGTACACAACATAGAGTTTAAGCCGGGTAAGGGCGGTCAGATTGCCCGCTCCGCGGGTACGTGGGCGCAGGTGCTCGGTAAGTCTTCCAAGCCCGGGTACGTGGTGGTCCGGATGCCCTCGGGCGAGACGAGGATGATACACGAGCGGTGCATGGCTACCATAGGACGCGTCGGTCTGGCCGAGCACGAGCTGGTTAAACTGGGTAAAGCCGGTAGAGCCCGCTGGCTCGGCTGGAGGCCCCACACGCGCGGTACGGCCATGAACCCGGTGGACCACCCGCACGGCGGCGGTGAGGGTAAGACGCGCGGTAAACACCCCGAGTCGCCTTGGGGCTGGAAGACGAAGGGCTACAAGACGAGAAGGGGTAAGCGTCCTTCCGACAAGTTCATCATAACCAGAAGGGACGGCAGGCCCCTTTAAAGGAGGCTGAGGCATGGGGTTTAAAGGAGCTTGGAACAAACGGCACAAGCTTATAGAGAACCCCGAAGAGTTTTACAAGCTTTACAAGAAGCTCCAGAGAGCTTACAAACTCGTCCGCGAGGCCATAAAGCGTTACGGCTCTTACGAGCTTTTAAAGGGTAAAGTCACGCTAAGGGAGCTCGAGGAGCTGCTCGAGGAGCGCAAGCAAGTGCTCGAGATGCTTAAAAAGCAGCTCCGCGAGGCGAGCAAGGGCCTCAAGCCCGAGCACGAGAAGCCCGAGCACGTTAAGGAGCTCATCCGCGAGACGAGCAAAGTAGACGCTCAAGTAAGGGCGCTCGAGGTCATTATAAACCGCGTCCGCCGCTACGAGCAGCTCTACGACCAGTACAAGAAGATGGTGGAGAAGAAGGCCTTCGTGGACCCCAAGCTCTGGATGCGGATACGGAAGATGAACGAGAGCGGGGAGCGGAAGGTCGTAAGGACCTACTCCCGCTCGACGACCATTATCCCGGAGTTCGTGGGCCACACCATAGCCGTGCACAACGGCAAGACTTTCGTCCCGGTTTACATAACGCAGGACATGGTGGGCCACAAGCTCGGCGAGTTTGCGCCCACGCGTACCTTCCGCGGCCACCCCGACAAGAGCGGTAAAGTCGTCAAGAAGAAGTGAGGTAGGCGGTCATGGGCCAGCTAAAGATAAAAGACAAGTCTCAGCGCGAGGGCTACAGACCCAATCAAGCTATAGCCATACTCCGTTACGCGCACGTCTCGCCGCTTAAGGCCCGTCTGGTTCTGCGGGAGATACAGGGTAAAGACGTGGGCGACGCGCTTTACCTGCTCCGCGTTATCCCTAAGCGCGCCGCCCGCATAGTAGAGAAGCTTCTTAAAAGTGCCTTGGCCAACGCGGAGCAGAAGGGGCTCGACCTCGACAGGCTGTACGTGAAAAAGGCCGTGGCCGACCGCGGCCCTATGCTTAAGAAGTGGATGCCGAGGGCGCACGGCAGGGCCACCATGGTAAGGAAGCGCCTCTCGCACATTACAATAGTATTAGAAGAGCGGCCCGAAGAGGGTAAGGAGGAGAGCTGAAGATGGGCCAGAAGACGCACCCGATAGGCTTTAGGCTCGGCATTATAAAAGACTGGCCTTCCAAGTGGTTCGCACCCAAAAAGGACTACCGGAAGCTCCTGCACGAGGACCTGAAGATAAAGAACTACATAAAGCAGCGCTACAAGGTAGCGGGCATATCTAAGGTAGAGATAGAGCGGATAGTAGACAAGGTAAGGGTAAAAATTCACACCGCCCGCCCCGCTATAGTTATAGGCAGAAAAGGCCAAGAGGTGGAACGGCTTAAACGGACGATAGAGAAGATGCTTCCCGGGAAAGAGGTGACCATAAGCGTTATAGAGGTAAAGGTGCCCGAGATGGACGCCCAGCTGGTAGCCGAGGACATAGCCGCACAGATAGAGAGGCGGGTGTCTCACAGAAGGGCCATGAAGAGGGCCATAGACAACGCGCTTAAGGCCGGCGCCAAGGGCGTAAAGATACAGGTAAAAGGCAGAATCGGCGGGGCGGAGCTTGCGCGGAAAGAGTGGTTCCTCGTAGGCAGGATGCCCCTCCAGACCATACGGGCCGACATAGACTACGGCTTTGCCACCGCTTACACCAAGTACGGCATTCTCAGCGTTAAGGTATGGATTTACAAAGGCGACATCCTTAAAGGCGGAAAGCACGAGATTCTTAAGAAGATTGAGGAAGAGATTCTACAAGCGACGAAGGAGGGTTAAGAGATGTACCTCCAGCCGAGGCGCGTAAAGTGGAGAAAGCAGAGAAGGGGGACGCTTAAAGGTAAGGCCTTCAGGGGCAACAAACTCGCCTTCGGCGAGTACGGCATACAGGCACTCGACAGGGCTTGGATAACGCAGCAGCAGATAGAGGCCGTGCGCGTGGCTCTGGTAAGGAGCCTGAAAAAGGGTGCCAAGATATGGATACGGATATTCCCGGACAAGCCTTACACGAAAAAGCCCAACGAGGTGAGGATGGGCGGCGGTAAGGGTGACCCCGAAGGCTTTGTGGCGGTCGTTAAGCCCGGTAGGATACTTTTCGAGTTTACGGGCGTTCCCGAGGACGTGGCCCAAGAGGCCTTCCGGATAGCCGCTTCCAAGCTGCCCATACCCGTAAGACTCGTCCGCTACGGCGAGTTTACCTTTAAGTACTGAGGTAAGGGCCCATGATGTCGGAGAAAAAGAGAAAGCAGTACCTCGAGGAGCTTAGAAAGAAGACGATAAAGGAGCTTCAGGAGCTTTTAGACGAGCTTAAGATGGAGCTGCTCCGCTTGAGGTTTAAAAAGCAGGTACAGGGCCTCGAGAACCCTATGGAGATAAGAAAGGTTAAGCGGAACATAGCCCGCGTGCTTACGGTAATAAGGGAGAAAGAGCTGAGGGGTGAGCAAGGATGACGGAAAAAAAGTGGCACGAGAAGAGGAAACACCTCGTGGGCGTGGTGGTAAGCGACAAGATGGACAAAACCGTAGTGGTTAAGGTAGACCGTAAGGTACCTCACCCTCTGTACGGTAAGCACATAGTTAAGAGTAAGAAGTACCACGCGCACGACGAGAAGAATGAGTGCCGCGAGGGCGACGTGGTTCTCATCCGCGAGACGAGGCCCATCTCTAAAACCAAAAGGTGGGTGGTGGTGAAGATTCTCCAGCGGGCCAGAAGGCCCGAGGAGGAGATAGCTAAAAACCAAGAGCAGGGCTGATGCTTATAGCCGTTCCCCTCGACGACGAGCGGTTCACCGAGCGCGTTAGGAAAGCTAAGGCCCTCGGAGCTGACCTTATAGAGCTCCGCGTAGACCTCTTTAACGACCCCTCGTTACCCGCCGTTAAGAAGAAGCTCGAGCTAGTAAAAAAGGAAGGTCTCGGGACCATTCTCACCGTAAGGGCGCCCGAGGAAGGCGGGAGGGAGCTTCCTAACCGAGGCGAGCTTATAAGGGAGCTGGGCCCTTTAAGCGACTACACGGACTTAGAGCTAAGGAGGAGGAGCGAGCTCGTCGTCTACGGCCCGCTTATAAGGCAAGCCGGGAAAAAGCTTATAGTCTCTTACCACGACTTTGAGAGGACGCCCCCCTCGTGGATTTTAAAAGAGCTCTTTAGAGAAGGGAAGCGTTACGGCGGCATACCTAAAGTGGCCGTTAAGGCTAACGGTCTCGAGGACGCGGCCCGTCTGCTCTGCGTAGCGCGGGAGGTGCCCGGGGAGAAGATAGCCATAGCCATGGGTCAGGAGGGCGTCGTTACGCGCGTGGCGGGCTTTGCCTTCGGCTCGGTGATATCTTACGCCTCGCTCGATAAAGCCACGGCCCCCGGCCAGCTCCCGCTCGAGGAGCTCGTAAGGCTAAGGGAGCTCTTTTACGGAGCGGCCTTTAAGAGGGCGTAGTCTTTAACCTCGGGTGCGGCCGAGACGCTTATCTTTATCCCCGTACGGGCTTTAACCGAGCCCCACAGCGGGTACTTTTTACCTTCGCGCCAGACGGGCTTTACCTCTTCCCAGCTAAAGAGCTCGGGTTTAAGGAGGGCTAAAGAAGCGTAAACGTCGTGTAGGCTTTTTTCCGGCCGTACGCGTCTGAGGTAAGCCCTTAAGAGCTTTAAAAAGGCGTTGCCCGCGGGCGTCTCGCTAAAGCCGGGCAGCTCTTCCTCCTTAACGAGCAGAAGGTGGTTGACGTTTTTAGAGACCAGAAGTAAAGGAAAGGGCCGCTCCTGACGGAGACGGAAGAAGTTAAGCGTAGCGTTAAAGTCTTTGTTTAGGTTAAAGCTCGGGACGAAGTTCCGCGTACCGAACTTCGCGTTAGGCCGGCCCGTGACGTTAACGCCGGCAAAGCCGCCTTGGACCACGGCCCCTACGGGCCTAAGGCCGGCCTTAAGCAGGGAAGAAGCAAAGGTTAACGAGCCGCCCACGAGGAGCCGGAAGGGTCTGTTTTTTAAAAGCTCCGCGGCCTCGGCGGTGGGCAGGGCCCGGGCTTTTTCGCGCTCGTAGCCGGGCAGGAGCTCCGCGTAGCTGGGGTGGACCTCGTCTTTACCGGCTACGGGCGGGGCAAAGAGGGGCAGCTCGAGCTCGGCCTCTTTAAGCAGACGGGCGTAAAGGGAGAGCTGCCGGGGAGAGCCTTCGTCGAGGTGGACGCCGAGGAGCTTTATAAGACCCTTCTGGTGGTAGTGGCCTAAAAACAGAAGGGCGAGGGGGTCGTCTACGTCCCAGCTCTCGAGCGAGGCAAATACTTCCATATAAATAAATAAAGGAGGCTCGGGGCATGCAGAAGGAAGAGATACTCTCTCAGGTAAGGACTTTTTTAAGGACGGAGGGGCTCCTGCTACCGGCAAAGCCGGTTAAGGAGTTTTACGCACAGGTGTTTAAGCTCGCGGGATTCGGGATAGGCGGGCTTTTAACCCTCTCGGGCAGAAAGGCGGGGGAGATGGGGGCGCGGATGGTTAAAGAGATGTCGGAGAAGGAGCGCTTCTCGTACGAAGAGGTCTGTCTTTACGCGGAGGCTTTTTTAAAAGAGACGCGCGTAGCGCGTCTTGAGCTCTACGAAATTAAAGACGGTAAGGTGGAGATGAGTTTTCTCTCTACGGTGTTTGCCGAGGCTATAGGAAAGAGCAGGAAGCCCGTCTGTCTGCCCGTGGCGGGAGCGCTGGGAGGCTTTTTTACCGAGATGCTCGGCGAGCGGTGGGACTGTAGGGAGGTCAGCTGCAGGGCCCGCGGGGACGAGAGGTGTAGCTTTCTGCTACAGAGGCGTTAAATTAGCTACAGCTATGGACTACAAGCTCGAGCTCGAGACGCTTTACGAGATTAGCAGGGTTATATCCAGCTCGCTGAACCTCGGCCAGACGGTGCCTTACGCGCTCAGGCTGCTTAAAAAGCTCATGGGGTTTGAGCGCGTGACGCTTACGCTTTACGACCCGAACGAGGACCGGATAGTGGTAAGGGCCACCTCCTCGGCCCGTACGCCGCGCGACGGCTTTAAACGGGGCGAGGGCATAACGGGTAAGGTCTGGAAGCACGGCGTGCCCATAGTCGTGCCCGACATATCGCAAGAGCCGGCCTTTTTAAACAAGCTGTGGAAGAGGAAGGACCTGAAAGGTAAGAAGGTGGCTTTTATAGCGGTGCCCATTAAGCTCCGCGGGAAGGTGGTGGGCGTCCTGACGGCGGACAAGGAGCTCGGCCGCCGCGACTCGCTGGACGAGCTTACGCGCTTTCTAAACATGGTGGCTACGCTTATAGCCAACGCCTACGGTCTTGCCAGTCAGGTGGAGCGCGAGCGCGAGAGTCTCGAGAGCGAGAAAAAGGCGCTCGAGTTCGAGCTAAAGAGGCTGTACGACCGGCTCGAGGTGGAGGGTCTCGTAGGGAGAAGTAAGGCCGTCACGCAGCTGCTCGAGGTTATCCACCGCGTCGCGCCCACGAACGCCACGGTGCTTATACGCGGCGAGAGCGGCGTGGGTAAAGAGCTCGTAGCTAAAGCGATACACTACCTAAGCCCGCGCGCCGACAAGCCCTTCGTGACGGTCAACTGCGCGGCCATACCCGAGAGCCTGCTCGAGGCCGAGCTCTTCGGCTACGAGAAAGGCGCCTTTACCGGTGCTTACAGCTCCAAAAAAGGGAAGTTCGAGCTGGCCGACGGCGGGACGCTCTTTTTAGACGAGATAGGCGACCTGCCTCTAAGCCTTCAGGCTAAGCTCCTAAGGGCGCTTCAAGAGAAAGAGATTGAGCCGCTCGGGAGCGGGAAGACCGTAAAGGTGGACGTGAGGATAGTGGCCGCGACGAACCGGGACCTCGAGGCGCTGGTGAAAGAGGGTAAGTTCCGCGAAGACCTCTACTACCGGCTAAACGTGGTACCCGTCTTCGTCCCGCCGCTGCGCGAGCGGAAAGAAGACATCCCGGCCTTGGTGAAGTACTTTTTAGACCAGCTTAAGCGCGAGTACAAAAAGCAGGTGGAGGTAAGCCCGGAGGTGATGGAGGCGTTTATGCGCTACCACTGGCCGGGTAACGTCCGCGAGCTTAGGAACGTTTTAGAGCGGATGGTGATTCTGGACCGCGACGGGGTTTTAGGCGCGGACGACCTACCGCCCGAGCTGAGAAGCGGTAGCGCAGAGCTGCCGCTCTCTACGGTTAAAGAGGCGGAGATAAGGCTTATAGAGCAGGCGCTAAGAAAGCACAACTTCGTTATAAAGGAGGCGGCTAAAGAGCTGGGTCTGACGCCGAGACAGCTGAGCTACCGGATAAAGAAGTACGGGATTAAAATACCCCGTTAAGATGAAGCCCACCGTAAGGCTCTCCGAGCTTACGCGGATGAAAAAGCTCTTAAGAAAGGCAAAGCTCAGGACCGTCTGCGAGGAGTCGCGCTGCCCTAACATCTCAGACTGCTTCTCCCGCTCCACGGCCACTTTTTTAATACTGGGGAAAAGCTGCACGAGGCGCTGCAGCTTCTGCAACGTCTCAAAAAGCCTACCCGCCCTGCCGGACCCGTCAGAGCCTTACAGGCTTTTAAAGGCCGTAAAGGCCTTAAACCTCTCGTTCGTGGTCGTAACCTCGCCCACGCGCGACGACCTGCCCGACGGCGGAGCTTCCCAGTTTGCCCGCTGCGTTGAGCTTTTAAAGCGTCACGGCGTTAAGACCGAAGTGCTCGTGCCCGACTTTAAAGGCTGTCCGAGGGCGCTCGAGACGGTGCTCGCTGCCGGCCCTGCGGTGTTTGCGCACAATCTCGAGACGGTCCCGAGGCTCTACCCGCGCGTAAGAAAAGGGGCCGACTTTAACCGTAGCTTAGAGCTGCTAAGGCGGGCTAAGCAGCTCTCGCCCGACACGCCCGTAAAGTCGGCCCTTATACTGGGCTTCGGCGAGAAGAAGGAAGAGGTGCTCGGGGTTATGGAGCGGTTAAGAAAGGCAGGGGTGGACGGGCTGGTGATAGGGCAGTACTACCCACCGTCGTTAAAGCACCACCGGCTCGTAAAGCTCTATACGGAAGAGGAGTTTAGGTTCTTTGAGGAGAAAGGGAAAGAGATGGGCTTTAGGTTCGTCGTGGCACGGCCCAACGCAAGAAGCTCTTACAGGGCGGCGGAGCTTATAAGGTGAAGCGTTACCTGTACGCGCTCGAGGAAGAGCGCTTCTACGAGCTTCTTACGGAGCTAAAGACGGGGGCGGAGGTCGTAAAACGGGAAGGGGGTAAGGTTTACTTCTACCTGTACGAGCCGGTAAAGGGGCTTAAGCCCGTTAAGGTGGAAGAGGCGCCGCCTTACGAAGAGAGGCCCGAGTTCGGGCCCGTCTCGGCCGGCCCGTTCGTTATAGTGCCGCCGTGGAAGAAGGTGATAAAGGTAAAGCCGGGCATGGCCTTCGGGACGGGCCTCCACCCGACGACGCGTCTCTGCCTCGAGCTTCTAAGCCGCCGCTTAAAGAAGGGAGACAGGGTGCTGGACCTTGGGACGGGCAGCGGCGTGCTGGCCGTAGCGGCTAAGCTGCTCGGAGCGGGCGAGGTGCTGGCGCTCGACGTAAGCCCGGAGGCGGTAAGGGAGTGTAAAGAGAACGCCCGGATAAACCGCGTAAAGATTACCTGCCTCGAGGGCTCGCTCGAGCGGGCGGAGGGGGTCTTCGACCTCGTTCTGGCGAACTTAGAGCTGCCTATCTTTGAGAACCTCCTTAGCCGTCTGCTGGAGAAAGGGAGCCGCTTTATCCTCTCGGGCGTATACGGTAAGAAGGAGCTAAATAGGCTTTACGAGCTTTTAGGACGCGAGGCCGACGAGCTTGCCGAGGAGGACGGCTGGTACGCGGTTTACCTTGAGCGGTAAAATGGTGGGAGATGGGCCACCTGCTTGGCGTTAACGACCTTACTAACGAGCAGGTAAGAGAGCTTATGACGCTTGCGCGTAGGCTTAAAGAGGGGGAGGAGGTGAGAGTTAGAGGGAGGGCGGTGCTCTTTTTCGCCGAGCCGTCGACGCGGACGCGTCTCTCGTTCGAGGCGGGGGCCAGAAGGGCCGGGCTCGAGGTGCAGACGGTTAACGCTCATGAGAGCTCGGCGGTTAAGGGGGAGAGCTTTTACGACACGCTTAGAACGCTCGAGGCGCTGGGAGCCGACTTTACCGTCTTTAGGGTTCCGTTCGTGCTCTGGCCTTACGGCGAGGTGACGGGCGTTAAAAGCGCGCTTATAAACGCCGGCGACGGGACGCGGGAGCACCCGACGCAGGCGCTCGTGGACCTGTTTACGCTACTCGAGCGGCTGGGCTCGGTGGAAGGGCTGCGCGTGCTGTTCGTCGGAGACGTTAAGTACAGCCGCGTGTTCCGCTCCGAGAGGGTGCTTTTAGAGCGGTTCGGCGCGCGCGTGGGCGTCTGCGGTCCGGCCACTTTAATACCGCGCGGGCTTGAGGGGGTAGAGCTCTTTTACGAGCTTGACGAGGCGCTCGGGTGGGCGGACGCGGTGGTCTGGCTCAGGCTCCAGCGGGAGCGGCAGAAAGAGAAGGAGGTACCCTCGCTGAGCTCGTACTTTAAGCTCTTCGGTCTTACGAGGGAACGCTACAAGCGGGTCAAGCTCTTCCTGCACCCGGGGCCGGTGAACGCGAACGTGGACGTAGAGGAGGAGCTTATTTACGCACCTAAGTCGCTCGTGGCCGAGCAGGTGAGAAACGGCCCCTTCGTAAGGGCGGCGCTTTTTGCCCTACTTAAGAGCTGGTAAAATGTCTTTCCCATGGAGCTGCTTAAAGAGTACAACCCCTACCTAAGCTACGAGAACGGGGAGCTTACGCTCGAGGGCGTCCCGCTTAAGGAGCTGGCCCGAGAGTTCGGCACGCCGCTGTTCGTCTACAGCGCCTCGTTTATAAAAGACAGGCTGAGAGCTTACAGGGAAGCTTTCCCCGACGCGCTTATCTGCTACGCGGTTAAGGCGAACTTTAACCCGCACCTCGTTAGCCTGCTTGCGCGCGAGGGGGCGGGTGCGGACGTGGTCTCGGGCGGGGAGCTCTATCTGGCGCTCCGTTCGGGCGTGCCGCCCGAGCGGATAGTTTACGCCGGCGTAGGGAAAACGGAGCGCGAGATGCTTCAGGCCTTAAGGGCGGGGATACTGGCTTTTAACGTAGAGAGCTTTCAGGAGCTCGAGGTTCTAAGTAAGCTTGCTTCTAAAGAGGGTAAGGTGGCACGCGTGTGCGTCCGCGTAAATCCCGACGTGGACCCCAAAACGCACCCGTACGTAGCTACCGGTCTTAAGGAGAGTAAGTTCGGCATTGATGCCTCGGAGGCTAAAGAGGCCTTCAGGCTGGCGCGGGAGCTGCCGAACGTCGAGCCTATAGGTCTGCACGTTCACATAGGCTCGCAGCTTCTCGAGCTCTCTCCTTACCGCGAAGCGGTCTTAAAGGTCTACGAGCTTTACCGAGAGCTTAAACGGGAGGGCTACAATCTGGAGCTGCTCGACGTGGGCGGCGGTCTGGGCATAAAGTACAGACCCGAGGACAGAGAGCCGACGCCGCACGAGCTGGCGGCCGTGCTTAACGAGGTGCTGACGGGCTTTGACGGTAAGCTCGTACTCGAGCCGGGAAGGTCGCTCGTGGGTAACGCGGGCCTGCTTATAACGCAGGTGCAGTTTACGAAAGAGAAGGGCGGGAAGCGGTTCGCGGTCGTGGACGCGGGGATGAACGACCTTATAAGGCCCGCCTTTTACGGCTCGTACCACCACGCGGTGACGCTCGAGGAGAGGCCCGAGCGCTACGAGTGGGAGGTGGTGGGCCCCATATGCGAGACGGGCGACTTTCTGGCTAAGAACCGTAGGCTTCCCGAGCTTAAGCGGGGCGACTATCTGGCGTTTCTCTCTGCGGGCGCTTACGCGTTTGCCATGTCGTCGCACTACAACTTCAGGCCCCGCGCCGCGGAGCTGCTCGTAGAGAAGGGAGAGGTGCGTCTTATACGCAGACGCGAAGACTACGAGTACGTGATAAGTCCTTGTTTTTAAAAGTCGTTGTTGAATTGGTTTCTTAGCTCCTTTATTTTATTAAACATGCTTGACGTGGACGCGAGACTGAAGCGGTTTATCGAGCGGTGTAAAAAGCTCGGGCTTAAGATAACGCCACAGCGGCTCGCCATATACGAAGCGCTGTTAAAAGCCGGTAACCATCCCACGGCGGAGGAGATATACGAAGAGGTAAAGAAGAAGCACCCTTACATATCTATCGCTACGGTTTACCGCGCGTTAGAGACCTTCGAGGAGCTGGGTCTGGTTAAAAAGGTCTTTTTCTCTAAAAACTCGGCTCACTACGACGTTAACACCGACGAGCACCACCACATTATATGCACGCGCTGCGGGAAGGTAGAGGACCTTAACGTAGACGTCTCTTTAAATGTACCGAGGGAGGTTAACGGCTTCAGCGTTTTGGGCTACTCGGTAAACTTCCAAGGCCTCTGTCCTAACTGTAAAAGCGCTTAGTCTTCTTCTTTAAACGCGCCCATGGCGCGGAACTTCTCCATCCGCTCCCGAACGAGCTTCTCGGGCTCCCTCGAGCAGAGCTCGTTTAGACAGCTCTTTAGGTACCTCCCCACGAGCCGGGCCGTAGCCTTCGGGCTCCAGTGGGCGGCCCCTAAGGGCTCGGGGATGACGCAGTCTACGACGCCGAGCTCCTTAAGGTCTTCGGCCGTAAGCTTTAAGGCTTTTGCGGCCTCTTTAACTTTATTCTGGTCTTTCCATAGTATGGCGGCGCAGCCCTCGGGGGATATGACGGAGTAGTAGGCGTTCTCGAGCATGCAGACGCGGTTGGCCACGCCGAAGGCCAGCGCGCCCCCGCTCCCGCCTTCGCCTATAACCACGGCCACGGAAGGTACCTTTAGAAAGGCCATGGCGTACATGCTCTCGGCAATGGCCCGCGACTGGCCGCGCTCTTCGGCCCCTACGCCCGGGAAGGCGCCGGGCGTGTCTATAAAGGTGACGACGGGTATGCGCTTCCGCTCGGCCAACTTAAAAAGCTTTACGGCCTTCCGGTAGCCCTCCGGGTGGGGCATACCGAAGTTCCGTTCCATCTTCTCTTTCGTCGTTCTGCCCTTCTCGTGCCCCACCACCGCCACGGGCCTGCCGCCGAGGTAACCTATCCCCGCTATAACCGCCGGGTCGTCGCCGTAAACCCCGTCGCCCTTTATCTCGGTAAAGTCTTTAAAAAGGTAGTTTATAAAGTCCGAGGTGTGGGGACGGCGCGGGTGGCGCGCCAGCGCTACGCGGTCCCACGGAGAGAGCGAGCCGTACACCTTTTTAGCCTTCTCTTTAAAGAGCTTCCTGAGCTCGCGCAGCTCGCTCCAGACCTCCTCTTTACCTAAGCGGTAAAGCCCCAGAAGCTTGTCTATCTTCTCTTTAAGCTCCCAAAGCTCCCGCTCAAACTCAAGGTACATATTACCGATTGTATAATCTTCCTCCATGCCCGTAGACAGGGAAAAGATTAAGCAGGCGGTGAGACTCTTTTTAGAAGGCATAGGGGAGAACCCGGACCGGGAAGGACTTAAAGAGACGCCCGAGCGCGTGGCCCGGATGTGGGAGGAGTTCGAGCGGGCCCGCTCGTTTAGTATGAAACTCTTCGAGGAGTTCGGCTCTTACGACCAGATGGTTCTCGTAAAGGACGTCCGGTTTTACAGCTTCTGCGAACACCACCTTCTGCCCTTCTTCGGCTTCGTACACGTTGCCTACATACCCGACGGCCGCATCTCGGGCCTGTCCAAGCTCGTCAGGGCCGTAAAAGCGTTCGCCTTAAGGCCTCAGGTTCAGGAGCGGCTCACGGACGAGATAGCCGACTTTTTAGAGAGGGAGCTAAAACCTAAAGGCGTGGCCGTGGTGGTGGAGGCGGAGCACCTGTGCATGTCCATGCGGGGCGTCACCTCCCCCGGACACCTCACGGTCACCTCCGCCCTCCGGGGCGTATTTAAGACGGACGACAAGACGCGCGAGGAGTTTTTAAAGCTCATTAAAAAGTAAAAGACCCCCTCCGGGGGTCTTAAATTATACTAAGAACGGATGAAGCGGGGGAGTCTTATCCTGCTAACGGCTTTTCTGCTCAGCTACGGCTCGGACGAGCTCTTTAGGGCCGTCCTGACGAAGAACGAGCAGGCGGTAATTAAGCTGCTTAACAAGGGTGCCGACGTTAACGCCCGCGACGAGGACGGGTACACGCCCCTTCACTACGCGGTCTACATGCGGAGCCCTAAGCTCGTAGAGCTGCTTCTCGAGCGCGGTGCCGACCCGAACGCGCAAGACAACCGGGGCCGCACGCCTTTACACATCGCCGTTCTCGTAAAAAGCGAGGAGCTCGTCAAGCTGCTGCTCAAGCACGGGGCAAAAAAAGACGTAAAAGACGAAGAGGGCATGACGCCCTACGACTACGCGCGAGAGCGGGCGTA
This sequence comes from Aquificota bacterium, assembly GCA_013154375.1. Classification (GTDB taxonomy): domain Bacteria; phylum Aquificota; class Aquificia; order Aquificales; family Aquificaceae; genus Aquifex. Next base: position 5,074 of record JAADCR010000074.1, on the reverse strand, counting down.
TAAAAACCTCGCGCAGCTCCTTAAAGAGTGAGCCGCTTTATCCTGTCGGCCGCCTCCAAGAGCCTGTCCGTCGGGACGGTTAAGGATATCCGGAAGTAGCCCTCGCCGTGCTCGCCGAAACCGCTGCCGGGCGTACAGACCACGCCCGCCTCGTCTATAAGCCTGCCCACGAACTCGGCGGAGCTGTAGCCTTCGGGCACCTTTACCCACAGGTAAAACGTGTAGTCGCTCCTGTAGACCTTTAGACCTATCTTCTCGAGCGCCTCGAGCATGATTTTTTTACGCTCGCGGTAAACGGCCCTTATGCGGTCTACCACCTCCTCCGGCAGCGAGAGGGCCTTAACGCCCGCGTCCTGAACGGCACCGAACTGACCGCTGTCGACGTTCGTCTTTACCTTACCGAGGGCCTTAACGAGCTCCGCGTTACCCACCGCCCAGCCGAGACGCCAGCCCGTCATGTTGTAAGTTTTAGAAAGCGAGTGAAACTCTATAGCCACGTCTTTAGCGCCGGGCACCTGCAGTATAGAAGGCGGCCTCTCGCTGCCCGTGTAAATCTCCGAGTAGGCGTTGTCGGCGGCTACTATAATGCCGTGCTCTTTAGCCCAGTTTACGAGCTTCTCGTAAAACTCGAGCGTGGGAGGGGCGGAAGTGGGGTTGTTCGGGTAGTTTACCCATATAATTTTTGCCCGCTTTAGCACCTCCGGCGGTACCGCCTCGAGGTCGGGCAGAAAGCCGTTCTCCTCTTTAAGGGGTAAAAAGTATGGCTCGCCGCCGGCAAAGAGCGTCCCTATCTTGTAGACCGGGTAAGCCGGGTCGGGGCAGAGCACCACGTCGCCCGGGTTTACGAAAGCCAGCGGGAAGTGGAATATACCTTCTTTAGAGCCTATGAGGGCGATGACCTCCCGCTCGGGGTCGAGCTTAACGCCGAAGCGGCGCTCGTACCAGTCGGCCACCGCCTTACGGAACGAGAGCTTACCCTCGTACGAAGGGTAGCGGTGGTTCTCGGGCCTCTCGAGCGCCCTTTTAGCTTCTTCTACTATAGGCTCGGGCGTGGGCAGGTCGGGGTCTCCCACGCCGAGGTCTATAACGTCGACGCCCTGAGCGAGCTTCTCCTGCTTTTTGCGGTCCAGCTCGGCAAACAGGTAAGGCGGGAGTTTCTTTAGCCGTTCCGCGTACTCGAACAAAGGGCTTACCTCCTTTTTAGTTTTATTAGAGATTTTAACTGATAAGCCGCGAGTGCCAGCACGCCCACGAGGGCGAACGCACCCGAAACGACGAACAGGTCGCCGAAGGCCAGACCGTAGGCCACCTTAAACTGTAGCTGCCCTACCGCGTAAAAAGCTTTTAAGAGCGCCTCCTCGTAAGAGGCCGAGGCGTTAAGGAAGTGCTCCGCTTTAGCCTTTACGGTCTCAAAGACGAAGTGGTACTCGAGGCCCTGAAGGGCACCTATGCCCTCGAAGTGCTCCGCGGTTTTACCCTTAAGCGTGTTGGTAGCCACCGCGGTCCCGAAGGAGCCGCCGACGAAACGGACGTAGTCGAGCAGACTTATAACCGCCACGCTTTTCTCCTCGAGGTTTTTAAGCGCCAGAACCGTAACCGGGGCAAAAAACAGACCCAGCCCGACGCCCATAACCGTAAGCTCCGCCGAGACGACCTCCTTGGGCGTGTAGTACTCCGTGTCCGAAAGCAGGTAAAGAGAGACGAAGTAGACCGCTATCGCGGTAAAGAGCGTCCCTTCCGCGCTCCAGCGGTCGCTGAGCACGCCCGCCAGCACCGAGAAGACGGCTATGGCGAAGGCAAAGGGTAAGATAAGAAGGCCCGTCTGGAGCGTAGAGAGACCCTTTAGGTGCTCAAAGTACAGCGGTACCGCGTAAAAGACCGCGTACATAGAGAAGCCCAGCACGAAGGTAAAGACCCAGAGCGCCACCAGAACGTTACCCCGTTTAAGAAGAGACGGCTCGACCAACGGGTGGCGCGAGAGCAGCTCGCTTACGAAAAAGAGCACGTAAGAGACGACGGCTATAAGCGCGGTAAAAGCTATAAAGTTAGAGGTAAACCAGCCGTACTGCTGCCCTTTAGAGAGCACGAGCAGCGTACTGACGGTAGCCACCGAGAGAAACAGAAACGAGACGAAGTTGAACGGGAGCTTCTTACGCTCCTTCAGAGGCTCGGGAAGGAAAAAGAGCGAGGCGGTAAACAAAAAAACGCCCACGGGAACGTTTATAAAAAAAACCCAGTGCCAGCTCAGGTGCTCGGTAAGCCAGCCGCCCAAAGTAGGGCCCACCGCCGGCGCGAAGCTCGCCCCGAGGCCGAAAACGCCCATGGCCACGCCCCTCTTCTCGGGCGGGTAGAGGGTAAAGAGGATGGCCTGAGCCGAGACCATAATGAGTGCCTCGGCAAAGCCCTGCACCGTACGGTACAGAATCATAAGCGACAGCTCCTCGGCCGTGCCGCAGAGGTAGCTCGAGACGGTAAACAGAAGCACGCCCGCCAGATAGACGGGCTTAAGACCGAAGCGGAGGGAGAGGTTCTCCAGCAGCGGCAGCGAGGTGGCCGCGGCCATCATGTAGGCCGTCACCACCCACTGGATGCCGTACAGGTCCGTCTTGAGCGGCGCCATCATCTTAGGCAGGACCACGTCTACTATGGTGGTGTCGAGGATGGCCATAAAGGCCCCTACCATAACGAGAAAAGTCGGGACGACCAGACTCACAGCTTAAGCTCCATAAGCAGCGCGTTCTCCCCGTCCGAGTAGTAAGAGGGCCGCTCCTTTACGGTTTTAAAGCCGAGCTTGCGGTAGAGGTTTATAGCCGGCAGGTTACTCTTTCTAACGTCGAGAAGAACTCTTTTTACGCCTGAAAGGCGTCTTATGCTCTCTTTTATAAGAAAAGTGCCGTAGCCGCGGCCGCGCTTAGACCTCTCGACGGCAAAGCTGAGGAGCGTAGCCTCGTCGCCTACCACCCAGAAGAAAGCGTAGCCCACCACCTTACCGTCTTCTTCTAAGACGAAGGGTCTCGAGAAGCGGTGCTCGAGCTCCTTCCTTACCGACGAGAGGCTCCAAGCGTCGGAGGCGAAGCTCTCGAGGTTTATCCGGTGGACGGCGGGCAGGTCTTCCTCGGTCATGAGCCGTACTTTTAGGGCCATGGGTTTTAAGATAATTTTATGCTCGGCGTTATAGGCGGCAGCGGGCTGTACCGTCTGGAAGGCTTTGAGCTTTTAGAAGAGATTTACCCCGAGACGCCCTTCGGCTACCCTTCGGCACCCATAAGGGTGGGTCTGTTAGACGGGAAGAAGGTAGCCTTTCTGGCACGCCACGGGCTTAAACACGAGTACCCGCCCCACCGCGTCCCTTACCGGGCCAACCTGTGGGCTTTTTACAAGCTGGGCGTAAAGAGGGTTTTAGGCGTCTTTGCCGTGGGCGGGATAAACCCGCTGCTAAGACCGGGCGAGTTCGGCGTTCTTAAGGACTTTATCGAGTTTACCAAGAGCCGTCCGTCTACTTACTACGAGGGGAAGTTCTCGGTAAAGGTAGAAGGCGAGGGAAGGGCCGAAAAGCTTTTAAGAGAAGGGAAGGTGGTTCACGTGGACCTCACCGAGCCGTACTGCCCGGAGACGAGCCGCGTTCTGGAGGAGGCGTTAAGTAAGCTCGGGCTTAGCTACAGAAGCGGCGTCGTCTACGCCTGCACGGAGGGTCCCCGCTTCGAGACGCCGGCCGAGATTAGGTTTTTAAAGCTCGCCGGGGCCGACGTGGTGGGTATGACGGGCTACCCGGAGGTGGTGCTGGCGCGGGAGCTCGAGCTCTGCTACGCGGCTCTCTGCGTGGTGGCCAACCCGGCGGCCGGACTCGCGGGCTACAGGTTGACGAGTGACGAGGTAATTAGTATGATGAAAGAGCGCGAAGAGCAGATAAAGCGGGTCGTGGGGGAGGTAGCGCGGCTGCTGCCCGCGGAGCGGGCCTGCAGCTGCGGCAGGGCGCTTGAGGGAGCGGTGGTGTGAGCTGGGAAGAGCTGTTTACCGGCGACGCTCTTAAGAACTTCAGCGCGGGCGCTTTAGTGGGCTTTACGCTCGGCTTTACGATAAAGCGGGTGTTAAAGCTGTTCGTGTTTCTCTTAGGGCTCTACCTGCTGGGTCTACTCTTTCTCCACGAGCAAGGGATTATCTCGCTCCACCCGGACAAGCTGGCCCAGTGGGTAAAAGAGCTGTTCAGCTCCTTTAGCGCCTTTTTAAGGGGCATAGTAGCACCCGTGTCGGGTCTTGCGGGCTTTGCCGTAGGCTTTGCCGTGGGTATGAAAAGTTAGTCCGGCTCTTTACCGTAACGCCGGTAAAGGTACACTATCCGCTGAAGCAGCGACAGCAGCGTAAGCCCGGCTACGAGCGTAATTCCCTCCTTAAGGCCTACCGGAAGGGGGCTTTTCTCTAAAAGGGAGAAAAGAAGCAGCGTCGCGTGCGTCTCGGGCCTCCCGAAAAACCCCACCCCCTCAAGGGGGTCGACGATTTTCCCCTTAACCCTCTCTCCGTACCCTATCTCCGCGTAAACGACGGGCTTTATAAACGAGTGGAGCATGGAGACCACCACGGCGGTAATGGCCACAAAAGGGGAAGCGTAAGCAAAGCCCACCGCACCTAAGACGAAGCCGTCCACCCACTTGTCCGCTATCCAGTCAAAGACGGCACCGAACTTGGTGGTCTTGCCCGCAGTTCTCGCCACCACGCCGTCCATAAGGTCAAAAAGGCCCGAAAGAGCTAAAAAGAAGGCTCCCCCTAAGGGCATGCGGTGGTAAAAGAGGTACGCCGAGAGACTACCCAGAAAGAGGGAAAGGAGGGTTAAAAAGTTGGGGGGAATGCCAGTCTTGGCGAGGGCTTCCCCTAAGGGGTGGTAAAAGCGCTTTAAGCTCTCGCGCTTGCTCGTGAGGTTCATTTGAGCTCCTTCTTGCCCAGCCACGGCATCATCTTGCGGAGCTGTTCACCCACTTTTTCCACCAAGTGCTCCCTGTCTCTCTCAAGGAGGGCGTGATAGACGGGCCGTCCCGCCTTGTTTTCCAGTATCCACTCCCTCGCAAACTCGCCCTTCTGA
>JAADCR010000033.1 GCA_013154375.1 Aquificota bacterium | reverse complement strand
AGCGTGGTAGAGGTCTTAGAGGAGCTTATTAAGCGCTACAGGTAACTCGGGGCGGCGGGACTTGAACCCGCGACCTTCGGCTCCCAAAGCCGACGCGCTACCACCTGCGCTACGCCCCGTGGGATATATAATTTACAGAACTCAGGAGGTGAAGGGGTATGAGGAAGCTCCTGTTACTTATAACGCTCGTCGCGCTTGCCCGCGGCGTTGAGGTAGACCCTCAGGTAAAACTCTTTCCCTTTATAAAGTACGAGCCCGTCTGGCAAGGGACGCCCGCGGCCGTTAAAGAGGCCGCCGTGCCCGCCGTGCTCGTCGTTTTCGGTAAAGACGAGTCTCCTCGCGTGGTAGCCGCGGCGGGAAAAGTAGCCTTTTACTTGGGCCAGTGGGCCGAGGCTGCGGGCATAAACCCCAAGCTCGTAAAAGAAGGGAGGTTCCCGCGCCTTCTCGTGCCCGAGGACGAGCTGCCTAACGACGACAGACCCCTTATCGTCGTAGGTACGCGCAACGGGCTGACGGAAAAAGCCGGTCTAAACTTTAGCGGCCCCGCGCTAAAGGTCATGAAGCTTAACGGCCGGCAGGTCCTCTTCGTAGGCGGCAGAAACGACGAGGAGGTCGTTAAGGCCGCCTCCGTTCTGGCGGACCGGATAATAGCCTTTAAAGCGGGCGCTTACACGACCTTCTTTAGCTGGGTAAAGCTCCGCGGTTACCTCGAGTACGGCAACTTTACCGCCGCCCTCGACCTTATTAAAGACCCCCGGGGCCTCTCGGCCTGCGGCCGTAACATGTCTTTAGCCGCACCCATGATAGCGAAGTTCCCGCCCGAGGTTAAAAAAGTCCTTAAGCGCAGGAACGCCATTATGTACAAACTCCTCCCTCAGGCCGTAAAGGAGAAAGACAGGCCCGGAGCCATAGAGCTCTGGTACGAGGCCACCAAGACCTGCTTTGCCTGCCACCACGGGAAGGGCATACCTCAGGTACGGAAGTTCACGCCGCTTTCTACCATCCACTCGCGCCACCAGCGCATCGCCGCCTCCTTCGGCCTAAAGTGCGCCGACTGTCACAAAGGTGAGACGGCTTACCGCGGCTACGAGCGCTAAAAGACCCGTCTTTTTAATAGGCTTTATGTGCTCGGGGAAAAGCACGGCGGGCCGTCTGCTGGCCCGCCGTCTCTCCCTACCTTTCATTGACCTCGACGAGCTTATCCGGGAACGCGAAGGCCTTACCGTACCGCAGATTTTCGCCCTTAAAGGCGAGCCCTACTTTAGGGCCTTAGAGCTAAAACTTCTAAGACGCCTTCTCGGCCGTCCCGCCGTGGTAGCCACGGGCGGAGGTCTGGGTGCCCGCCCTTACGCGCTCGCGCTTATGAGAAAGGCCGGGCTCGTTATCTACCTCGACGCCCCTTTCTCGGACCTAATAAGGCGCTGCTCGGACCAAGGGCGGCCGCTTCTAAAACAAAGTCTTACGGCCGTTAAGCGCCTTTACGAGCGCAGAAGGAGCGTCTACCTTAAAGCGGACCTAAAAGTAGACGCAAGACGACCGCCGGAGGCGGTCGTAAGAGAGATTCTTTTAACCCTTAAAAGGAACGCCCTTTAGGGGCGAAGAAGGCACGGCGTAGGCCCGCTTAGGCATCCGTCCCGCGAGGTACGAGAGACGGCCGGCGATGGTGGCGTACTTCATGGCCACGGCCATCTTTATAGGGTCCTTCGCCTCGGCCAGCGCCGTGTTGGTGAGGATGCCGTCTATACCGAGCTCCATAACCGGCGGTATGTCCGCCGCGCTCCCTATGCCCGCGTCTACTATAACGGGTACGGAGACGGCCTCTTTAATAAATATCAGGTTGTAAGGGTTCTGCAGACCCAAGCCCGAGCCTATAGGAGCGGCAAGGGGCATAACCGCGGCACAGCCGATGTCTTCGAACTTCTTAGCGTAAACCGGGTCGTCGAACATGTAAGGCAGGACCACGAAGCCTTCCTTTACTAAGAACTTCGCCGCCTTGTAGGTTTCTTCCATGTCGGGCAGGAGCGTCTTTTTGTCGCCTATGACCTCGAGCTTTACCCAGTTTATCCCCGTAGCCTCGCGCGCCATCATGGCCGTCTTTATGGCCTCTTCGGCCGTGTAGCAGCCGGCGGTGTTGGGCAGGATGAGGTACTTCTTAGGGTCGATGTAGTCGAGCAGGTTCTCTTTAGTGGGGTCGGTGATGTTGACGCGTCTTACGGCTACGGTGATAATCTCGGCGCCCGAAGCCTCGAGCACCTCCTTCGTCTCTTGGAAGTCCTTAAACTTACCCGAGCCTATTATAAGGCGCGAGCGGAAACGCCGGCCCGCAATCTCGAGGTAGTCGTCCTGAAGGAGCTTCTCCCAGTCTTGCATCCTTTACACCTCCGGCAACTCATCCGCCCCCCACCAGCTGAACCACCTCCACGCGGTCGCCGTCCCTAACCACCTTCTTCTCGTACTCCGACTTAGGCACAATCTCTTCGTTTACGGCGACCGCCAGCCCCACCTCTCTGTATTTTACGCCCAGCTCCGAGAGCAGCTCCATAACCGTCAGCTCACGCGGAATCTCACGCTCTTGGCCGTTTACCACTATCTTAGGCATGACTTTAATAAAATATAAAACCTCCTTACCAAAGTTTTATGACCTAAAGGTGTTAAAAATTACTATACTGTAGCTATGGGGGAAAAGCGCTCCGACACGAAGCAGAAAATCCTCGAAGCCTCCCTAAAGCTCTTCTCAAAAAAAGGCTTCAAAGAGACCACGGTAAAAGACATAGCGCGGGAGGTAGGCATTACCGAGGGGGCCATATACCGCCACTTTACCAGTAAAGAGGAGATTATCCGCGAGCTAATAGAGAGTATAACGCGCGAGCTGAAAGAGCGGCTCCTCGAGGCCATTAACGAAGCTCCCTCCGGCACCGAGGCGCTGAACCTCCTCGTGAAGCACCTCCTCGACTACGCTTTCGAGAAGCCCGAGTCCTTCCGTTTTTTAAACCTCTACCACCTGCTTAAAGAGGCCCGCGTGGAGAACATGCCCGGCGAGCTCATCCGCCACTACCTCGAGAGCCTGTACGAGAAAGGCCTCTTAAGAACGAGACCCGAGATAGCGCTGGCGCTTATTACCGGCGGTGCCGAGCGCGTGTTCGTTTTTAAAGAGAAGGGCTTTCTAAAAGACGAGAACGAGCGCGTTAAAGAAGAGCTCGAGAGCGTTTTAAAAGAGCTCTTGATACGGAAGTAAGAAAAGCTTAACTTAATATGTGACAAAGTTGTCTCTTTTCGGAGGGGCTTATGATACCGCGCGTCTACTTAGGCCACGAGTGGTTCGGTGCCGAGAGGATACTCAGCTCCCTCCCGCCCGAGCCCGAGTGCGGAGCTTGGGTTCTCTTTTTAGGCGTTCCGCGGAACGCCCCCGAGGACGGCGGCGTTACCGCCCTCGAGTACGAGGCTTACCTGCCCATGGCGGTTAAAGAGATGGAAAAGATAAGGCGGGAGGCGATAGAGCGCTTCGGCGTAAAAGAGGTGTTTATCCACCACCGGCTCGGTCTCGTACCCGTCGGAGAGCCTTCCTTCCTCGTACTGGCCTTAGGCGGGCACCGCGAGGAGACCTTTAAAGCCTGCCGCTACGCCGTAGACGAGACGAAAAAGCGCGTCCCTATCTGGAAGAAAGAGCACTTTAGCGACGGCAGCTCGCGCTGGGTGCGGGGCCATGCTGAAGGATAAACTCGGCCGACCCTTAAGGGTTTTAAGACTATCCCTCACGGACCGGTGTAACCTCCGCTGCAGCTTCTGCATGCCGCCGGGAAAGCGCTACGAGTTCCTGCCCTCCCGCCGTCTCATGAGCCCGGAAAAAATAGAGCGGCTCGTCAAAGCGTTCGTAACTTTGGGCGTCAAGAAGGTACGGCTCACCGGCGGTGAGCCTCTGCTCCGCCCGGACCTAGAGGAGGTCGTCGAGCGGCTGGCCCGTCTCGAAGGTCTTAACGACCTTGCCCTCACGACAAACGGCGTGAACTTAGAAAACCGCCTCGAGAGCTTAAAAAAGGCCGGGCTTAAGCGGATAACCTTCAGCCTCCACTCGCTCCGCCCCGAGCGGAACGCCGTCATAGTTAACCGCCCGGTTGACCCGCTCCGTCTCGTAGAGACGATGGAAGAGGCTAAAAAGATGGGCTTTACCGTAAAGGTTAACGCCGTAGTGGTGAGAGGCCTAAACGACGACGAGGTGGAGGAGCTGGCGGCGTTCTTTAAGCGGAAAAAAATCACCCTAAGGTTTATAGAGTTTATGGACGTCGGGACGGTAAACCGCTGGAGTTTAGAGAAGGTAGTTACGGCAAAAGAGATAATTACGCGCCTCCGGCGCGTCTTTAACTTTAAACCTCTGCCGAGAAAACCCAGCGACACGGCGTTAAACTTCGTCTACGACGACGGGACGAGCTTCGGCGTGGTGGCGTCCGTAAGTATGCCCTTCTGCCGCGGGTGCGACCGGGCCCGCGTCTCGGCCGACGGCAAGCTCTACACCTGCCTCTTTGCCGAGCGCGGTACGCCTTTAAACGGGAGCTTAACGGAGACGGTCGAGCGCGTCTGGCGCGAGCGGACGGACCGCTACTCAGAGCTGAGACTGTTAAACGGTCTTAATAGGAGCCAGAAGGTCGAGATGTACCGCGTGGGCGGTTAGCGCAGCATGCCCGTAAGGACGAGCTTTTTCAGCGTCTCCGGGTCACGTACGATTCTGCCTTTTTTACCCCTTACGAACCACTGGAAGGCTTTAGCTTGCATAAGTCCTATAAGCGAGTAGGCCACCTCGTCGAGGTCAAGCTCTTCTTTAAAAACGCCCTTCTCTACGCCTTCTTTTATAACTTCTTTAACCAGAGACGCGTAGGCGTTTAAGACGGCGGAAGCCTTCTCTTTTAAGGGCTTTCTGTTACTCCTTACGAGCTCCAAGCATATTAAAGGCAGAATGCCCTTTGTCCGCTCGAGCATCCTTATCTGCGTCTCTATAAGCTTCTCGAGCTTCTCTTTGGGGTCTTTTTTAGAGCGGACGACGCGTTCCACGCGCCTCAGACAGTCACTCGTAAAGCGGTCGAAAAGCTCTTGAGCTACCTCCTCCATAGAGGAGAAGTGTTTAAATACGGCCGCGTCGCTTATGCCCACGCGCTTGGCCAGATTTTTAGCCGTAAAGCTTCTTAACCCTTCGTGGGCGATAATCTCGGCACCGGCTTTAAGAATCTTCTCTTTAGTCTCCATGGAAAGAGTTTATAAGAGGAAGCGGTGCCTTACGGGCACCTGCTTCCGGGCGAGCCACTACAGTCGCTGCAGAGCTCTATGGGCTGGACGCGGAATATCCACTCGAGAGCCTTCTCTTCGAAGAAGGGCAATATGTTGCCGCTTTTTACCTTCCAGAGGAAGTACTTCTCGAAGAGCGTCTTAAACCAGTGGGCCCACTTGCCGTGCTTGGTTATAACTTTCTCGCGCGGAGGCAGCACGGGGTCGGCGAAGAAGAAGCCCGCGTCCTCTCCGTAGTCGGCTATGCATATGGCAGACAGGCGGGGTGCGTAGCGCTCCTGCGAGCCGGCTATGTCGTTTACGATGTTGTGAGCTACGGCCATAGCCATCTGCTCTATCATCATCCCTGTCTTAGGTGCGCCCGTAGGTACGCGCGTTTTCTCTACGGGCGGTATGGCCGTAACTACGCCCACGCCGTAAATGTTGGGATAAGAGGGGTTCTGGAAGCAGCGGTTAACGATGAGCATCTTGTTGGCCGGGTTTGCCACCTTGTCTCCGGCCGAAGCCACCACCTCGGGCCCTTGGAAGCGGGGCATGAACATGGTAAAGACCGCCTCTATCTCGTGCTCTTTGCCTTGTGCGTCTTTGTATATAACGCGGTCGGGCTCTACGGCCACTACCTCGACGTCGGCTATCCAGTTGACGTTTCTCTCGGCAAAGAGGTCCTCGAGGTACCTACGCGAAGGACCGACGCCGCCGAGCCCGAGGTGTCCTATGTAAGGCTCGGAGGTTATAAACGTCATGGGAACTTTGTAGCGTATGCGGCGCTTCTTAAGCTCGTAGTGGAGCATAAGCGTAAACTCGTAGGCCGGGCCGAAACAGCTAACGCCGGGTATGGCACCCGTTACCACGGGACCCGGTTTCTCAAATAGCTTCTGGAGCTTCTCTTGCGTCTTAAGCGCGTGATCGGGCGTACATATAGAGGACGAGTTCTCTTCTTGGCCTTTAGCGCCGAAAACGAGCTTAGGTCCCGTAGCTATAACTAAGTAGTCGTAAGAGAGCTCTTCGCCCGAGGCAAGTTTAACTTTGTTGTTGTCCGGGTCGAGGGCTTCGGCTTTCTCGTTCTTAAACTCGATGTTAAACCGCGGCAGCAGCGGAGCTAAAGCTACGGTGATGTCTTCGAGCTTACGCCAGCCCATGGCAAGGTGCGGTAGGGCGGGCGTGAAGACGAAGTTAGGTCTGTCGGAGACGAGCGTTATCTTAAGGTCGGGCTTTAACCGCCTGAGGTGGTAAGCGGTCGTTATACCGCCTATGCCGCCGCCTACAATCACTACGTGCTTGGACATCTTCGTCACCTCCGCACCTTCTACTTTAGCACCACCTTATTTATTTTAGACTTAAGAACTGCTTATAAAAATTAGAAGCAGCTCTTCATTGAACGGAGCGGGCGCGGAATTTAAGAGTTTTTGGTCAGTTTTTAATAAAATTGGGCATAAAGTTAACGCGGTCTTGACAGATTCCAAAAGCGGGAGCTACAATAAAGTCGGATAAACCCAAGCAGGAGGTGGAAAGCTATGGAGAACAAGGAAGAGTTTTTCCCGATAGGGGCTATCTACTTTTTCGTCTTTATGGTCATTTTTTACGCTTTCATCTGGTTAACGTCTTACGCGATAATGCTGGCAAGGGGGTAAGCGGTCATGGACAGGGCGGAGAAGATTGGTCTTACGCTGGCGCTTATAATGCTTCTCGGCTTTTTCGTGCTCGTAGTTTACGCGGCTAAGGGGCTGAAAATCGACATACCCACCTGCATAACGGACGTCGAGCCCTTCCAGCAGGGTAAGCTGATAAAGCACGCGGACAAGCGCTACGAGCTTCACATACTGGCCAAGATGTGGCTCTTCGACTTTAACGAGGGTGCCACGCAGATTAAGCTCCCCGTAGGCTCGGTGGTGGACGTCTACGTAACGTCTAAAGACGTGGTTCACGGCGTCCACATCAACGACACGAACTTTAACGTCATGGCCATCCCGGGCACGGTGGGCTACCTTAGGGTTAAGTTCGAAAAGCCCGGGGTTTACCACGTGGTGTGCCACGAGTTTTGCGGCGTAGGCCACCACGCCATGGAAGGCAAAATCGTCGTTGAATAAAGGAGGTGAAGAGGTATGAGAGTAGAAGGGGCCATTAGGTTCATCATCCTCTCGGAGATAGTATTTCCCATCGTTCTGCTTATCTTCGGCATCTACCACGGCGTGATGCAGGTCCTCTACAGGGCCGGCTTTATTAAGGCCGAAAGCTTTTTAGGCATCGACTACTACCAAGGCCTTACGCTCCACGGCGTTATAAACGTTATCGTCTTTACGACGATATTCATCGTCGGCTTTTCCAACGCCCTCGTTATGTACGCGCTTAAAAAGCCGCTCCGCGAGAAGGTCCAGTGGATAGCTTGGGCTATGATGATAGGCGGTACGCTCATGGCCGCTTGGGCCATGTTTACCGGCAGGGCGACGGTTCTTTACACCTTCTACCCGCCCCTTATAGCCCACTGGACCTTCTACCTCGGTGCAGTACTGCTCGTACTCGGCTCGCTGGTACCTTTCTTCTTCGACTGGATACCCAATGCCATAGCGTGGAAGCGCGAGAATCCCGACCAGAAGATACCTTTAGCCGTATTCGGTACCTTCGTTAACTTCATTCTCTGGACCATAATGATTGTTCCCGTAGCCGTCGAGATACTCTTCCAGCTCCTACCGCTCTCGCTCGGTCTCGTGGACGAGATTAACCCCCTCTTAGCCAGAACGCTCTTCTGGTTCTTCGGCCACCCCGTCGTCTACTTCTGGCTCCTGCCCGCTTACGTAGCCCTGTACACGATACTGCCCAAGATAGTTTCCGAGAAGGGTAAGCTTTACTCCGACCCGGCCGCAAGGCTCGCTTTCGTACTCTTTCTGATATTCTCTCTGCCCGTCGGTCTTCACCACCAGTTCACCGACCCCGGCATAACCAACACGTGGAAGCTCATCCACGCCCTCTTTACCTTCGGCGTAGCACTGCCCAGCATGATTACCGCCTTCACCGTAGCCGCCTCGCTCGAGTACTCGGTTAAGGTCGAGCACCCCGAGCTTAAAGACTCCAAGTTCTACTGGTGGGCTTTCCTCCCTTACTTCAAGATGGAAGGTCTTAAGTGGCTCTTCCCCTTCTTCTTCTCGGGACTGATACTCTTCTTCATCGGCGGCATTACGGGCATTATCAACGCCTCTTACAACGTTAACCTCGTCGTTCACAACACGGCCTACGTGCCCGGCCACTTCCACACGACGGTGGGCGGTCTCGTGCTTATGGTCTTCTTCGGTATGGCCCTGTACATGATTGCCAAGCTCAAGGGAACGGACGTTAAGTTCAAGGGTCTTGCCATGATATCCCCCTACCTCTGGCTTGCCGGCCAGATGATATTCTCCAACGCCATGATGATTGGTGGTCTTCTCGAAGGCTGGCCGAGGAGAACCAACAGCGGTCTTACCTACCTCAACCCCGACTCGCCCTTCTACAGGCCCGACTGGGAAGGTTACGCTCTCTTCTCCGTCATAGGCGGCGTCATAATGGGCATAGCGTTCCTTATATACCTCGTACCCTTCTTCGCTACGCTGCTCGCTCCTTCCACCAAAGAGAGCACAATAGAGTTCCCCTTTGCCGAGGCTTACCACGACGAGCCCGCACCTCTTCTCAACAACCTCAGGACTTGGACCGTTGCCGCTATAGTTCTGGCCGTCCTCTCGTACATCCCGCCTCTCTACGACGCGGCCGTACGCGGCGTGTTCTTCAAGTCGCCCGCCTACATAGAGAAGTTCCCCGTACCCCTGAAGCAGCTCCAGCAGTCTAAGAAGGAGGAACCCTCCGGGCAAGAGGTGGTCCGGAGGTGAGGCTCCTCCTTCTCCTTCTTCTCTTCTTCTCTCTGCCTTCTGCCCAGACGGGCAGCACCGGCATACCTCCTAACGAAGCTAAAGTGTTAAACACCTTCGTGCCGGAAGACGTCCCGCTCGTAGACGACAAAGGCAGGGAGCTTACGCTTAAAGACCTTAAAGGCAAGCCCGTAATTATCGCACCTATTTACACCACCTGCAGGTCCGCCTGCCCTTTAATAATTAAAGGTTTAAAAGAGGTCGTACCGAAGGTCGGTAAAGCCGGTAAAGACTTCCACGTTGTGGTTTTAACGTTTAACCCTAAAGATACGCTCGAGAACATGAAAAAGTTCCGTAAAGAGCAGAGCATTCCCGAGAGCTGGCTTCTGGTTAAAGCCAAGACGCCCGAAGAGCTCTTCCGCATCCTCGACGCTATAGACTTTAAGTTCATGACGGCCGGGCAGGACTTTATCCACCCCAACCTTCTGGTCTTTCTCTCGCCGGAGCTACAGATAAAGAAGTACCTATACGGCGTTAGCTACGACCGGCTTGAGTTTATAAACGCTTTAAGGATAGCCCGCGGCGAGCTGGCCCTACCCGACAACTACAGGAGTTATCTGTTTCTTATAGGTATGTTTGGTATGGTAGCCACCTCGGCTTACATAGCCTATACCTTAGGTAAAGTCTACAGACGCAAAAAGAAGGCTGCGTAAACTAAACCTACAACGATGCGGTAAACGCCGAAAACCCACAGACCGTGACGCTTTAAAAAGTTTAAAAACCACTTAACCACGACGAGCCCGCTTAAGAAAGCCGTAAAGAAGCCCGCCGCCAGCAGCTCCCACTCTTCGGCCCTAAAGGACGGGCCCGTTTTGTACAGGTCGTAGGCCGTGGCCGCGAGCATGGTAGGTATGGCCAGCAGGAAAGCAAAGTCCGCCGCCGCTTTTCTACTTAAACCCACCAGCATCCCGCCTACTATGCTGGCTCCCGAGCGCGACACGCCCGGGATTACCGCTAAGCTCTGGAAGAGACCTACAAAGAAAGCCTTCCTAAGCGGTAGCTGCTCCACCTCTTCGTACTCGTATCGTTTGAGCTTTAGGTCTACGAGGATAAGCACGAGACCCCCGGCGATAAGCGCGGAGACCACCACCGCGTCGTTGCCTATAAGGTACCCCTTTATGAGTTTGTACAATAGAAATCCCACCGCCCCCGTAGGCAGAAAGGCCACCAGTACTTTAAGCCAGAGCCGGGGACTTCTTAGAAGCTTTTCGTAGTAAAGAAAAACTAAGGCTAAAACGGCTCCCAGCTGTACGGTAATCTCGAAGCTCTTTAAAAAGGGCGTGTGCGTAAGGCCCAGCAGGTAGGCCGTTAGTATAAGATGGCCCGTAGACGAGACGGGCAGAAACTCCGTAACGCCTTCCACCAGACCCAGAATAAACGCGTGAATAAGCTTCATAGCTCCTCTAAGTTTATCCTCCCTTCGTATATGGCCCTGCCTACGACCACGCCGTCCACGACGGGTTTAAGCTTAACAAGGTCCTCTTTAGAAGCTACGCCGCCTGAGGCCAGAACGGGCTTAGAGGTCACGCGTTTAAACCGCCCGTAGGGCTTTACGTCCACGCCCCCGAGCGTCCCGTCGCGCTCGACCAGCGTGTACAGGTAGCCCCAGACGGGCTTACTGTCAAACCGTACCGCCAGCTCCTCGGGCGTAAGTGAGCTCTCTTCCCTCCAGCCGCCCACGGCCACCCGTCCGCCTTTAGCGTCTACGGCCAGAACGACCCTCCCCGGGAAAGCCTCTAAGATTTTCTCAAACTCGGCCGGGTTTTTCACCGCTAAGGTCCCCACGACCACGAGGTCCGCCCCTTCCTCAAAAAGCGTACGGGCACTCTCGAAGCTCCTAATCCCGCCGCCCACCTGAAGCAGCCCGCCGAAGGCTCTCCTTACGCGCCTGAGCGTCTCCAAGTTTACGGGCTTGCCCTCCTTAGCTCCGTCGAGGTCTACCAGATGCAGACGCTTAAAGCCAAGCTCGTCAAATCGCGCGGCCCAGACCTCGGGCTTCTCGTCGTAAACCGTGCTTTTCTCGAACTCTCCCCTGAGCAGCCTTACGAGCTTACCTCCTTTTACGTCTATGGCAGGTATAACGAACGCCTTCATAGCTCTACCTCACCCGCTTTAAAGACGGGCCCCTCGTAGCATACCCTCCCGTACCCGCCTGCCGTCTTTACAGCGCAGCCCAGACAGACGCCGTATCCGCAGGCCATCCGCTCCTCTAAAGACAGGTAAGCCTCGCCTTTCGTTGCCTCCTTTACGGCCCTTAACATACCCTTAGGACCGCACGCGTGAACTGTCCAGCCTTTAAAGCGCTTAAGCGCTTCCGTAACGAGGCCCCTCTTGCCGTAGCTGCCGTCCTCGGTGTAGACCTCAAACGGCACGCCCAACCTTTCTAAGAAGCTAAGAAGCGCCAGCTCCTCTTTACTCCGTGCCCCGTAGGCCACGAGCAGCTCCTTGCCCCTTTTAAAAAGCTCTTTTGCCAGCAGCGTAAGCCCCGCAAGACCTATCCCGCCGCCTAAAAGCAGGTGCCGCTCCCCCTCGAGCGGGAAAACCCTCTTCCCGAGCGGCAGCAGCACCGACAGACGCTCACCCTCTTTTACGCGCGTTAAGAGCTTTGTACCCCGCCCGCGTACCTCGTAAAAGACGACCGCCCTACTTTCCGTAAGGTCTGCAAAGGCGAAGGCCCTCCTGCCGAGCGGGTCGAAGGTGGGAGAAGGTTTTAGCATGAGAAACTGCCCCGGCTTTACCCCTCTTAGGCTCCCGGGCGGGAGCTCTAAAACCAGCTCGTAGACGCGCGGCGTAAGCGGGCGGTTCTTAACGACGCGGGCGGACAGTTCGTGTATCATAAAATTTACTCTTTACCACAAAGCTCGGAGCGAGGAGGAAGGCCATGGACCTGTACGAGTACGAAGCTTACGAGAAGATTTTTAAAAAGTACGGCATACCTACGCCGCGCTACCTGTTCGTCGAGCACATCAACGACGAGGTTATAGACTTCGTCAACCAGCTCGGCGAGTGCGTCGTCAAGTCGCAGGTGCTGGTGGGTAAGCGCGGTAAAGCCGGAGCCGTAAGGGTCTGCTCCAATCCCGAGGAAGCGCTACAGGAGATAGAGACGCTCTTACAGATGCCCGTTTACGGCGAGATGCCCGTCGGCGTGCTCGTGGTCGAGAAAGCCAACATCGTAAAAGAGCTCTACGCCTCTATAGTCTACTCGACGGACCACCGCGCTCCCGTTCTAACGCTCTCGCTCGAGGGCGGGATGGACATAGAAGAGGTGCCGCCCGAGAAGATAAAGAGCTGGCCCATAAACCCGCTTAAAGGCCTCTACCCGCACATGGTGCGGAACTACCTTCTTGAGCTCGGCTTCCCCCACGAGTACATGCCCGTCTTAAGAAAGCTCTCGGAAGTTATAGCCCGCATGTGGGACGCCTTCTGGGGTGCCGAGGCCCGTCTGCTCGAGATAAACCCGCTCGCCATCGTGGACAAAGGCGGTAAGCTCGACGTGATGGCCCTCGACGCCGTAGTCAAAATAGACGACGACGCTTCCGTCCCGCCGGCAAAGATTTACGGCGTTAGGACCGCGCTCAAGCGTCCGCCTACCGAGCGCGAGATAGCCGCAGCGGAGATAGACAAGGACGACCACCGCGGTAAGGCCGGCTCTTACGTCGAGATGGACGGCGACATAGCCATGATGACCTTCGGCGGCGGCGGCTCCACCGTAACCATAGAGACCTGCTACGAGCTGGGCCTAAAGCCGGCTAACTTTACCGACATCGGCGGCAACCCGCCCGCCGAGAAGATGTACAAGATAACGCGCATAATTCTCTCCAAGCCCGGCATAAGGGCCGTACTTATAGCCGGCGGTACGGCCAACAACACGCGGATAGACGTCACGCTCGGCGAGGGCGTGGCCAACGCCCTTAGAGACCTTAAGAAAGAAGGTAAGCTCGACCCCAACTGGATATTCGTCGTCCGCCGTAACGGACCCGAAGCCGAGAAGGGCTTAAGGATGCTCTACGAAGCCTTTAAAGAGTGCGGGATAAAGGGCGAGATATACGACTCGGCTCTCCCGCTCACCGAGGCTCCCGTAAGACTTAAAGAGCTCCTCGACCGCTGTCAGGCCAAGAAGCTCGAAGAAGAAGAGCAGAAGAAAGAGGGCCACACCTTTACCGACGAGCAGGCCTCCGACCTCGGCATGTAGATGTTCTCCTTTGAGCTTTTAGCCCAAGACGGCCCCGCACGGCGGGGCCGTATAAAAACCCCTCACGGCACTATAGAGACGCCCGTCTTTATGCCCGTAGGCACGCAGGGCACCGTAAAAGCCCTCACGCACCGACAGCTCGTCGAGCTCGGCGCCCAGATAATGCTCGGCAACACCTACCACCTGTACCTCCGTCCCGGCACCGAGATAATAAAAAAAGCCGGCGGGCTGCACCGCTTCATAAGCTGGGACAGACCCATTCTTACCGACAGCGGCGGCTTTCAGGTCTTCTCTCTAGCCAGAGGGCTCGGCAGGGCCGCCGTGAAGGTCACCGACGAGGGCGTCCGGTTTAGAGACCACCTCGCGGGCGAGTACCACCTGTTTACCCCCGAGCGCGTTATAGAGATTCAAGAGGTCTTCGGCTCGGACTTTATCATGCCCCTCGACGAGTGCATAGAGTACCCCTCTTCTAAAGAGTACGCCGAGAGAGCCCTCGAGCGGACGCTAAAGTGGCTCGAGCGGAGCGTAAAGGCAAAAAAGAGGGAAGACCAAGCCCTCTTCGGCATAGTACAGGGCGGCTTCTGGGAGGACTTAAGAGAGAAGGCCGTCTACGAGACGCTTAAGCTCGACGACCGTCTCTTCGGTTACGCCGTAGGCGGTCTCTCGGTCGGCGAGCCTAAAGAGGTCATGTACTCCATAACGCAGCTCGTCTGCTCGCTCCTGCCAAAAGAGAAGCCGCGTTACCTTATGGGCGTCGGAAAGCCCGAGGACCTGCTCGAGGCGGTAGAGCGGGGCGTAGACATGTTCGACTGCGTCCTGCCCACGCGTAACGCCCGTACCGGTACGCTTTACACCTCTCAGGGCGTTATAGACGTCCGTCACGCCAAGTGGAAAGAAGACTTCACCCCTTTAGACCCCGAGTGCGACTGCTACACCTGCAGAAACTTCTCAAAAGCTTACCTAAGACACCTCTTCGTCGCCGAGGAGCTTACCGCCTACACGCTAAACACCATTCACAACCTCCGCTTCTACCACCGCCTCATGGAGCAAGCCCGACGGGCCATAGAGGAAGGCAGGTTTAAAGAGTTTAAAAAAGACGCGCTTGCGCGCGTAACTAGAAAACTTTAACCCCTTCGTCCGAGGGCTTAAGCTCGAGAAGCTCCACCTTATCTCCCGAAGCCTCCTCGAGCACCCTCCTAACGCTTTCCAGACTTACCGGCTTCTGACTCACCACGCAGACCGTGGGCCCCGCCCCGCTCAGGAAAGCCCCCAGCGCCCCCGCCTTCTCGGCCTCCTTAAGCGCCTCCGTAAAGCCCGGCACCAGAGGAGCGCGGTAAGGCTGGTGCAGACGGTCCCGCAGAGCCTCCCTTAAAAGCCCGAACTCCTTTTTAGCTAAAGCGGCCACCAGCAGGGCCGAGCGCTGGAGGTTAAACACCGCCTCCTCGAGCTTTAGGCTCCGCGGCAGCACCGCACGGGCCTTCTCGGTAGACAGCTCGTAGGAGGGAACCAGAAAGTAGAGCTTTAGCTCTTTAGGAAACGAGAGCCGGGCGTAGGCCTTTAGCTCTCTACCTTCGGTGCACGCGACGGTAAAGCCGCCCGTAAAAGCGGGCAGAAGGTTGTCCGGGTGCGGCTCGAACTCGAAGGCCAGACTCAGCTTCTCCTCGAGCGTTAGCTCCCTCTCGTTAAGCAGCAGGGCCGTCTCCACGGCGGCTACTATTGCCGTAGCGGACGAGCCGAGGCCCCGGGCGGGAGGGACGCGGTTCAGCTGCTCGAGCTCTAACGGGTACTCCTTTACGCGTAAGCGTCTACAGACTTTTTTATAAACTTTTATAAAAAGGTTCGTCTCGTCGGCGGGTATGCCCTCCGCGTAGCCCTTAACGGTCACGCGGTAAACGTCGGAGGGTTTCACCGTAAACTCGTTTCTAAGCTCGAGGGCAAGACCGAAGGCGTCAAACCCGCTGCCGAAGTTGGTCGTAGAGGCCGGCACGGAGAGCCTTATCATAACGCTTCATTATAGCTTGCTTAAGAGTGCCAGCCTTGACACCCCGTAGAGAAGCCTGTTATATGTAAATAAACGCTTCCGGAGGGTTGGATGGAATACGCAGGTCTGGCGGTGGTTTTTCTGCTCGCCTTACTGATAGCCCTCGGACAGGCCTTTTTAAACGACCTTATAGGCTACCGGAAGCCCGACCCTATGGAGGACTACCCTTACGAGTGTGGCGTCCCGCTGTACGACGAGTCGGTGAGGGGCAGGTTTAAGCAGGGCTACTACCTTCTGGGTCTGCTGCTAATTCTCTTCGACATAGAAGCGGCGTACTTGTTTCCTTGGGCCGTAGTTTTCGAAGAGATTGGGCTTTACGGTCTGGTGGAGGCGCTGCTGTTCGTCGGGATTCTCGCTTTAGGCTTTCTCTACGCGTGGAGAAAGGGCGCGCTCGACTGGGAGCTTTAAGGAGGTAACGCCATGGCCCTCTTTAACGGGAACGCTTTCGTAACCACTACCGTAGACGAGCTTCTCCGCTGGGGCAGGAGAAACGCCCTCTGGCCCGTGACGATAGGTCTTGCCTGCTGTGCTATAGAGATGATGCACACGGCCGCCTCGCGCTTCGACTTGGACCGGCTGGGCGTTATCTTTAGGGCCTCTCCGCGCCAGTCGGACGTGCTCATAGTAGCGGGGACCGTCGTAAACAAGGTAGCCCCCATGCTTAAGCTTATATGGGACCAGATGCCCGACCCTAAGTGGTGTATAGCTATGGGCGGCTGTGCCTCGGCGGGAGGGCCCTTCCCCACTTACGCCACTCTGCAGGGCGTAGACCGCATAATACCCGTCGACGTTTACGTACCCGGCTGTCCGCCTACGCCTCAGGCGCTCATTTTCGGCATCTTACAGCTCCAAAAGAAGATAAAGGAGAAAGGCGTAAACAAGTACGACGAGGCGTTCGAAGAGTTTAAGCGGGAAGTGAAGGTGTAGGTTATGCGCTGGCTTAGCGAAGAGAAGGCCCGCAGGGTAGAGAAGCGCTTCGGCGAGGCCGTAGCGTACTACCGTACCGAGCACACCGCGGGCCTTAAAGTAAAAAAAGAGCAGCTTAAAGAGCTTTTAAGGTACCTTAAAGAGCGCGAGGGCTTTAAGCAGTTCGTAGACCTTACGTGTCTCGACTACCCGGAGCGTAAAGAGCGCTTTGAGGCGGTGTACCTGCTGTACGACCCGGACGAGAACGAGCGGGTGGTGGTGAAGAGCTCCACCGACGGGACGCTCCCTACGGTTACGGACCTCTGGCCCGGAGCCAAGTGGGCCGAGCGCGAGGCCTACGACATGTTCGGCGTTACGTTCGAGGGGCACGAGAACCTGAGACGGATGTTTCTCTGGGAGGGCTACGAGCACCACCCGCTCCGGAAAGACTTCCCTTTAGGCGGCTACAAAGAGGTGGAGCTGCCCTCGCTTACGGAGCTGCTCCACGGCAGGACCGACCCGCCCTCGCACGACTTCGAGCTTGCCCACACCCGTCTGCCCACTTTAGAAGACCTCGAGAGGACCGAGAAGGCCCGGCTTAAGAAAAAGGCCGAGCTGGTACTAAACTGGGGCCCTCTGCACCCGGGCACGCACGGGACCATATGGTTCCTGTTCGACCTCGAGGGCGAGAAGGTCGTCCAGTGCGACGTTATATTAGGCCAGCTTCACCGCGGCATGGAGAAGATAGCCGAGAACCTCCACTACTTCCAGTTTCTCCCTTACACGGACCGGATGGACTACCTCTCGGCCGTCTGTAACGAGCTTGCCTACGTTGAGACGGTGGAGCGTCTTTTAGGCGTGGAGGTACCCGAGAAGGCCCGCTACATAAGGACGCTTTTCGCCGAGCTTCAGCGGATAAACTCGCACTTACTCTGGCTCGGTACCGGCGCGCTCGACCTCGGCGCCCTAACGGTGTTCCTTTACGCCTTTAGAGAGCGCGAGAAAATCATGGATATCCTCGAGGGCAACGCAGGCTACCGCTTAACTACGTGCTTTTTAAGAATAGGCGGCGTCCACTACGACCTTGCGGAAGGGACGCTCGAGGCGGTGAAGCAGTTTATAAAGACCTTCCCCGAGAGCTTAAAAGAGTATCACGCACTTCTGACGCGTAACCGGATATGGCTCCGCAGAACCAAAGGCGTGGGCGTTATTACCAAAGAAGACGTGTACGCGTACGGTCTTACGGGGCCCGTGGCGAGGGCCTCGGGCGTGCCCTACGACCTTAGAAAGCTCCAGCCCTACGCGGCTTACGACGAGGTGGAGTTCGACGTACCTGTGGGCGAGGTGGGTGACGTTTACGACAGGTACCTCGTACGGATGGAGGAGATGCGCCAGAGCCTGAGGATAGTAGAGCAGTGCGTAAGTAAGCTCGAGAAATTACCCAAGGACGCACCGTACGTTAACAAGGAGCACCCGGCCGTCATGCCCCCGCGCGAGGACGTCTACAACGCCCTCGAGGACATGGTGAAGACCTTCCGTCTGGTCGTTCACGGCGAGCCCGCGCCGGAGGGAGAGGTCTACTTCGCCGGCGAGAACCCGCGGGGCGAGCTGGGCTTTTTCGTCTTCTCTAAAGGCGACGGTAAACCCTACAGGCTGCGGATACGCTCGGGAGCGCTTTACAACCTCTCGATATTCCCCAAACTTATAGAAGGCAGAACCATAGCCGACGCCATAGCGCTTCTGGGCAGTCTGGACCCGGTGGTGGGCGAGACGGACCGTTAGGGAGGTGGAGCGTGGAGCGCGAGCTTATAGAGAGCTTACTCTTTACGGTTTTAAAAGTACTCGTGGTCGTGCCCGTGGCGCTCGGCGTGGGCGCTTACCTTACGTGGTTCGAGCGTAAGCTGGCGGGCCACATACAGAACCGCATGGGCCCGACGGTGGTAGGCCCGTTCGGCCTGCTGCAGCCTTTAGCCGACGCGCTAAAGCTTGCTACGAAAGAGAGCGTTATACCCCGAGGGGCCGACCGGCCCGTTTACTACCTTGCCATACTGCTCGCGCTGGTACCCTCGGTCCTGCTGCTGGCGTTAATACCTTGGGGTCCCGCTTTTGAGCTGGGCGGCCGCGTTATAAAACCCATAATCTCGGACGTTAACGTGGCGCTTCTGCTCGCTTTTGCCTTCGGCTCGCTCTCGGTATACGGGACTATATTCTCAGGCTGGGCCTCTAACTCCAAGTACGCTTTTATAGGCTCCATGAGAAAAGCCGCCGTGGTTATTGCCTACGAGGTGGTGCTCGGCTTTTCCGTCCTCGGCGTGGTGCTGCTTGCCGGCACGCTCAGCACGGTGGGCATCGTTCAGGCCCAGATAGAGAGAGGCGTCTGGTTTATACTCTACCAGCCCGTAGCGTTCGTCCTTTACATGTTCTGCATGCTCGCCGAGAGCGGCCGCGTCCCGTTTGACGTCCAAGAGGCCGAGGCGGAGCTGGTTACCGGCTACAACGTCGAGTACGGCGGGATGAAGTTCGGCGCCTTCCCGCTGGCCGAGTGGTACCTCAACGTTATAGCCCTCTCGGCCATAGCGGTGGTGCTCTTTTTCGGCGGCTGGTCTGGACCGAGCATCCTCGGCCCCCTGTCGCCTTACTTCTGGTTTTTAGTAAAGACCTTCGGTCTCGTGTTCTTTACCATGTGGCTCCACTGGACGCTCCCGCGCTTTCAGGCTAAAGACATAACGGACGTAGCTTGGAAGATTCTGCTGCCCGTGGCCATAGCCAACGTGGTGGTTACCGCGGTCGTTAAGTACTTCTTTTAAGGAGCGGAGACGATGCGCGTAAAAAAGGTTTTTAGAAAAGACTACTTGACGCTCTTAGAGAGCGTCTTGTTTTTAGACTTCCTTAAAGGCCTCTCGGTAACGCTTAAGAACTTACTAAGAAAGCCCATAACCACGCAGTACCCTAAAGAGAAGCTGACGCCTCCCAAGCGTTTCCGCGGCGCCCACGGCCACTTCGTCTGGGACGGGACGGAGCCGCCTTCACTTAAAGCCATAGAGAAGTTTATGTCTTACGAGAAAGCTAAAAGCAGGTGCGTAGCCTGCTACATGTGTCAGACGGCCTGCCCCATGCCCACGCTCTTTAGGATAGAGGCCGTCCAGACGCCCGACGGGAAGAAGAAGGTGACGCGCTTCGAGATGAACCTGCTTAACTGCCTTTTCTGCGGTCTGTGCGTCGACGCCTGCCCGGTGGGCTGCCTGACCATGACGGACATATACGAGCTGGCTTCTTACTCGCGCCGGGACGAGGTGTTCTCCGTAGAGCAGCTCGAGGAGCGCGGGAAAGATTACAAGGCCCGGAGGGGCGACGAGCCCGAGCGCATCTGGCCTAACGACGAAGAGAGAAAGAGGCTGTGGGGTGAGATAAAGTGGAGTGGGTAGTCTTTACGGTTTTAGCGGTCTGGCTGCTGGTATCGGCGGGAGGGGTTCTGTTTGCCAAACACCCGGTACACGTGGTGCTCTTCTTCTTGTCGGCATTACTTGCCATGGCCGCCCTGTTTTTAAGCCTCGGGGCCGAGCTGCTGGCGGGCATACAGCTTCTTATATACGCGGCGGCCATAGTAGTCTTTTACGTTCTCGTTATAACCACCGTCCCGTGGGAGAAGCTGAAGGAGTTTGAAGGCGCCTACCGGCGCGAGCTTCTTTTCGGCCTCCCGGTGGCCCTTATGGCTTTCGGGGCTTTTGCTTACCTTATAGCAAAAGGTGAGTTTGCCGCTCCTAAAGGTCAGGTTACGGACGCGGTGAGGGAGCTCGCTAAGACCCTCTTTACGAGCTACCTCTTTCCTTTCGAGGTAGCCTCTCTTATACTACTCGTAGCTATGATAGGCGCCATACTGCTGGGGAGGCGGGAAGGATGAGCCTCGAGAAGGCCTACCTGCTTTTAAGCGTAGCGCTTTTTCTTATAGGCCTTTTGGGCGTTATGATAAGGAAAAACCTCGTGACGATACTAATTAGCACCGAGCTTATGCTTAACGGGATAAACCTCGCCTTCGCTACGGCGGACAAAGTTTTAGGCGGCGTGGAGGGCCAGATTTTCGCCTTCTTCGTCCTTACCGTAGCGGCGGCGGAGGTGGCGGTAGGCCTAGGGCTCGTGGTAGCCATTTTCCGTCTTAAGGGTTACGAAGGCTCTTCCGAGCTTACGCACATGAGGGACAGGTGATGGAGCTGCTGCTTTTACTAATACCGCTAATAAGCTTTGTGGTGCTGATAAGCTTAGGGAGGCAGATAGGGGACTACCGGAGTGCCCTGCTGGCGT
>JAADCR010000017.1 GCA_013154375.1 Aquificota bacterium | reverse complement strand
CTGAAGCGGACGGGAAGGTCTGCGCCGAAGAAGGTTCTTAAAAAGCTCTCAAGGGTGTGTTTCATGTGGCGGAAGCTGGCCTCTTTGTTTACCACCAACCCTTCCACTTGGTGGAACATGGGCGAGTGGGTGGGGTCGTCGTCACGCCTGTAAACTTTCCCCGGCGCCACTATCTGGACGGGGGGCTTCTGGGAGAGAAGCGTCCTTATCTGGACGGGGGAGGTGTGGGTTCTTAAGAGGTAGCCCTTTTTGTTGACGTAGAAGGTGTCTTGCATGTCGCGGGCGGGGTGTTCGGGAGGGATGTTAAGGAGGTCAAAGTTGTAGTCTTCGCGCTCTACTTCGGGGCCTTCGGCTACCTTAAAGCCCATGCCTTTAAAAATGGAGACGATGCGCTCTATAGTCTGCGTGACGGGGTGGAGGGCGCCCACGGGCTCGGGCGGGGGGACGGTGAGGTCCGCCCACTCTTTTTTTAACTTCTCTTGAAGCAGCTTCTGTTTAAGCTCCCGCTCTTTCTCTTTTAGAAGGCGCTCTATAAGCTCTTTTAGCTCGTTGGTACGGCGGCCGAGCTCGCGGCGGAGCTCGGGCGGGACCTCTTTTAGCTTTTTAAAGAGCTCCTTTACGACGCCCTTGGGGCCTAAGTACTCACTTCTTAGCTTTCTTAGCTCCTCTTCGGTCTTTACGCCTTCGAGCTTGTTTAGAAACTCTTGCTTTAGCTTCTCGTGCTCCATCAGGTGCTTAGGGCCTTCTTGGCTTCCTCGACGACCTTCTGGAAGGCCTCGGGGTCTCTTACGGCTAAGTCGGCTAAGACCTTACGGTCGAGCTCTATGCCGGCCTTTTTAAGGGCGTTTATAAAGGTGCTGTAGTTAAGGCCGTAGTTTCTTACTGCGGCGTTAATGCGAGCTATCCAGAGGCGGCGCATCTCGCGCTTGCGGAGCCGCCGGTCGCGGTACTGGTAGTAGAGGGCCCTCATTACCGCCTCGCGGGCCCTGCGGAAGGACCTGCTTCTCTGCCCGCGGTAGCCCTTGGCGAGCTTTAGAATCTTTTTCCGCTTCCTTCTCGAGGAAGGACCTTTTACTCTCATGACCGCCTCCCGTAAACGGAGAAAGTTATTATAACATTTTGATGGAAGAGATAAGCGTTCTCAGGCAGGCTATAGACCGCGTGGACGAGGAGATTCTACGGCTTTTAAACGAGCGGGCACGTCTGGCCAAGCGGATAGGCGAGATAAAGAAAGAGAAGGGTCTGCCGGTCCACGTGCCCGAGCGCGAGCGGGAGATATTCGAGAAGCTTCTTAAGCTTAACCGCGAGAAGTACGGCGGCGTCTTTCCCGAAGAAGCGCTTCTACACGTCTTCCGCGAGATTATCTCGGCCTGCCTCTCGCTCGAGAAGCCTTTAAAGATTGCCTACTTAGGGCCTAAAGCTACCTTTACGCATCAGGCCGCCCTCGAGTTTTTCGGTCTCTCGGCCCAGTACGTTGCCTGCGGGACTATAAAGGAGGTGTTTAAGGAGGTCGAGACGGGCCGGGCCGACTACGGCGTGGTGCCCGTAGAGAACACCACGGAGGGCGTGGTCAACTCTACTTTAGACATGTTTCTCGAGAGCGAGCTTAAGATAACGGGTGAGGTGGTGCTGCCTATAAACCTCTACCTGCTCTCGAGCGCGTCCTCGCTCGAAGACGTTAAGCGCGTCTACTCGCAGAAGCTTGCCTTAGCGCAGGCAAAGGAGTGGCTCGAGAAGAACCTCCCGGGCGTCCAGACGATAGAGGTCGAGAGCACGGCTAAAGCCTGCGAGATAGCCCTCGAGGACGAGCGCTCGGCGGCTATAGCTTCCGAGTCGGCCGCCTACGCGTACCACCTTAACATCCTCGCGCGTAACATCCAAGACAACGCAGAGAACTTCACGCGCTTTTTAGTTATAGGTAAGAAAGAGCTCGCGCCCACGGGCAGGGACAAAACGAGCGTGCTCTTCGGCGTACGCGACGAGCCGGGCGCCCTCTACAAGGCCTTAGAGGCTTTCTACAAAGAAGGGGTTAACCTTACCAAGATTGAGTCCCGGCCCTCGCGCAAGAAAGCGTGGGACTACGTCTTCTTCGTAGACCTCGAGGGGCACAAGGAAGAGAAGCGCGTAAAGCGGGCGCTCGACGAGCTCTCTAAAAGGGCGCTGTTCGTAAAGGTGCTGGGCTCTTACCCGAGGGCTTTAGAGCCTCAGTGAGGACACTCGGCCGTATACTGCAGCTCGAGCTCCACCGCCTCGTCCTCTTTTACCGGGAAAGGGGCTTTAGGCTGGACGGCTCCCGCCGGCAGGGGTCTTACTTTAGGCTCGTAAAACCTCACGCGCTTAAGCTCGCAGCTCCTGCCTAAAACTTTACTAAACAGCTCCACCTCTTTTAACGCCTCCTCGAGCGCCCGTCTTTTAAGCTCCCTTATTACGCGCTGGCGCTTCTCGGGCGTCAGCTCCCAGCCGGCGGCGGTTATAGTGTACGAGAAGGGAGCTTCTTTCTTGGCCGCCTCGAGGGCTTCTAAGAGCTTCACCTGCTCCTCGGGCCCTTTTAGTAAGAAGGTGTAAACGGCACTACCCTCAAAGCCGAGGCGGCGCGGCAGACGCGTAACCGGGTCTACGTGCAGCTTCTCTTTAAGCGTGAAGTTCCCGCCCCTGTAAGGGAGGCCCGTAGACCTGACGGCCCTGTCGGCGGCCGTTAAGGCTTTAAGGACCTCGCGCTCCCTCTTACCCTCGGCCTTTACGCGGAGGCTGAGCCGGTAGCGGTCCTTCTCGACCCACGCCTTTACCACCACGCGGTCTTCTATAACCGCGGCAAAGGAGATGGAGAGAAGAAGGAGGAGCTTAAACGCCCGCAAGGCGGGTAGCTCCTACCACCTCTTCCGGGTGGGCTATCCTGCCCATAACGGCGCTGGCGGCCACCACGGCGGGGTTTGCCAGATAGCTCTCGCTCTTAGGGTGCCCCATCCTGCCGGGGAAGTTCCTGTTGGAGGTGGATATGCACCGCTCGCCTTCCGCCAGCACGCCCATGTGCCCGCCGAGGCACGGCCCGCAGGTAGAGGTCGAGACGACGCACCCGGCTTCTAAGAATACGTCTATAAGGCCTTCTTTAAGAGCCTGCTTGTACACGTTTTTCGAGGCGGGGATGACGATGCACCTCACGTCTGGGTGGACCTTTTTACCCTGCTTTAGGGCCGCCTTAAAGACCTCCGCCGCTACCCTCAGGTCCTCAATCCTACCGTTGGTGCACGAGCCTATAAAGGCTTGGTCAATGTTTATGTGGGTAGACTCGGAGACGGGCTTTACGTTAGACGGCAAGTAAGGCCAAGCCACGAGCGGCTCTATTTTAGACGCGTCCCACTCGTAGACGGAGTGGTACTGGGCGTCGGGGTCGCTCTGGTAGAGCTTCCAAGGCTTCTGGGCGCGTTCTTTTACATACTCTACCGTCTTCTCGTCGGGGGCTATAATGCCGCTCTTCCCGCCGGCCTCTATGGCCATGTTGGCTATGGTGAAGCGCTGCTCCATGGAGAGCTCTCTTATCGTCTCGCCCTCAAACTCCATGGCTCTGTAGAGAGCTCCGTCGACGCCTATCTGGCCGATGGTGTATAGAATTAGGTCTTTACCCATAACCCAAGGCTTGAGCTTACCGTAGAAGATAAACTTCATGCTCTCGGGAACCCTCAGCCAGACCTCGCCGGTGGCAAAGGCGTAGGCGATGTCCGTCGAGCCTACGCCCGTGGCGAAGGCTCCTAAAGCGCCGTAAGTGCAGGTGTGCGAGTCGGCACCCACCACGAGGTCGCCGGGCACCACGAGGCCCCGCTCGGGCAGGAGGGCGTGCTCTATGCCCTCACCCTCCTCGAAGAACCACTTAATGCCGTGCTTTTTAGCGAACGCTCTTACGAGCTTGGCCTGCTCGGCCGACTTTATGTCTTTAGCCGGGACGAAGTGCGAGAGAACGAGCGCAATCTTCTCCGGGTCGAAAACTTCGTCAATCCCGTACTGCTCCAAAATCTTGATGGCGAGCGGGGCGGTAACGTCGTTGGCCATGGCAAGGTCGACGCGGGCGGTAATAAGCTCGCCCGGCGCCACCTCTTTCCGCCCCGCGTGCTCGGCCAGAATCTTCTCCGTTATCGTCATGCCCATCAGCTTACCTCCTGCTTTTTCTCTGCCTTCTCAGGCTCTTTCTTCTCAAGCCCTTCCTCTTTCCTGCACCTGCCTTTAAGCTCTATACCGTAAAGCTTAAACACCTCCACGAACTCCTCGCACGTTATCGTTTCCTTCTCTAAGAGCTTCTTAACGACGGCCCTTAAGGGCTCTTTGTAACGCTCTATAACCTGTTTAGCCTTGTCGTACTGAGCGGTTATTATCCTCTTAACCTCCTCGTCAATCTCTTTAAGAAGCTCGGGGCTCGTGTCCACGGTGGTGGTCATCCCGCCTAAAAACGGGTTGGCTACCCTTCTTACCGCTATAGGACCTACGCGGTCGCTCATGCCCCACATGGAGACCATCCGGTAGGCTAAGTCGGTGGCCCTCTGGAGGTCGTTCTCGGCACCCGTGGTGATGCCCTCTTTGCCGTAAAAGACCTCCTCCGCGGCGCGGCCGCCTAAAAGGACCAGAATCTTGTTTACGAGGTCTTTTTTGTCGTATATGTGCTTGTCCTCTATCGGCAGCTGCTGCGTCACGCCGAGGGCCATACCCCTCGGGATTATAGATATCTTGTGAATCTGGTCCTCGTCGTCGAAGACTAAGCCCATAAGCGCGTGGCCCGCCTCGTGTATGGCAATTTTCTCCTTCTCTTTAGGCGATATCTTCATCCCCCTCCGCTCGAGGCCCATGGTAATGCGGTCGAGCGCCTCCTCTATCTCCTCCATGGTTATGGCCTCTTTGCCCTTTCTCGCGGCCAGCAGGGCCGCCTCGTTAAGCAGGTTCTCGAGGTCCGCGCCCGTAAAGCCGGGCGTGGCCCGGGCCACCCACTCGAGGTCCACCTCGGGCGCCAGACGCTTGTTCTTTGCGTGAACTTTTAG
>JAADCR010000050.1 GCA_013154375.1 Aquificota bacterium | reverse complement strand
GACGAGAATAAAGAGCAGCACGCCTAAGACGGGGTGTAGGACGAACGCGTCTATAAGGTCCGTGAGGTCGCGGCGGGGCGGCTCCGTCAGCTTAACCGCCGCGCGGACGAGCTTCTCTACGGCCCGGCGGCGCTCTTGCTCGACGAGCTTCTCCGCCGTTACGCGGAAGCGTCTCTTAACCTCTTGCTTTAGCTTCTCGTCGGTAAGGAGCTTCTGTAGCTTCTCGGCAAGCGTGGGGGCTTCTACGGTTTTGAGAAAGTTTAGAAACTCGGCCGAGTAGGGTAAGTCGGGGCGCGGCTTTTTCTCGTAAAGCTCGGCGATTAGGGGTAGCAGTTTTTTTACCTCTTCGGGGTTGCGGGCGTCGAGCTTAACTACTTTAACGCCGAGCAGCTCCTCGAGGGTCTTCTCGTCGAGTCTGATGCCGAGCTTCTCGGCCTCTTTAGGGAAGTTGAGAACCAGCAGAAGCGGCTTCCCGAGCTCTAATAGCTCGAGCGTGAGGTGGAGGCCGCGCTCGGGGTTGGTAGCGTCTAAGACGTTTACCAGCAGGTCGGCCTTGCCCGACCGAAGGAACGAGACGGTTACCTTCTCGTCTTCGGAGAAGGGCTCGAGGCCGTAGACGCCGGGTAGGTCTACGAAGGTCAGCTCGTAAGGGCCGTAGGTTAAGGATGCTTCTTTCTTCTCTACGGTGACGCCGGGCCAGTTGCCTACCTTTAGGTTGGTGCCGGCGAGGGCGTTAAGGAGGGTGGTCTTCCCGACGTTGGGGTTGCCTACTAAGGCTACCAGAAGCCGCTTTCTCACGAGGCTAAGCGGAGCCGCTTAACGAGCTCCTCGTCTAAGGCTACGCGGGCGTTGTCGAGCTTAAACAGATAAACGCGGCCGCACTTGCGCAGCAGCTTTACTTTTTTCCCTTCCCTGAAGCCCATGGACTTGACGCGCTTTACGACGGGGTCGTTCTCGTCTTTAAAGCCTAAGAGCGTAAGCTCGGCTCCTTGCGTTAGCTCCATGGCGGCCTCCTCGGAAGTTAAGATAGAGTCTCAATTTAATTTCGTCAAGGGGTGAGTGAGCGTTTACCAGACGACGACGCGCTCGGCTTTCTCCATGAGCTTAACTATCTCTTCGTAGCTTTTGGTAAGGTGCGGAGGGAGCTGGAGGCCCCGGGCGTCGGCGTCTTCGCGGCAGGCGTACCAGCCTTCGCGGGAGGGGAGTCTGAGCACGCCGTCTTGTATGAGGACGACCACGTCGCCTTCTTCGACGTTCTCGGAGGCGAAGTCGCCGAGCTTCCTGACGAGCCAGAGGGTTTTTACTCTCATGCCCGCTCAATTATTTTAAGCGGTCTCGAGCTTTACCTCGGGCAGGATGTCTTTTAGGTCTAAGTACCGGTCGGCGGCGTTAACGAGCTCTATGGAGGTGCTCTCTTTGGTCGAGACGCAGAGGACTTCTTTCCCGAACTGTCTTAGAACGTAGACGAGCCTCTCGAAGTCGCTGTCGCCCGAGCAGAGGACGGCCACGTCGTAGTTGTCGCGCGTAAGAAGCATGTCTATGGCCATCTCCACGTCGAGGTCGCCTTTAAGCGAGCCGTCCTTTAGCTGTTTTACGGGCTTTTTCACGACGGTTATACCGCTGAAGGCCAGAAGGCGTAAGAACCGCTCTTGTTTCTCGTCCTCTTCTCGGTAGGCTAGGTAGAAGAAGGCGTTGTATATGTCGTAGAACTTTCTAAAGTAGTTGACGAACTTAACGATGTCGACGCGGGCGCCGAGGAAGTGCTTCTGTATAAAGTAGAAGTTCGTCCCGTCTATAAATATGCCCGCCCGCTTTCTCAACTCTCCTGCTCCTTTTTAGCGGGCGGGACGGCCACGGCTACGGCGGCGGGCCTCAGGACGCGCTCGTGTATGAGGTAGCCTTTTCTTAAAACTTTTACGACGGTGCCCTCGGGCTTCTCGTCCGTCTCTACGCGCTCGACCGCTTCTGCCAGATAGGGGTCGAAGGGCTTGCCTTCTATCTCTATCTCCTTTATCCCGAACTTCTCGAAAACGGCTCTCATCTTCCGGTAGACCATCTCCACACCCATTACGAGGCTGTCAAGGTCGCTCGAGAGGCGCGCGCTCTCGAGGGCCCGCTCGAGGTCGTCGAGCACCTCGAGAAGCTCTAAGGCAAACTTGTCGTAGCAGTACTTCTGCTGCTCAATAAGGTCGCGGCGGTAGCGCTCTTTTAGCTGCTCGAGCTCGCGCGTAAGCTCGGCTACGCGGAGGTTTGAGCTCCGCGCCACCTGCTCGAGGCGGCTCAGCTTCTCCTCGAGCTCTCTCTCTTTCTGCTTTAGCTGTTCGAGCTCTTTTTTAAGCTCGTCTTGAGACTCCGGCCGTTCTTTTTCTTGGCTCTCTTTGTTTTTCTCTTCCATAGTTTTACCTCCTGTTTATAACCTCCCACTCGGTGATAAGCTGGCTTCCGCGCGTAAAGTGGCTCCTTAGGCGGAGCCTGAGAAGGTCTTTAAGCTTTTTAAACCCTTCCCCGCCGACGAGCGTGGGGACGTTCTCGCCGCCTACGACTACGGGCAGGTGTATGAGCCTAATCTCGTCTACGAAGCGGCGCCTTACGAGCTCCCAGTTTATGGAGGCGCCGCCCTCTACCATGAGCGTCTTTATGCCCCGCTCGTAGAGGGCGGGAAGCAGCGCGTCGAAGTCTACCAGCTCGTCGCCGGCGACGAGCACCTCGGCCCCTTTCTCTTTAATCTTCTCGAGCCGTTCGCGGGGTGCGCGCTCTGTAGTGGCCACAATGGTAGGCGCTTCTTTAGTGTTAAGTACGTTGGCGTCTAAAGGGATGTTGGCGGTGGAGCAGGGTATGACGCGTACGGGGTTCTTACCTTTTACGTAGCGGACCGTAAGGCTCGGGTTGTCCGTCCTTACGGTCTCGCAGCCGACCATAATGGCGTCTACTTTTGCCCTTATCTCGTGCAGGTAGCGGTAGGCCTCTTCGTCCATGAGGCTCATGAGCTCTTTAGAAGAGGCGCCCCGGTAGAGCGTGAGCTTCCCGTCTACGGTTACTTCCGAGACGATTATTACGTAGGGGCGTTCCATACTTACATCTTAAACCATCTCCGCTTTTAGTATGTCGTGCATGTGGATGATGCCCACGGGCCTGTTCTCCTCGTCGACGACGATAAGGACGGTGATGTTGTAGTCTTCCATCCGCCTTAGGGCCTCGAGCGCGAGCTCGTCGGGCCGGGCCACTTTGGGGTTGCGCGTCATAACGTCGCGGGCGGTGCTTCTCTCAAAGTCGCCGCCTCGGTTTACGAACCGGCGGAGGTCTCCGTCGGTGATGATGCCCACGAGCTTACCCTCGTCGTTTACCACCGCGGTGGCGCCGAAGCCCTTGGCCGTCATCTCGAGCACCACTTCCTTCATAGGCGCGTCTTCTTTAACGACGGGTAGCTCGTCGCCCGTGTGGTACAGGTCGCGTACGAGCCGTAGCTTACGGCCCAGCGTGCCGCCGGGGTGACGGCGGGCAAAGTCGGCTTTGGTGAAGCCTTTCAGCTCCATAAGGACGGCCGCGAGCGCGTCGCCGAGGGCCATGGTGGCGGTGGTGGAGGAGGTGGGGGCGAGCTTAAGCGGGCAGGCCTCCTCTTTAACGTTTAGTAGGAGTACCGCGTCGGCGTGGCGGGCGAGCGTGGAGTCGGGGTTGTTCGTGACGGCCACGACGGGTACGCCCAAGAACTTCGCGTAGGGCAGTATGGCCGTAAGCTCGGCGCTCTCGCCGCTGTTGGAGACGGCTATAAGGACGTCTTTAGGCTCGAGCAGCCCGAGGTCTCCGTGAAGGGCCTCGGCGGGGTGCAGAAAGACCGCGGGCGTGCCCGTGCTCGAGAGCGTGGAGGCTATCTTACGCGCCACGTGGCCCGACTTGCCTATGCCCGTTAGTACAACTTTCCCTTCGCAGTTTAAGACGAGCTCGACGGCTTTTAAAAAGTCTTCCCCGAGCGCCTCTTTTAGGCGCTCGAGCGCCTCTATCTCTTTGTCTATTACCTCGCGCGCTTTAGACAGTATCCGTTCGGCAGAAGCTTTCTTCATCCCCCTTTCTGTTTTCTGTAGTTCTCTATAGCCCGCTTAATCTCTTCTATGGCGTCCTGCAGGCCCTTCCAGCTCTCTACCTTTACCCACTTACCCGGCTCGAGCTCTTTGTAGTGCTCGAAGAAGTGCTTTATCCGCTCGCGCACTATCTCGGGCAGCTGGTCGACGGTCTTAATCTCGGCGTAAGCGGGGTCGAGCTTCTCGTGCGGTACGGCTATGAGCTTGGTGTCTACGCCCTCTTCGTCGCGCATCTCGAGCATGCCCACGGGACGGCACCTTAACACCGAGCCCGGGAGCACCGGCTCGCGCGAGACGACGAGCACGTCGAGCGGGTCTCCGTCGTCGGCGAGCGTCTGGGGTATAAAGCCGTAGTTAAACGGGTAGTACATGGCGGTAAAGAGGAAGCGGTCCACGAACAGCAGCCCCGTCTCTTTGTCCAGCTCGTACTTTACCGCGCTACCCTGCGGTATCTCGACAACCACGAAGATGTCCTCGGGGGGGTTTTTGCCCGGAGGCAGCTCCGCAAAGCCCATCCCTTTTACCTCCGAAGTTCTTATTTTAAGAGCTTAAGGCCGAGCTCGAGGAGCTTTTCCGTCTGCTCGGCCGAGGGGCTCTCGGCGTAGACGCGCACGAGCGGCTCGGTCCCGGAAGGACGCATGAGCAGCCACGCGTCGTCGTCAAAGACGAGCTTAAGACCGTCGGCCGTACGGACCTCTTTAACCGCGTAAGGTCCGAGCTTCTCGGGAGGGTTAGCTTTTAAGCTCTTTATCCGCTCCTTAGCTTCGGGCTCTACGCGGAGGTCTACCCGGCCGTAGTGGGCGGGACCGAAGTTCTTTAAAAGCTCGTTTACCGCAGCCGAGAGGCTGCGGTCTTCCAGCAGTAAAAACTCTAAAATCATGAGGGCCGAGAAGGTGCCGTCGCGCTCGGGCAGGTAGTGCGGGAAGCCGAAGCCCCCCGACTCTTCGCCGCCGAAAACGACGGGCTCCCCGGAGCGTATAACGCGGTTGACGTGCTTAAAGCCCACGGGCACCTCTATAAGCTTTACGCCGTAGGCGCGGGCTATCCGGTCGGCCAGATAGCTCGTCGAGACGGTCTTTACCACGGTGCCGCGCATCTTTTTGTTTTTAAGCACGTGAAGCATAAGCAGGGCGTAGACGAGCTGCGTGTTTACGAAGCTGCCTCTCTCGTCTACGAGGGCGAGCCGGTCCCCGTCGCCGTCGTTTACAACGCCCATAAAGGCGTTAAGGGCCCTAACTTTTTCTTGCGTTATCTTGACGTACTTCTCCACGGGCTCGGGCGGGTGGCCGCCGAAGAGGGCGTCGCGGTGCTGGCGTATGCCGGCAACGGTTACTTTGGTGTCTTTTAGTATAAACTCGAGCAGGCCCGCGGAGGTGCCGTACATGGCGTCGTGGACGAGAAGTAGCTCGCGCTCGTTAAAAAGCTCGAGGGGCATTAGCTCGCGGAGTTTTTTTACGTAGGGCCTTCTTAGCTCCTGCAGCTCGTGCTCGTAAGAGGCGGGCCGCTCTTTAGGCAGCCTTTTGAGCTCTTCTTCTACCTGCTTGACGAGCTCCTCCGGGGCGGGCCCGCCCGTCTCGTCTTTTATCTTGTAGCCGTTGTACTCGGGCGGGTTGTGCGAGGCGGTTATCATAACGCCGCCGTCGTAGCCGAGGTACTTAACGCCGAACGAGACCATGGGCGTGGTGCAGGCCGAGCCGGCGAGCTTGACCTCGAGCCCTTCCTCTTTAAACGCGTCGGCTACGCGGCGGGCAAAGGCCTCCGAGAGGAACCGCCGGTCGTAGCCCACGAGCACGCGTTTCTTCCCTTCCCGCTTAAGAACGCGCGCGTGCGCCCGCGCTACGCTCTCTACCGCCGGGAAGGTGAACCCCTCGCCTATAACCGCCCTCCATCCGTCCGTGCCGAAGCGTATCTGGCTCATACTACAATGATTCTACACATGAAGCTTTTAAAGGGCGTTAAGCTCGCGCCTTTTACGACCCTCCGCGTAGGCGGTAAGGCCCGTTATCTGGCCGAGCCTTCTACGGAAGAAGAGCTTAAAGAGCTTCTGCGGTTTGCCCGCTTGGAGGGCCTGCCCGTGCTGGTGCTGGGCGCGGGCTCTAACGTCGTGCTCGGCGACTTTGACGGGCTGGTGATAAGGACGGTAAGGCTTAGGGGGCTGCGCGTACGGGAGGAGGGTGACGAGCTTAAGGTAAGCGCTCTGTGCGGCACGCCGTTAAGCGAGCTTATAAAGACGGTCTTAAGCTGGGGAGGGGAGGGCATATACAGGCTTGCCGGCTTCCCGGCCACCGTGGGCGGGGCCGTGGCCATGAACGCCGGCTCGTTCGGCGCCGAGGTGTCGGACTTTCTTACGAGCGTAAAAGTAATAACGCCCGACGGCGAGCCCGAACGGCTAAAGAGGGAAGAGCTCGCGTTCGGATACCGTAGCTCGCCTTTCCCTAAAAGGGGTCTGGTTTTAGAGGCGGTCTTTAGGTTCAAAAAGGCCCGCGGGCCGCTAAGGGAGAAGCTTAGAGAGGTATTAAAAAAGCGGAAAGCCCGTCAGCCGGCCGGTCTTCCGACGAGCGGCTCGGCCTTTAAGAACCCGCCGGGCGGGTACGCGGGTAAGCTGCTCGAGAGCTGCGGCTTTAAGGGCTTCCGCGTAGGCGGGGCGGGCTTTTCGGAGAAGCACGCTAACTTTCTGGTAAACTACGGCGGGGCCTCCTTTGAAGAGGTTAGGGAGCTGCTCGAGCTGGCGTCCGAGCGCGTTAAGGAGCTTACGGGCACGGAGCTGGAGAAGGAGGTGAAGCTGGTTGAGGCTCGTGGTGCTTATGGGTGGAAGCTCGTCGGAGCGTGAGGTGTCGCTCCGCTCTGGGCGAGCCGTGGCTAAGGCGTTGAGGGAGCTGGGGCACGAGGTTTACGAGCTTGAGCCCGACGGGCGGCTGTGCAAGCGGATAGAAGAGCTAAAGCCCGACAAGGTGTTTATAGCCCTCCACGGGAGGCCCGGCGAGGACGGAACGGTACAGGGCGCGCTGGAGCTTATGGGCGTGCCCTACACGGGCTCCGACGCGGTCACCTCGGCCCTCTGCATAGACAAAGACTTTACGAAAGCCGTAGCGCTCAAACTCGGCGTAAAAACGCCCCGTTGGGAGGTCTTCACGCCCGACAGGAGACCCGTCTGGGAGCGTTTCCCGGCGGTGGTAAAGCCCGCCCGGGAGGGCTCGAGCTTAGGTCTTAAAGTGGTCGGCGGCCCGGAAGAGCTTAAAAAAGCTTTAGACGAGCTTTTAAAGACGCGCGACAAGGTGCTGGTAGAAGAGTTTATAGAAGGCTCCGACTACACGGTGGGGCTTTTAAAGGGTAAACCCTTACCCGTTATAAGGGTCGAGCCTAAAAAGGGGCTTTACGACTACGAGAGTAAGTACACCAAAGGTCTTACCGAGTACTTCTTTGAAGAAGGAGAGCTGGCCCGACGGCTGCAGGAGCTTGCCCTAAAGCTCTGGGAGGCGCTCGGTCTTAGAGACTTTGCCCGGATAGACTTCCGCGTAAGCCCGGAAGGAGAGCCTTACTTTTTAGAGGTTAACACTATACCCGGGCTTACGGAGACGAGCCTGCTTCCCATGGCGGCGGCAAAGGCCGGCATAGACTTTAAAAAACTAATTGATATAATAATCTCGTGAAGAAGAGGGAGGTATTTTGCGGGGCTTTTTAACGGTTCTCCTTTTAACGCTTCTTTCTATCTACTTTTTAGGAGCCTCTTTACTTAAGCTGCCCTTTATCCAGATTAAACGCTACGACGTTTACGGCCTCCGGCCGTCCGAGCTTCCTAAAGTAGAAGAGCTTTTAAGAGAGAAAGGGAAGCTCCTTCTCGTGCTTCCGGAAGAGCTGCTTCTTAAAGAGGTCAACCGCGTCTTTTACAACCGCTTTAAGTCGGTCGAGCTTAAGAGGCACTTCGGGCTCGACGGGGCCTCTCTGGTGCTCGTTTTCCACCGGAGGGAGCCCTTTGCCCTGCTTAAAACGCCCGAAGGGAGCGCTTTAGTAGACGAGGAGGGGGTCGTTTTCGTAGACGAGGGGGCCCGGCCGGGGCTAGTACTCAGCTTAAAGACGGACAAGCCTTTTAAAAAGTACTGGCCCGTTATTAAACGCTTACTCTCCGGCGGCCGGGAGCTTACGCTCGAGAAACACCGCAGCCTGCTTAAAGCCGAAGGTAAGCTTTTCGTTCTCCCTTCGGTGGAGCTGCTAACGGGCCGCCACGCGCGGCTCGTCGAGTACGCTAAGGGGACGGAGGGTAAGGAAATAGACTTAAGGTACGAAAGCTTTATACTTTTAAGGTAAGAGCTATGGAGAGATTCGCCGCCCTTGACATAGGGAGCAGCAAAATAGTTTACCTTATCGGAGAGCGCGACAGCTACGGCGAGCTTCACGTCATAGGCATAGGCGAGGTAAAGTCGAAGGGCGTGTACAAAGGTATTATAAACAACCTAAACGAGGCTAAGGCGAGCATAAAGCGGGCTTTTCAGGAAGCCGAGGAGATGGCGGGCGTAAAGGTACGGGACGTCGTTTACAACGTCTCGGGCGCGAGCTTAAAAAACAACACCGTAAAGAGCCAGAACGAGCGCGAGAGCATAACCATCTCGCCCAACCCCACCGAGATAGAGCGCTCGCACGTAAGCCGCCTTCTCGAGCGCTGCCGCGTAAAGAGTAAAGAAGACGGGTACGAGATAGTCTTCCACGAGCCGAGAAAGTTCATCTTAGACGACCAAGGAGAGGTAAAAAACCCGTTAGGCCTTTTAGGCTCTAAGCTCTCGGCCGAGGTACACGTCGTTAAGGTAAGCAGCACCATTATAAAGAACCTCGAGAAGGCCATAAGGGAGACGGGTCTTAACCCGGTCCAGCGCGTGGTAAGCGCCATAGCCTCGGCGCGGGCGGTGTTAAAGCCCGACGAGATGGAGGACGGCGTGCTCGTCATGGACATAGGCGCCGGTCTTACCGACTACACGCTTTACCACGAAGGGACGCCCTTAGTTACGGGCGTGGTGCCTTTCGGCGGGAACAACATAACCAAAGACCTCAGCCACTACCTGAAGCTCGACACCGAGGAGGCCGAGCGCGTAAAGCTTAAGTACGGCCACGCTTTTGCCCCCGCCGTACCCGAAGACGAGGAGATACAGATAAAGCCGAGGGGCGAGGAGAAGGAAGTTACGCGCCCGAAGCGCGAGATAGCCGACGTCATACAGGCCCGCTTAGAAGAGATTATAGAGAAAGTTTTTAAAGAGCTCGAGTCTCAGGGCGTTAAGCGCGAGCTTATAAAGGCGGGCGTGGTGGTTACGGGCGGGACGGCGAATCTGCCCGGGATAAAGGAGCTGGTAGAGCACATGACGGGCCTGCCGGCCCGTATAGGTTATCCGGAGGGGATAATAGGCCTGAAAGAGAAGATTAACGACCCGCGCTACGCCACGGCGGTGGGCCTGCTAAGGACGGCCTTCGAGCGGGAGGAAGGAAGCATAGGCGGGGAGGAGGAAGGCGGCGGCTTCTTTAAAGAGCTCTGGAGAGCCTTTAGGAGGCTCTTTGAAGACATCGCTTAAGGAGGGCATTAGGATGGAGAGCGTAAGCCCTTGCAGGATTAAGGTTATAGGCGTGGGGGGCGGCGGTAGCAACGCGGTTAACCGCATGTACGAAGACGGCATAGAGGGCGTAGAGCTTTACGCCGTAAACACGGACCTTCAGCACCTCTCGACGCTAAAGGTGCCCAACAAGATACAGATAGGCGAGAAGGTCACGCGCGGCCTCGGCGCGGGCGCCCGTCCCGAGATAGGTGAAGAGGCGGCCCTCGAGGACATAGACAAGATAAAGGAGATTCTCCGCGACGCGGACATGGTCTTTATAGCCGCGGGTCTGGGCGGCGGTACGGGCACGGGGGCGGCTCCCGTTATAGCCAAGACCGCCAAAGACATGGGCATACTAACCGTAGCCGTGGCCACGCTCCCGTTTAGGTTCGAAGGCAAACGGAAGATGGAGATAGCCCTCCAAGGGCTCGAGAAGCTTAAGGACGCCACGGACGCGTACATTATTATCCACAACCAGAAGATAGCCGAGCTCTCGCGCAACCACACCTTTAACGTCAAAGAGGCCTTTAAAGAGGTGGACGCCGTCCTCTCGACGGCCGTAAGGGGCATAACGAGCATCGTCGTCACGGACGCACAGATTAACGTAGACTTCGCCGACGTCAGGACCACGCTCGAGAACGGCGGCCTCGCCATCATAGGCATGGGCGAGGCTACGGGCGAGAACATGGCCGAGCTGGCCGTGGAGAAGGCCATAACCAACCCCCTCCTCGAGGGCAACTCCATAGAAGGAGCGCGGCGGCTGCTGGTCACGCTATGGATGTCCGAGGACGTCCCCTACACGGTTATAGAGGACGTTATGGCCAAAGTAAACGAGCGCGTATCGGAAGACGCACAGATAATCTTCGGTGCCGTCTTCGAGCCCGAGAAGCAAGACTTCCTCCGCGTGGCCATAGTGGCTACGGACTTCCCCGAGGAGAAGTTCCGCGTAGACGGGACGGAGGTCTCGTTTAAAGTCATAAAGGGCGAAGAGGCTAAGCCTCAGCCTAAGGTGGAGCACTTCGAGGAAGAAGAAGAGACGCCCGCCTACATTAGAAGAAGAAGGAAGTTATGAGAACGGTAGACGTCTCGGTTAAGCCCGAGACCCTCCGCGAGGCCGCCGCGGAGGGTCTTATACGCCTAAAGCCCGAGACGGTAAAGCTCATAAAGGAGAACCGCGTACCCAAGGGTAACGTGCTCGAGGCGTGTAAGCTCGCCGGCATAATGGCCGCAAAAAAAACGGCCGAGCTACTGCCTTTCTGCCACCCGCTGCCCTTTGACCACGCGGAGGTAACCGCCGAGCTAGGCGAGAGCTACTTAAAGGTCCGCGCGCTCGTCCGCGGCGTGGCCCGCACGGGCTACGAGATGGAGGCCCTTACGGCCGTCTCGGCGGCCCTCCTAACCGTCTACGACATGTGTAAGGGCTTTGACGACGAGATGCGGATAGAAGGCGTCCGGCTCACGCACAAGCGCGGCGGAAAGAGCGACTGGTTTGCCGACCTTAAGGGCGTGAGAGCGAGCGTTCACGCCGAGGACGAAAAGCTCGAGAAGCTCGTTAAAGGGTTTCTGGCCGAGCTGGGAGCCACCTTCTCGGAGAACGCGGACCTTTTCGTCTCCGTAGGTGAGAACCTGCCCATGGGCAGGGAGCTCAGGGGGTTTGAGAGCGTCGTGGCGCTTTACGACTTTGCGCGCGACCCCACCGCCGTGGCAAAGGAGGTACGCGTAGGCAGAACGGACGAAGCACTCCTTTTAGTTCTCCCGCCGGACGAAGGTAAGATAACGCAGTTTTTTAAGACCTTCGGCGGCCTTCTCCGTCACCTGTTATGAGGTTCGTCCTCTGCGTTACGGGCGCCAGCGGCACGCCTTACGCGGTCCGTCTGTTTGAGGTTCTTAAGGAGCTCGGCCACGAGCTCGAGCTCGTCGTCTCCGAGCACGCCCGCTTAGTACACGAGAGAGAGCTCGGACGGGACCTGCTTAAAGAGCTAAAAGGTGCCCGGCTGCACGACGAGAAGAACATGGCCAGCCCGCTGGCCAGCGGCTCGACGCTTATTAAGTACGACGCGGTCTTTATCGTCCCCTGCTCGACCTCTACGCTCGCGCACTTAGCCCACGGCACGAACGCCAACCTGATACACCGGATAGGCGAGACGGCGCTTAAAGAGCGGGTGCCGCTCGTTCTGCTCGTACGCGAGATGCCTTACAGCGAGGTACACCTTAAAAACATGCTTACGCTCGTAAGGGCCGGAGCGGCCGTGCTGCCGGCGAGCCCGGCCTTCTACCACGGGCCTAAGACGCTGCAGGACATGATAGACTTCGTGGTGGGTAAGCTGCTGGACGCGGTCCGCGTGGAGCACCATCTTTATAAGCGATGGAGCGGGTAAAGCTCGTAAGCACGGGCCTAACGGACGAGCGGGAGGTACTTAAGCGGCTAAAAGAAGAAGGTTACGCGGTTTACGTCTGGGAGGACCCGCCGGGCACCTACTACCCGACGCACACGCACCCGGGTAAGGAGGTCCGCTGGGTGCTCGAGGGCGAGGTGGTTATAGGAGCCGAAGGGAAG
Organism: Aquificota bacterium; assembly: GCA_013154375.1. Taxonomy (GTDB): domain Bacteria; phylum Aquificota; class Aquificia; order Aquificales; family Aquificaceae; genus Aquifex. The sequence continues at coordinate 8,720 of JAADCR010000050.1, read as the reverse complement.
GAGCTCAGGCTTAAGCCGGGCGACCGGCTGGAGCTCGAGCCCGGGACGCCCCACTGGGCCAGAACGGAGAAGGGCGTCCGCTACGCGTGCGGGACTAAGTGACGACGCGTATAACCGAGTGGTCGCCCTTCTTCTCGACGAGCACGCGCTGAGAGAACCGCTCCGCCACGTCGGGCACGTGCGTTATAACGCCTACGAGCTTACTCACGTGCGTCTTTACCGTCTCGAGCAGCTCGCTCACGCGGTCCCTCATCTCCTCGTCCAGCGAGCCGAACCCCTCGTCTATAAACAGGCTCTCGAGGTTGGCCTTGCCCGAGAGCACCTCGCTAACGCCGAAGGCAAGCGCTAAACTCGCTAAAAAGGTCTCACCCCCGCTCAGGCTGCTTACCGGCCGTTCGAGACCCTTAAGCGCGTCCACCACCACTATCTCCTTCTCCGCATCGCCTCTAAGCTCGAGCGAGAGGCTGCCGGTAAACTTGTTAAAGTAGTAAGCGGCCCGCTCGACCACGCGCGCGAGCATAATGTCGGCCACGAAGCGCTGGAACGCGTCGGCCCTCAGGTCACCTTTTAAAATCCCGTACAGCCTCTCTTCTTTCTCGGCCTCTTTAAGCTCCTTCTCGAGCTCCCCTTTACGCTTAACCGCCTCCTGAGCCCTATTAAGCTCCGTCTCGAGCGCCCCGGCCCGCCGCACCTCTTCCTCGAGCGCCGCCTTAAGCTCCTCCGCTTTTGCGCGCAGCTCTTCGTACGGACGGCAGGGCGGCACGCGCTTAAGCTCTTGCAGAAGCTCCTCGCGCCTCCTCTCGGCCAGCCTGAGCTTCTCCTCGTACTCGTCCAGTCTCGCCCTGAGGCGCGCCTCCTCCTCGCCTAAGTAAAGCCCGAGCACCTCCTCCGGGCTTTTAACCAGCGGGTAGAGCTTGCCCAGCTCGCGCGTAAGCTCTTTGCGCTCCTGCTCAACGGCCTTTAGCTTCCTCTCGAGCTCTTCGTAGGCGCCCTCGCGCGCGCTTAACAGCGCCGTTACCTCCCTAAGGTGCTCCTCGGCCCGCCGTCTTAGCTCAAGCACCTCGCGCTCTCTCTCTTCCAGACGGCGCAGCTGCGCCAGAAGCTCACTCTCGTCCGAAGAGGGGAGCTCCTCGAGCCGCGCCTTCTTCTCCTCGTAAGCTCCTTTAAGCGTCGAGAGGCGACGCTGCAGCTCCTCCAGCTCCCGCTGAAGCCCCTCGCGCTCGGTAAGAAGCTCTTGAAGCCGCGCCGTGTAGCGCTCGTAGGTTTTACGGAGCTTCTTTATCTCGTCGCGGAGGCGGGTAAGCTCGTTAAGCCGCTCCTCGAGGTTAGGCGGGAGCACGCGCTCGAGCTCCTCTCTCCGGCCGTTAAGCTCGGCGTAGCGCTCGTCCAGCTCTTTAAGACGGCTCTTTATAAGGCTTATTCTGCCCTCGAGCTCGAGCACCTCTTTGTTAAGCTCTTCGTAACGGCTCTTAAGCTCGGTAAGCTCGTCGGGAGGAGGGACGAGGGGGTGGCCCTTGTAGCTACCGCCGCAGAGCGGGCAGGGGTCGCCCTCCCTTAGGTGTTTTGCCGCCTCGTACACGTGGTACGACAGCTCCAGCCGGCCGAGCTTAAGCTCGAGCTCCTTTAGCTCCCGCCTTACGCGCTCGAGCCGCCCGCTTTCCCTTTTAAGCGCTTGAACGAGCTCACGCCTCTCTTCTTCGAGCCTCCGCAGCTCTTCTACCAGACGGGCAAGCTCCTCTTTTAAGACGGCCTTTCTCTGGAGCTGCATAAGCTCGTCTTCCGAGTAGAGGGCCTCGAGCTCTTCGAGCTGTTTCCGCGTCTGGCTTATAAGAGCGCTGCCTTTTTTTATCCGCGCGTCGAGCTCCCGGCGCTTCTGCTCGAGACGGCTAAACTCGCTCTCGAGCGCGCTTATCTGTCTGCCGAGCCGGTCGAGCTCGGCCTTTAGCTGCCCGGCCAGACGGAGCTCCTCGAGCTTCTGCTTTATCTTACGGACCTCTTCTCTAAGGGCGACCAGCCCGGCCTCCTCTTCGCGGGCCCGGCTTAACGCCGCTTCGGCCTGACGGAGGTTCTCCCGCAGAAGCTCAATCTCTTTAAGGAGCTTCTCGCGCTTAAGCCTCTCTTCGGCCTCGAGACGCGTAAGCTCGACGAGCCGGCGGGCGGCGGGCACGAAGGGTGCCACGCGCTCGGAAAGCTCGAGCTTCTTTTTAAGCTCGTCAAACTCGGGCCCGAGCTGCCGGAGCTTCTCGAGCTCCCGGTCTATCTGCTTTAGCTTCTCTTCCAGCTCGCGCCTCTTTTCTGCCAGCAGCAGCTCGTTCTCGAGCTCCGCAAGCAGGCGGCGGAGCTCCTCGGCCCTGCGGCGGGCCGCCCCGAGCTCGTCCTTAAGTTTGTTAAGGAGCTGTTCGTTAAAGGGGGAGAGCTCTTTAAGCTCGCGCTGGAGGAGCTCCTTTCTCTGGAGGGCGAGCTGGTGGCGTTGGGAGGCGAGCTCCCGGGCTTTCTCGAGCGCTTCTAATCCTAAGAGGCCGACGAGGATGCTCCGCCGCTCGGAGGCGTCTTTTAGGAAGCGGTCGAACTGGCCCTGAGGCAGGAGCACGACTTTGGTAAAGGTGGTAAAGTCGAGGCCCGTTACGCGCTCGACCCACTTCTCCACCTGAGGCTTTTTAAGGTCTAAGGGTCTGTCCTCTTCGTAGACGCGTACCTCGTACTGGTCGGAAGGGGCGCGGTAGAAGCGCTCCACGCGGTAGCGTCGGTCTTTTACGGAGAACTCTAAAACGACCTTGAGCTCTTTCTCGCCGCGCGACAGGACGAGTTTTTTCGCGTCGCGCTTCCCGTAGCGGGCTACTTTCCCGTATAAGGCGAAGGTTATAGCGTCGACGATGCTCGTCTTTCCCGCACCCGTGGGACCTTGGACCGAGAAGAACGAGAGGGGTCTAAAGTCGAGCTCTTGGGGTTTGCGGTAGACGGTAAAGCCCTTAAGGTAGAGGCGTAAAGGCCTCATTTAAGGCTCTCGTCTATCCAGCTCAGGTAGTCGGGGTTACCCGCCACTATAGGCAGGGCTATAATCTCGGGGACGGTGTAAGGGTGAACTTCTTTTACGCGCGTAAGGAGCTCTTTAAACTTCTCGGAAGAGGTCTTTACGACGAGGAGCTCCTCCTCGTCGCTCTCTATCTGGCCCCGCCACCAGTAGAGCGAGCTTACCGACGGGACGCGGTTTACGCACGCCCCGAGCTTGTTCTCGACGATAAAGCGCGTAAGCTCTTCCCCCTTCCCTTTGGGCACCGTTATGAGAACCACGACGTAGCCGTGCATAAGCTATAAGATACGAAGCCCGCCCCGTTCCCTCAAGCCCCCTAAAAGGAGCAGCAGACCGCCCGAGGCAAGCGAGAGCGCCGCAAGAAGCAGCGCCGCCAGATGGGCCTTCCCGTACTCGAAGGCCTGTACCGCGTCGTATACGTAAAGCGCGAGCGTCTGCGTCCGGCCCGGGACGTTACCGCCCACCATAAGCACCACGCCGAACTCCCCGAGCGTTCTCGAGAACACGAGCAGGGCGGCCACGGCAAAGCCCCGACGGCTCATAGGCAGCACCACCTTAAGGTAAGTCTCGAGCTTCCCGTAGCCGAAGACGAAGGCCGTCTCGAGCAGCTCCCTGCCTACCTTCTCCATGGCGGCCGCCGCGGGCAGCACCGCCAGCGGCAGGGCCGAGACGGCCGAGGCCACGAGCAGGCCTTTAAAGTTAAAAAGGAGCGTCTCGCCTAACAGGGCCGTAAAGAAAGCGCCCACGGGGCTCGAGGGCGAGAAGAGCATAAGCAGGTAAAAGCCGAGCACCGTCGGCGGGAGCACGAGCGGGAGCGTGATAAGGAGCGTAAGGAGCGTCTTGCCGCGGAACGAGCCGAAGGCAAGCAGCGGAGCCAGCACGAGCGCGACGAGAAGCAGCGTTAGCGTGTTTACGAGCGCCAGCTCAAGGCTCAGCTTCAGCGCCTGCCACATCCGTCTCAAATCCGTACTTTTTTAGTATATTGCGCGCCTTTTGCGTCGCTAGAAACTCCACGAACGCCCGCGCGGCTCTGCTGTTTCTACCGGCTGCGGTTATAACCGCCGCGTGCCGGACGGGCTCGTACAGCCCGTCGGGCAGAACTAAGTAGCGGCCCTTACCGTAGGCCTTCACCAGAGGCAGGGCCAGCAGACCCGCGTCCGCTCCGCCCGTAACGACGAACTGGAAGGCTTGGGCCGCGTTGGCTCCGTAGACGAGCTTACGCTTAACCTGTTCGTATAGGCCCGCGTTTTTTAGAAACTCAAGGGCGGCCTTTCCGTAGGGCGCGTACTTGGGATTGGCTACGGCCAGCCGCTTTATAAGCGGGCTTGCCGCGACGCGGTAGTCGGTTAAAGGCAGGTCTTTTACCGTAAAGAGGGCGAGCTTACCTAAGGCGAAGACGGCGTAGCGTTCGGCTTTCCCTTCTTTAACGAGGAGCTTAGCGTAGCGCTCGTCGGCCGAGAGAAAGAGCTCGTAGGGCGCGCCGTTTTTTATCTGGAGGTAAAAGTGGCCCGAGGCGCCGTAGGAGACTAAAAGCTCGTGCCCCGTCTCTCTTTTAAAGAGCTCCTTTAGCTCCTCGAGGGCGAACCTCAGCGAGGAGGAGGCGGCTACCTTTACCGTCTCGCCGAAGGCCAGCGCGACGAGAAGCAGAAGAGCCAACAGTCTCATATCAGCCCTTCCTCTCTAAAGGAGAAGAAGCCTTCCTCCGAGAGGACTATGTGGTCTAAAAGCTCAAAGCCGAGGAGCTCGCAGGCTTTTTTAACGCGCTGGGTAAACAGAAGGTCTTCTTCCGAGGGCTCGGGCGGGCCGGAAGGGTGGTTGTGTGCCAGTATTATCCCGTTGGCCGAGAGCTTAACCGCTTTAAACAGAACGTCTTTAGGCTTTGCAAAGACGCGGTTAGCGCTCCCTACGGCCACAAGCTCCTCGCCCACGAGCCGGTTGCTAAGGTCGAGGTAGAGCGCCACGAGCTTCTCTTTCCTGTCGTCGAACTTACTCCTTAAAAACGCTACCGCTTCCTTTGGGTTGCGGATAAAGACGCCTTTAGAGCCGCGCCTTATCCGTTTAGACAGCTCGAGCAGAGCCTTAACCTTGAGCGCCTTAACTAAGCCCAGACCCTTAAGCTTTAAAAGCTCTTCTACGGGCTTTCTCTCGAGCTCTTCCCAGCCCATCTTTACCAACTCCTTTGCCAGCTTGAGCACGTCAAAGCCCTTCGTGCCCGAGCCGAGCAGAACCGCCAGCAGCTCTTCCTCCGAGAGGGCCTCGGGGCCTAAGCGGAGCAGCTTCTCCCGCGGGCGGAGCTCTTGGGGTATGTCCTTTAACGAGCGGTAGCGGTAGCTCACCCTATCCCCAGCTTCTCCCACAGCTCGTCCACCTTCTTCTTTACCTGCGGGTCCATCTCGATAACTTCCGGCCACTGGCGTCTGTAGCCCTCTTCCCGCCACTTACGCGTCGCGTCTATCACCATTTTACCCCCAAAGCCCACCTCGTCCGTAGCGTGGTCCAGCACGTCTATAGGGCCTTTTAGTATAAGAACGTCGCGCTTAGGGTCTACGTTGTTACCCCAAGCCCAGAGCACCTCGCCGAGGTCTCGTACGTTTACCTCCTCGTCGAAGACCACTACGTGCTTGGTAAGCGAGAGCAGACCCATGCCCAGCAGCGCGCTGGCTACTTTGTAAGCGTGGCCCGGGTAGCGCTTTTTTATAGACACGAAGCAGAAGTTGTGGAAGCAGCCCTCGGCCGGGAGGTGGTAGTCGACCACCTCCGGGAGGTTAAACTTTACGAGCGGAAGAAATATCCTCTCGGTGGCCCAGCCGAGGTACTTGTCTTCTTGCGGCGGCTTGCCCACTATCGTGGCCAGATAAACCGGGTCCTTCCGCATAACTATGGCCTTCACTTTCATAGACGGGTACTTCTCTACGGGCGTGTAGAAGCCCGTGTGGTCGCCGAAAGGCCCTTCGTCCACGAGCGGCTCCTCGGGGTCCACCTCGCCCTCTATAACTATCTCCGCGTTGGCCGGGTACTCGAGGTCTATAGTAACGCCCTTTACCAGCTCCACGGGACGCTCCATAATAAGGCCGGCAAACAGGTACTCGTCGACCTCCGGGGGTAAGGGCGCCGAGGCCACGTAGGGCAGCGGCGGCTCGCCGCCTATGACCACCGCCACCTCGAGCTTCTTCTTTAGCTCTTTAGCTTTTAGGTAGTGGCGGTGGCCGTCTTTGTGTATCTGCCAGTGGACCGCGAGACGGTCTTTTCCGAGCACCTGAAGCCGGTAAAGCCCCACGTTCCTGACGCCCGTCTCGGGGTCTTTAGTGACCACCTGACCGAAGGTTATGTACCTCCCGCCGTCTTTAGGCCAGCACTTTAAGATAGGGAGAGAGAGAAGGTCGGGCTCGCGCTCCACGACCTCCTGCACTTTACCCTTTTTCACGAGCTTAGGTATGGCGTCGTTTAGCTTCTTAAGCTCGGGCAGCTTTTTAAGCTTGTCTAAGAAGCTCTGGGGCACCTCGGGCCGGAGTATCCGGTAGAGCTTCCAGCCAATCTCCTCCGGGTCGTCGACGTTAAGCGCCATCTTCATCCGCTCGTACGAGCCGTAAACGTTGGTGGCCACGGGTATAGAGTAGCCCTTAGGCCGCTCGAACAGCAGCGCCTTACCGCCGCCGGGCATCTTACAGACGCGGTCCGTAACCTCCGTTATCTCGAGCTCCACGCTTAAGGGCTCCTTTACGCGGGCCAGAAGCCGCTTCCTCTCGAGCGCCTTTAGAAACTCCTGAAGGTCTCTAAACGGGTAACCCATGTAAATTAAGATACTAATGGAGTATCTGGTTCTCGAGCGGAGGCTGAAGCGCCTCCGTTCGGTCCTCGAGCGGCGTCAGAAGGACCTCCGTCTGCTCGTCGACCAAGTTAGAAACGAGCACAACTTCTCGGCCATACTCCGTACCGCCGACGCGGTGGGCTTGCTTTACGTCTACTACCACAAAGGTAAGGGCGTTAAGGCGAAAGTAAGCGAGGGCGTCACGCAGGGAGCCCACAAGTGGTTACTTATAGAGAACGTAGACGAGCCCGTAGGGCTCGTAAAGAATCTTAAAGAAGAAGGCTACCAGATAGTGGCCACGGTGCTCTCGGACGAGTCGGTGAACTTTCGCTCCGTCGACTACACGAAGCCCACGCTCCTTATAGTGGGTAACGAGCGGGAGGGCGTCTCGGGCGAGCTGGCGGAGTTGGCGGACCACAAGGTGGTCATCCCCATGCACGGGATGGTGAGAAGTCTTAACGTCTCCGTGGCCACGGCGGTTATCCTGTACGAGGCCGAGAGGCAGCGCTCGGCAAAGGGCATGTACGACCGTCCGAGCCTGACCGAGGAGGAGATTAACGTTTTACTTAAAAAGTGGGCCTACGAGGACGTTTTAAAAGAGCGGAAGCGGTAAACTAAAAGGTAAAAGGAGGGGGAGGCGTGATTAAGAAGCTCTTTTCCGGTAAGCGGATTACGCTCGTCTGCCCTAACTGCGGGTTTAAAGAGGAGCTCACGCCCGGGAGGGCGTCTTTAAACTTCTCTCTGGTAGAGAAGTCGGTGACGGCTACGCACTACTGGCTTAAAAACGAGCGGGGAGGGCTTAAGCGCGTGGTGCGCACCGTAGAGGAGCTCGAGCTTAGTAAAGTGGTCCGCTGTGCCCGCTGTAAGACGAGCCTGCCGGTTAAAAGCGTCGTGGAGCTTCTAAAAAGGTCTTAACATCATCTTCTATGGGCAGAGTAGACGGGATAAAGCCCTTTATCGTTATGGACCTTCTGGCCCGGGCCCGAGGGCGCGAGGGCGTGGTCCACATGGAGATAGGCGAGCCGGACCTGCCGCCCTCTCCGCGCGTGCTCGAGGCGCTTAAGCGGGCGGTAGACGAAGGGAAGTACCGCTACGCGCCCGCCGCGGGCCTGCCCGAGCTGAGGGAGAAGATAGCCGAGCACTACGAGCGCTACTACGGCGTTAAGGTAGAGCCCGAGCGCGTGGTGGTCACCACGGGCTCGTCGGGCGCCCTGCTTGCGGTCTTTGCCGTGCTGCTCGAGGCGGGCGAGAAGCTCCTGCTTCAGGACCCTTCTTACCCCTGCTACGCGAACTTTGCACGGCTCTTTAACGCCGTGCCCGAGAGCCTGCCCGTAGGCGAGGAGGAAGGCTTTCTGTTAAGCCCGGAGAAGCTAAAGGGGCGCGAGGGGAAGGTTCTGCTTCTGGCCTCGCCCCAGAACCCGACGGGGAGGCTCTACCCGCCCGGGAGGCTTAAGGAGCTGGCGGAGCTGTGCGAGCAGAAGGGCTGCTATCTGGTGGTGGACGAGGTTTACCACGGGCTCGTTTACGGAGGGCGCGAGCAGACGGCTTTAAGCGTCTACGACGAGGCTATAGTTATAAACGGCTTCTCTAAGTTCTTCTGCATGCCCGGCTTCAGGGTCGGCTGGGCGGTGCTGCCTAAGAGGCTGGTGCGGAAGGTCGAGCTTATTATTCAGAACGCCTTTATATCGGCGCCCACGCCCGGGCAGTACGCGGCGCTTGAGGCTTTTGACTACGAGCACCTTAAGCGCGTCCGCGAGACTTACCGCCGCCGACGCGACTACCTTACGCAAGAGCTTAAAAAGCTCTTCCGCGTGCCCGTAGAGCCCGAAGGGGCCTTTTACGTCTGGGCCGACGCGTCGCGCTACGCCGACGACGCTTACG
>JAADCR010000041.1 GCA_013154375.1 Aquificota bacterium | reverse complement strand
TTCCGGAGCAGACGGTGGTGCAGTAGGGGACGCCTATAAACCGGGCAAACTCCTCGTGAAAGCGCTCCGTCCAGCCGTCGCGGGTGATGCGCTTGCTGTCGAGGATGCGCGTTAAGGCCTCTTTCTCCTCTTTAGAGAACTCGAGACCGACGATGGGAATGGTTTTCATAGAGAAGTTATTTTAAGTTCTTAAAGCGTTAAAACCTTATAAAATGAGTATCCCATGCGGGGTCTGGCCTCACGCGTAAGGGAGCTAAAGCCCTCTCCTACGCTCCTTATAACCGCCAAAGCTAAAGAGCTGAGGGCCAAAGGCGTCGACGTTATAGGCTTCGGGGCCGGCGAGCCCGACCTAGACACGCCCGAGTTTATAAAAGAGGCCTGCGTAAGGGCGCTTAAAGAAGGTAAGACCAAGTACGCCCCCTCCGCGGGCCTGCCCGAGCTCCGGGAAGCCATAGCCGAGAAGCTCGAGGTAGAGAACGGGCTTAACTACGACCCTTCCGAGGTGGTCGTCTGCGCCGGTGCCAAGATGGCCCTATTTCTCACCTTTATGGCCTTAGTAGAAGAAGGCGACGAGGTGCTCATCCCTTCTCCTTACTGGGTTACCTACCCCGAGCAGGTAAGACTCTTCGGCGGCCGTCCCGTAGAAGTGCCCACTTACCCCGAAGACGGCTTCCGTCTTAGAGCCGAGGAGGTTAAAAAGCGCATAACGCCCCGCACCAAGCTTTTAGTGCTTAACTACCCCAACAACCCTACCGGAGCCCTCTACGACGAGAGCGAGCTTAAAAAGATAGCCGAGCTGTGTCTCGAGCGCGGCATCTTCGTCGTCTCGGACGAGTGTTACGAGAAGTTCGTCTACGAAGGGAGCTTTAAAAGCTTCGCCTCCTTACTGCCCGAGCTAAAAGAGATAACCTTTACGGTCAACGCTTTTTCTAAGAGCTTCTCCATGACAGGCTGGCGCGTCGGATGGGTAGCCTGCCCCCGCCCTTACGCCGAAGTAATAGCGAGCCTAAACAGCCAGAGCGTCTCCAACGTAACCACCTTCGCCCAGTACGGCGCCTTAGAAGCCCTTAAAAACCCCGAAGGGAGACGCTTTACCGAGAAGCTCCGCGAGCTGTTTAAAAAGCGTCGCGAGATTGCGCTAAGAGAGCTTTCTAAGATAGAGAAGATAAAGCTGACGCCCCCTGCGGGGGCGTTTTACCTCTTTCCCGACGCGCGCTACTACGCCGAGAAGCTCGGCGGCGACCTTAAGCTTGCCGAGCTCCTTTTAGATAGAGGTAAAGTAGCCGTCGTGCCCGGCTCGGCCTTCGGCGCGGAAGGCTTCTTCCGCCTCTCGTACGCCCTCTCGGAAGACAAGCTCACGGAAGGGATAAGGAGGATAGCGGAGGTTCTTAGCGGGCTTTAAAGCTCGTTTATGGCCTTTAAGAGCTCCTCCACCATCTCCTCCTCGCTCACCTTTTTGACGGGCTTGCCCTTTTTAAACAGCCACGCGAACCCCCGCCCGCAGGCCAGACCCACGTCCGCCTCGCGCGCCTCGCCGAAGGCGTTAACTACGCAGCCCATAACCGCCACCTTAACGGGCTTGTCGTAGTTTTTAAGCCGTTCCTCGACCTGACGGACCACCTTAGGCAGGTCCACCTCTATCCGTCCGCACGTGGGGCAGGCTATAAGCTCTACGCCGCGCCGCCTAAGCCCGAGCGCCTTTAGTATCTCGTAGGCTACCTCTACCTCCTTTACCGGGTCGTCCGTAAGCGAGACGCGCACCGTGTCGCCTATACCCTCAAAAAGCAGCAGACCTATGCCCACGGCCGACTTAACCGCTCCCTTAAGCCCCATCCCCGCCTCGGTTATCCCTACGTGCAGCGGAGCCTCCGAGCGGGCGGCAAACCTCCGGTTAGCCTCGTAGTTCTGAAGCACGTCCGAGCCCTTTATAGAGACCTTAAAGTTTAGAAACCCCCAGTCCTCGAGCTTCTCGCTCCAACGGAGCGCGCTCTCGGCAAGAGCCTCGGCCGTCGGGTGGCCGTACTTCTCCAGCAGGTCCTTCTCGAGCGAGCCCGAGTTAACCCCTATCCTTAAAGCCACGCCCCTCCTTTTAGCCTCCTCTACAATCTCTTTAACGAGCTCCTCCTTACCTATGTTGCCCGGGTTTATCCTTATCCCGTGCGCGCCCGCCTCCATGGCCTCAAACGCCAGCGACGGGGCAAAGTGTATGTCCGCCACTATGGGCACCGGGCTCTCCTTCACGAGGTCTCGGATGGCCCGCGCGTCTTCTCTGTGCGGCACGGCCACGCGCACGAGCTCGCAGCCGGCCGCGTGAAGCCTCTTTATCTGCTCGAGCGTCTCTTCCACGCGGTGCGTCTTGGTGGAGGTCATGGACTGGACCACTACGGGCGCGCCGCCGCCTATCTTAAGCCCGCCGACGGTTATCTGTCGGCTCTTCCTCCGCTTTACCATGGGTAATAAATTTAGGCCCGGTAGAGACCCTTCCGCAGCACGTAGCGCTCCACCGCCTCGGGCAGCATGCCGTAAACGCTTCTGCCTTCTTTAATCCGCTTCCTTATCTCCGTCGACGAGACGTCGAAGCGCCGCGTCTTTAAAAACAGAACGCGCTCCTTTAGGTGCGGAAACCGCTCCGTAAGGTAGCGCTCCGCCTCGGCGAGCTTACCCTCCCGGTCAGCCACCACCAGACGGGCCAGACGGGCCACCTCCTCGGGCTCCCTCCAGCGGTGGAAGTTTAAAAAAGCGTCCGCTCCCAGAAGCAGGTAAAGCTCCTTTCCGTACTTGTTACGCAGGTACTTAAGCGTGTCGACGGTGTACGAGGTGCCGCCCTTTTTTACCTCGTAATCTTCTACCGCGAAGCGGTCTTCTCCTTCTACCGCTAAGCGGAGCATCCTCAGGCGGTCTTCGGGCGGGGCGGCGTGGCCCTCTTTTAGAGGAGCCTTGTAGGCGGGTATAAAAAGCACCTTCTCGGCCTTTAGCCGCTCGAGCGCGTCGCGGGCCAGTAAAACGTGGCCGAAGTGGACGGGGTCGAAGCTCCCTCCGAATACTAAGTACATAGATACAGTATCATACTTAAAGAGCGTGAGCCTTAAAACGCGCCTCGCCCTTTACGTGGCCGTTGCGTTTACGGCACTCGTAAGCGCTTACCTACTTCTGGCGCTTTTTTACGTTACCCACCGCACGCAGAAGGAGCTCCCTAAGAGCTTTGAAGAGCTCGAGCGGTCCGTCCGCGAGACGAGAAGGCTCGTAGAGGAGCCGCTGCCTATAGACCCACTTGAGCGCGAGAAGCGCGTTTTCGAGCACGTTAAGCGCGAGCGGTCCATGAAGATGCTCGTCGTAATTTACGAGAAGGGGAAGATAAAGGTCGAGGGAGACGCGGACCCTTCTTTACTGCCCGTGGTGGCGGGCGTGGAGCGCTACGGGCTTACGGGTAGCCTTATAAGGCCCGTCTTCGTGTTTCACTTCCCGCTTAAGGTGGAAGGCAGGCAGGTGGGCGACGTTTACCTTATTAAGGAAGTCCGTTACGAGCTGGCGCTGCTGGTGGGCTACCTGTTTTTAGTGGCGCTCGTGCCCGTGGTCAACCTCGTCGTCTCGGTCCGCTTCTTAAAAGAGGTGATAAAGGAGGTGGCGCAGCTTAAGAAGCTCGCCGCGGAGTTCGGGGAGGGGAAGTTCGACCGGATAGAGGAGCTCAGAAAGAGCATAGAGACGTCTAAGAGAAAGGACGAGCTTTTTGAGCTGAAGCTGGCGATTCTTAAGATGGTGGAGAACCTCTCGCAGCTTATAGCTAAGACGGAGCGCGAGAAGAGTCTCTACGAGTCGCTGGCGCTTACGGACCCGCTTACGGGTCTGTACAACCGCCGGATGTTTTTAGAGCTTGCTCGTAAAGAGCTGAGTAAGGCACAGCGTTACGGCGAGCCGTTTAGCGTCGTTATCTTTGACATAGACCACTTTAAAAAGATTAACGACACTTACGGCCACGACGTGGGCGACTTGGCGCTTAAGCACGTAGCCCAGCTGCTTAAGAGTAACGTACGGGCCGCCGACGTGGTAGCCCGCTGGGGCGGCGAGGAGTTCGTCCTGCTGCTGCCCAAAACCGGGCCCGAGGAGGCCTACAGGGTGGCCGAGAAGCTGCGTAAGCTCGTGGAGCGCTCGTGGCTCGAGCTGCCGGGCGGCGGCCGGCTTAAGATGACGGTAAGCGGGGGCGTAAGCTCGTACCGCGAGGGCGTTACGCTCGACGAGCTTTTTAAAGAGGCCGACGAGGCGCTCTACCGGGCCAAGCGGATGGGCCGTAACCGCGTCGAGCTTTACGGCGCCTTCTCACCCCTTAAGGGTCCCGAGGGGTCTTAGACGGGCTACCGCTTTAGCTATGCCCAGCTCCTCTATAACGCGGACCACCTCCGAGACGTCCTTGTAAGCCTGAGGAATCTCCTCGAGCACCGTAGACCTCCCGCGGGCCACCACCACGAGGTCTTTAAGAATCTTCTCCGGGCCCACCTCGCGGGCGTAGCGCTTGGCCTGACGGCGCGACATGACCCTGCCCGCCCCGTGGCAGGCCGTCCCGAACGAGCGCTCTACAGCTCCGGGCCGGCCGACGAGCAGGTAGCTGGCCCGCCCCATGTCGCCCGGTATTATTACGGGCTGGCCTACGCGGCGGTAGTCGGGCGGCAGCTCCGGGTGGCCGGGCGGGAAGGCGCGCGTGGCCCCCTTGCGGTGGACAAGGAGCGTCTTCTCTTTACCGTTTACGCGGTACTTCTCGAGCTTGCCTATGTTGTGCGCGTGGTCGTAAATTACGCGGTAGCCGAGCTCTTCTAAAGAAAGACCTAAGTGCTTCGCGACGGCTTGTGCGGCTTTGTAGCCGAGTATCTGACGGTTGGCAAAGGCGTAGTTGGCCGCGGCGTTCATGGCCCGGAAGTAACGCCGTCCCTCTTCGGAGTTAAAGGGTACGCAGGCGAGCTGCGGGTCGGGCAGCCTTATCCCGTACTTGGGCGCGCTTTTTAGCACGAGCTTAAGGTAGTCGGTACAGACTTGGTGTCCTAAGCCCCTCGAGCCCGAGTGGACCATAATGAGCACCTGCTGTTTCTCTATCCCGAAAGCCCGGGCCGCCTCCTCGTCGTAGACCTCTTCCACGGCCTGAAGCTCGACGAAGTGGTTCCCGCTGCCCACCGTACCCAGCTCGTCCGAGCCGCGCTCGTAGGCCTCGCGCGAGACCGCGTCGGGGTCCGCGTTGGGGAGCGAGCCGTAGCTCTCTACGTGCGTAAGGTCCTCCGGACGGCCGAAGCCCTCTTCTACGGCCCAAGCGGCACCTTTAATAAGGACCTCCTTCATCCGCGAGCGCGGGAGCTTTATGCTGCCGGTCGAGCCCACGCCCGCGGGCACCTCTTTAAAGACGGCCTGCATAATACCCTCTACTTTAGGCGCAATCTCGTACGCGCGGAGGTTCGTAGCTATTAGACGGACGCCGCAGTTTATGTCGTAGCCTATAGCCCCGGGGCTTACGACGCCTTCTCCTTCTGCGTCCGTGGCCATAACGCCGCCGACGGGAAAGCCGTAGCCGACGTGTACGTCGGGCATAACGTAAATAGCTTTGGTAACGCCCGGGAGCGTGGCCGCGTTGGCCGCCTGACGGACCGCCTCTTCTTCTAAACCCTCAAACAGCTCCTCGCTAAGGTAAAACACCGCGGGCACCTTCTGGCCTTCTACGCTGCCTACGGGCAGCTCCCAGACGAACCGCTCTTTTCGGATAAGCCGCTCTTTAAGACCCATGGCTCACCCCCTCAGCAGAAAGTAAAAAGATATCACGAGCGCAAACAGGAGGTTAAGCACGAGACCCGCTTTTACCATGCTGCTCTGCTTAACTTTTCCCGTCGCGTACACGACGGCGTTGGGGGGCGTGGCCACGGGGAGCATAAACGCGCACGAGGCGGCTACGGCAGCGGGCAGAACGAGCTTCTCCGGCTCGAGGCCCATCTTCTGAGCCGTTACCAGCAGTATGGGAGCCAGCAGAGCCGTGGCGGCGGTGTTACTCATCGTCTCGGTAAGAAAGACCACCGTAAGCACCACCGCCGGCAGGGCAAACAGCAGCCCCAGCTCGTTTACGGCCTTAGAGAGCAGCGAGGCCACCAGCTCGCCCGCTCCCGTCTTTTTCATAACCTCGCTGAGCGCAAGCCCGCCGCCGAAAAGCAGCAGCGTCCCCCACGAGACGCCCTCCTTAAACTCCTCCCAGCTTAAGAGCCTCAAGCTAAAGAGGGCTACGAGCGCCAGCACCGCCACCCACGCGTCAAACCCTTTATCTATACCCAGCAGACGCGAGAGGGGTTTGCCCGCCATCCACGCCGAGGCGGTAAGTACGAAGACCAAAAGTACGCCGAGGCGCTCACGCGTCCAAGTAAAGCCCTCCTCTTCCGGGAAGGCGACGCAGGCGTCCTTAGGCGGCCTGAAGAGCGCGTAGAGCACTAAAAATAGCAGCGCAAACAGTACCGCCGAGAGGGGAAAGACCCTCACGAGCCAGTCGGTAAAGCTGAGGCCTAAAAGCTCGGCGGCTATGCCGTTAGGCGGGCTGCCTACGAGCGTGGCCGTGCCGCCCACGCTCGCACCGTAGGCTACGCCTAAAAGTAAAAAGGTCTCGGCCCTGCGGTCGTTTAGGCCCGCGGTGAGACCGAGCGCCAAGGGTACTAAAACGGCCGTGGTGGAGGTGTTACTCATCCACATAGACAGCAGGAAAGCCGAGAGCATAAGCAGGAAAGCCGCCCTTAAGAACCGCCCGCCCGAGAGGGCCGTAAGCAGACGCGCCACCGCCGCGTCCAGCCCGCGGGCCGAGAGGGCGGCGGCCAGCGCAAAGCTGCCTAAAAAGAGGAAGATAAGCGGGTGGGCGAAGGGGGCGAAGGCCTCTTTTACGCTAAAGACGCCTAAAGCCACGCTTAAGAGCGGGACGATTAGGGCCGTTACGGGCGGCGGGAGGGCCTCCGAGAGCCAGAGGCCCGCCGCGAGCAGCAGCACCGCCAGCCCTTTACCCTCGGGCCCGTCGTAGGCGAGGAGCGCGGCGAGCGAGCCCGTAAGGCCCGTAAAAAGAACGGCTTTTCTTATTGCGGGGCTAATAGGAGCACCTCCACCTCTTGGCCGGGCGCAAGCTCGTTAACGCCTTCGGGCACGACGAGGTACGCGTCGGCCTGCGTAAGGCCCGTAAGCATGTGGCTCTCTTGCTTCTCTAACGGCTCGCAGTAGAGCTTCCCGTCTTCGTAGCTGAGGCGGCATCGGGCGAACTCCCTCCTCTCTGCCTTTTTTCTCTTAAAGGGTTTTTTAAGTACCGCCCGGAGGGCGGTCTTTACCCTCTTCTCGCCTTGAAGGGCTCTTATGGCCGGGTAGACGAGAAGGTCGAACGCTACGGCGCTCGAGACGGGGTTACCCGGCAGGCCGAAAAAGAGACGCCCGTCGTCGTAGACGCCGAAAAGGACGGGCTTGGCGGGCTTTATCCTGAGCTTGTGAAAGAGCACCTTAACGCCGAGCTTTTTAACGAGCTCTTTAACTAAGTCCTTCTCGCCCATGGAGACGCCGCCGGTGGTTATAAAGACGTCGAACCTCCGGGCCTGCTCGAGGGCGCGCTCGAGCGCCTCCGGCTCGTCGGAGACGAGGCCTAAGTTTTTAGGCTCTCCCCCGGCTTGGAGCGTAAGGCCGTAGAGCATGTAGTTGTTGGCGCTTCTTATCTGCGAGGGCTCGGTTTTCTCTTGGCAGAGGTCTATTATCTCGTCGCCGGTCGAGAGGATGCCTACGGTAGGGCGGCGGTATACCGTAACGACGGCGGCGTTAACCGAGGCCAGCAGGCCTATCTCGTAGCCTCTTAAGAGCGTGCCCTTCTTTAGCAAGAGCTCGCCTTTTTTAGCGTCCTCGCCCCGCCGCCGGACGTTCTCGCCCGGACGGACGGGCCTCTCGAGCACGACGAAGGGGCCTTCGCGCCGCGTAAACTCTACGGGCACCACGGCGTCCGCGCCGGGCGGGAGGGGAGCGCCGGTGAATATCTTAACGGCGGTGCCTCTCTCTACCTTAGGCAGCTCCCGCGTCCCGGCGGGCACCTCGCCGGTAACGCGGAGCCGGGCGCCGGGCTTAACGGCGTCCTCGGAGCGGAGGGCGTAGCCGTCCATGGCCGCGTTGTCGAAGGGCGGCTTGTCCTCGTCGGCGTAGACGTCTTGGGCCAGAACGCGCGTGACGGCCTCGTGCAGAAAGACGCGCTCGGTGCCCAAAGGGCGGGCCTGCTCGAGAACGAGCTTAAGCGCTTCTTCGAGGGGGGTGAGACTCATCTCCACCTCCTCTAACCTATCTTATATAGTTATGGCTCTAAAGGTCGTTTACCGCGGTAAGGAGATAGAGCTTCCGGTAAAGGAGATAAAGGCTAAGGAGCTTCTCAAGCGGCTGGGCCTGTCGCCCCTCTCGGCGCTGGTTATAAAGAACGGCGAGGTGGTGTCCGAGGACGAGCTTCTGCGCGAGGGCGACGAGGTGAGGGTGGTGAATGCGATTTCCGGGGGCTCTGTATAACCTCGACTACTTTCTCCTGCTGGTGCTGCTCGGGATACAGCTTTTCGGCCTCGCGGCCGTTTACAGCGCCACCTACGCGGGAGGTCCCTCGGCCCTGTTTTACAAGCAGCTCGTCTACGCGGCCTTGAGCTGGGTGGTTATACTGCTTCTTAGCCGCGAGAAGTTCGAGAACCTGCTCGACCTCTCCCTCTACCTGTACCTGTTTAACCTCTTTCTGCTTATGCTCGTGCTCCTTTACGGGAAAGAGGTCTACGGCGCTAAGCGGTGGTTGGGGCTGGGCTTTGTTAACCTTCAGCCGTCGGAGTTTATGAAGTTCTCGCTCGTTCTCGTTACGGCCCACGTGCTGCCGGCGGTAAAGGGTATAAAAGACCGGAACGCTTTTCTGCTTTTCCTGCTTTACGCCATGCCCGCGGCGCTTACGCTTAAGCAGCCCGACCTCGGTACGACGGTGGCTTACTTCGTCCCGCTAACTTTTATGCTGCTGGCGCGCGGCGTACGGCTTAGGTACTTTATCTTAGCCGCTCTTCTGGCGGCCGCACTGAGCCCTCTGGTCTGGAGCTACGGTCTTAAAGAGTATCAGAAGAAGAGGATTCTGGCGGTGCTCGACCCGTACAGCGACTACTACGGGAGCGGCTACCAGCTTATCCAGTCTAAGATAGCCGTAGGCTCTGGTGGTCTGTGGGGCAAGGGCTTTTTAGAAGGGACGCAGACCCACCTTATGTTTCTGCCGGAGAAGCACACGGACTTTATCTTCGCCGTTATAGCCGAGGAGCTGGGGTTTATAGGGAGCTTCAGCCTGAGCGTGCTGTTTTTCCTCTTTGCGCTGCGGCTCGTCTTTTACTACCGTAAGTTCCGCCGCTTGAGCGAGAAGGTGTTGGTGGCGGGCGTTCTGGGGCTGGTGCTGTTTCAGTTTACGGTGAACACGCTTATGACGATGGGCCTCTTCCCGGTGGTGGGCATACCGCTGCCGTTCGTAAGCTTAGGCGGCAGCTCTATGCTCAGCTTCGCGCTTCTGGTAGGGACGCTCCAGAGCGTTTACGGCCGCTACAAGGACCCTTACTTAAGGATGGAGGGCGAGCCGCGCTACCGTGAGGTATAATTAGCAGGCAAGAAGGGAGGTGCGCGTCATGCCCGTCTACTACGACCCTATCTCGTACCTTTTTAGCCTGTTGTGGTTTCTACTCTTCGTCATTATCATCTTCTCGCCTTGGTACAAGCGGATGGCCCTCATCAAGGCCCGCGAGGAGATTATACGGAAGCTTGAGAAGAAGAGAAAGAGCCGAGTCATAACCATGATTCACCGCCAAGAGCAGATAGGGCTGTTCGGGATACCGATATTCCGGTTTATCACCATAGAAGACAGCGAGCGCGTCTTAAGGGCTATAAGGATGACGCCGCCGGACATGCCCATAGACTTTATCATCCACACGCCCGGCGGTCTTGCGCTGGCGGCCACGCAGATAGCCAACGCGCTGGTTAAGCACAAGGCACCCGTTAGGGTTATCGTCCCGCACTACGCCATGAGCGGCGGTACGCTCATAGCCCTTGCCGCGGACGAGATAATTATGGACGAGAACGCGGTGCTCGGCCCCGTAGACCCGCAGATAGGGAACCTGCCCGCCGCCTCCATACTTAAGGTGCCCGAGAAGAAAGACTACAAGGACATGGAAGACCAGACCATCATACTGGCCGACGTGTCGGAGAAGGCCCTAAGGCAGATGGTCAGTTACGTGGAGGACCTGCTTAAGAAGAAAGGCATGAGCGAGGAGCAGGCTAAAAAGATTGCCGAGGAGCTGGCGACGGGTAAGTTTACGCACGACTACCCGCTTACGGTGGAGTACCTTAAGAGCCTCGGGCTGCCCATAAGCACGGACGTACCTAAAGAGGTCTACGAGCTTATGGAGCTCTACGAGCAGCCCTCTTCCACGCAGCCGCCCTCGGTCCAGTACATACCCGTCCCGTACAAGTCGCCGCAGGGTAACCAGCCCGGCGCGTCGTGATAGGCGTGGACTTGGTTAAAAACGAGCGGATAGGGGGCGCTCTCGAGCGCTTCGGGGAGCGCTTCCTCCGCCGCGTCTACACCGAGAGGGAGCTAGAGTACTGCTTCTCCACGCGCGACCGCGTCCCGTGTCTGGCGGCCCGCTGGGCCTGTAAAGAGGCCGTCCTTAAGGCCGTCTACCAGTGCTGCGGCATACTCTTAAGACTTAAGGAGGTCGAGGTGCTCGGCGAGCGGGGCAGGCCCGCCCGCGTCAACATCCGTCGTCCCGAGGCCCTTAAGGCTTTAGAGCCTTACAGGCTCGTGGTCTCGCTCTCGCACGAGCGAGACTACTCGGTGGCGGTCGCGCTTTTAGAGAGGAGGTAGTGCCGTGGCCGAGCTGCACCCGCCCGTGGTACACTTTGCCATAGCGCTTACTATAGCGGGCGTCGTGTTCGAGATTCTGGCCCACGCCTTTAACAAGAAAGAGCTCGAGCACGCGGGCTTTTACGCCTTTTTAACGGGCGTGGCCTTTACGTGGCTGGCTTGGTTTACGGGTAGGGCGGCCGAGGAGCTCGTGGAAGACGCCGTGGAAGGGACGCCGGCTTACCGCGTTCTCGAGTTTCACGAGACGCTCGGGACTATCTTACTCGTCTACTTTACCGCGTTAGCGGTCTTTAGGCTCTACTTAAAGGTAAAAGAGTCTAAGACCCTTCGGGTGCTCTTCTTAACGCTGGGCGTTCTGGGCGCCATATTTATGAGCCTTCAAGGGAGGCTGGGCGGCATACTCGTCTATCAGTACGGCGTGGGCGTTAAAGCCGTTCAGCTCGAGAAGCCCGCCGAAGAGAAAGAGGAACACGAATAGGCTAAAATAAAAGCCATGGCGGACGTAGACATTAACCGCATCCAGAAGGACATGTTTATAGAGTACCGGGGGGAGCCTTACCGCGTGCTCGACTACGAGCACGTAAAGCCGGGTAAAGGACAGGCGTTCGTCCGCGTAAAGGCTAAGAACATGCTCACCGGGAACGTTACGGAGATAACCTTTAAGGCCTCGGACCGCATCCCGTTGGCCGACTTCGAGCAGGTCTACGCCACTTACTCTTACGCCGACGGCGAGAGCTACTACTTTATGAACACCCAGACCTACGACATGCTCGGCGTACCGGCCGACAAGCTCGAGAACGAGTCGAAGTTCTTAAAAGAGGGTATGGAGGTTATCGTGTTCCTCTACAAGGGCCAGCCGGTGGGGATAGAGCTGCCCAAGCACGTGGAGCTTAAGGTGGTGGAGACCGAGCCGGCCTTTAAAGGCGACACGCAGGCCGGAGGGACCAAACCGGCGAAGCTCGAGACGGGGGCGGTCATACAGGTGCCCTTTTTCGTCAAAGAGGGCGACGTGGTTAAAGTCGACACGCGTACGGGCTCCTACGTGGAAAGGGTTAAGTGATGGACAAGGAGTTTATAAAGGAGCTTATTAACTTAGTAAAGCACTCGAACATAAAGAGCTTAAGCATAGAGCAGGGGGAGTTTAAGTTAAAGATAGAGACGCACGAGCCGTCGGCGGCGCCCGAGGAGCCTAAAGAGGAGAAGAAGGAGCAGGAGTTTAAGCACATAGAGATACTGCCGCCGGCCGAGGACGTGGAGCAGGAGGACAAGCGGTACCACGTTATAAAGAGCCCGCTCGTGGGCACCTTTTACCGCTCGCCCGCTCCCGGGGCTCCGCCGTTCGTGGAGGTGGGCGACGTCGTCTCGCCCGGTCAGGTGCTCTGCATAATAGAGGCGCTTAAGGTTATGAACGAGATAGAGAGCGACGTGAGGGGCAGGGTGGAGAAGATTCTCGTCGAGAACGGCGAGACGGTCGAGTACGGCCAGCCTCTGTTTCTCATAGACACCAACGTCTAAATTAAAAAGAAATGAAAGACAGAAGCAGGCGCGAGCGCATTCTGGAGCTTTTAAAAGAAGAGGGAGAGAAGACGCCTAAGGAGCTGGCGGCCACCTTCGGCGTCTCGTTAATGACGATTTACCGCGACATAAAGGAGCTCGAGCGCGAGGGGCTTATCGAGAGAAAGCACGGGACGGTTAAGCTAAAAGAGAACGACGCGCCGCCTAAGGAGTGCTTTATCTGTCACAAGGACGTGGACGGGAGACAGAACTTTATTTTTTTCCTCCGCTCGGGTAAAAAGCTCCAGACCTGCTGTCCGCACTGCGGTCTTATGGCCTTCGACCGGCTGGAGGAGGAGCCCGAGGCGGTGCTTACGAAAGACTTTATAACCTCCAATCCGGTAAACGCGTTAGACGGCTGGTACGTGGTGGGGGCTAAAGTGGCTCCCTGCTGCAGCCCGTCCGCCTTTGCCTTTGCCGACAGGGAGACGGCGCGGATGTTCGCTAAGGGTTTCGGCGGGAAGGTGCTGAGCCTGTCCGAGGCGGTTAAGGAGATTAAGCGGCTCATGAGCGCGGGCGTGCGCGTCGAGCTTAAGCTATAAGGCCCAGCTCGAGCTTCTCGCCGTAGCGGTGCCGCACGAGCTCCGCAAGGTCCGGAAACTCCGAGAGTCGGTGGTTTTTAAGCAGCTCCTCCGCGTCTTCGCGTGCCAGCTCTAAAAGCGAGCGGTCGTACGAGCGGCCGAGGTCGGCCAGGTGGAAGCCTAAAAAGCCCGACTGAGAGACGCCCAGCAGCTCGCCCGGGCCGCGGAGCTTAAGGTCTTCTTCGGCTATCTTGAACCCGTCACTCGTGGAGACGAAGACCCTAAGACGCTCGAGCGGGCCGTCTTTATCGTTTTTTATCTCGTCGGGTACCACGACCACGCAGTAAGCCTCGCGGTCCGAGCGGCCCACGCGGCCGCGCAGCTGGTGCAGCTGCGACAGACCGAAGCGGTGCGCGTCCTCTATAACCATAACCGTCGCCTCGGGCACGTCCACGCCAACTTCTATCACCGTCGTCGAGACGAGAATCTGGCCGTCCTTTTTAAACTCCTCCATAACCTTTACCTTCTCCTTCTCGGGCATGCGGCCGTGAAGCAGGAGCACCTTTCTGTCGGGAAAGCGCTCCTGCCACCTTTTAACCTCCTCCGTAGCGGCCTTAAGCTCGAGCTTCTCGCTCTCTTCCACCAGCGGGTAGACCACGTAGGCCTTGTTACCCTTCTCGAGCTCTTTACTTACGAGCTCGTAGAGCTTCTCGCGCTCGCTCTCAAACATTAGAAGCGTCTTTACGGGCTTACGGCCGGGCGGAAGCTCGTCTATGACCGATAGGTCAAGGTCGCCGTAAACCGAGAGGGCGAGCGTACGCGGTATGGGCGTGGCACTCATGACCAGACAGTGCGGGTGGAGCCCTTTGCCCTTCTTTATAAGCTCTTTGCGCTGCAGCACGCCGAAGCGGTGCTGTTCGTCTATAACCACGAGCCCGAGCCTGTTAAACTCCACCTTGTCCTGTATAAGTGCGTGCGTGCCCACCACGACGTCCGCCAGACCTTTTTTAACGAGCTCCCTTACGCGGGCCTTCTGAGAAGGCGTAAGGCTGCCGGTAAGCAGCACCACGCGCACGCCGAAGGGCTCTAAAAAAGAAGAGAACTTCTTAAAGTGCTGGTGGGCCAGTATCTCGGTAGGGACCATAACGGCCGTCTGGTAGCCGCTTTTTGCGCTCGCGAGGGCGGCCAGCATGGCCACCACCGTCTTACCGCTGCCCACGTCGCCCTGCAGGAGCCGGTTCATGGGCTCCTCTTTACGCATGTCGGCAAGTACCTCTCCGAGCACCCGCTTCTGGGCGGCCGTAAGCTCGAAAGGCAGGCGTTCCAGTACCTCGTCACCGAGCTCGGCCTCTATCTTGGGCGCTTTTAGCTCTTTAAGGCTTTTACGCTTAAGCAGCATGGCAAGCTGGAAGACGAACAGCTCGTCGTATATGGCCCGCCGGTGGTAGGGGTTGTGCCTCTGGTTTAGCTTCTCCACGGGCGTTACTTTAGGGTCGTGAAGCTCGGCTACGGCGTGCGCTACGTGCGGAAAGCCGCGCCTCTCTTTTATAAACGGAGGGAGGTACTCGGGCAGGTACTTAGCCAGAAGGCTGCTCAGCTTCTGGAGCGTTTTACGGACGCGCCTCTTTACCGCTTCGGAGGATATCTCCTCCAGCTCGCCTTTTTTCCGCGCGTAGTAGACGGGCAGTATCCTGCCCACCTCCTCGGAGGTGGTCCGCCTAATCTCGGGGTGGACCATGTACTTCTCGCCTTTAAAGCTCTTTAGCTTCCCGTAGGCGACGAAGGTGCTGCCTTTACGGAAGGCCTTCCAAGCAAAGTCGGCGTTTCTGTACTTAAACTTCAGCGAGACGGTGCCCGTCTCGTCGTACGCCACGACCTCCACCGTGTAAGGCCCTTCGTTAAGCTTTCTGACCTCTTTCACGCGGAGCAGCAGGGCCACCTTCTCGCCCGGCCGGGCGCGCTTGACGGGCACGATGCGCCGGTCCTCGTAGCGGACGGGGAAGTAAAAGAGCGCGTCCAGAAGGGTATTAAGGCCTAAGGCTTTCAGCGTCTTCTTCTCGGTGGTGCTAAGCGGCGTGTCGGAGACGGGCTTTAGGAAAGCCTTTAGGGGTTTAGGCGGGGGCAGCGGCTCGCCCTCGTGTCCCTTTAGAAGCTTTAACAGCTCTTTAAGGACGGCTTTTTTCTTCTCAAACGGGTAGCGGTCGAGCTCGCGCAGACTCTCGGCTAAAGAAGAGGGTAGCTCGCCGGCGAGACGGTTGTACAGAAATAACCCTACGCCCACGGACCTTTTAAGCTTAAGCCCGTCGCGCGCCAGCAGCGACTCGACGAAGCTCTTTAGGTCACTCCTCTCACTCATAGCTTAAAAGTCGAACTCCCGCGTGTATCTGAATTTATACTCGCGCGACTGGTCCGAGTAAACGTTAAACTGGAACACGAGCTCGAGGTCCGCCGGTGGGACGGCTTCGCCGCCGTAGTAGTTACTCCTCCTCTCTTTTATAGACGAGGTCTGGTACACGAGCGAGAGGTACTTACCTATCTTCTTTTTAAGGCGGGCGACGGTACCCACCTCGCCGGTGGGCGAGGTGATAAAACCGAGCGTTATCTGAACGTCGAACAGCCGCTCTAAAAAGCCTTTAACGCGGCCCACCGTCTTAAACTCCTTCGAGAGGGCCTCGGCCACCGGCAGGAAGCTCTCTTCCGTCCCGCCGCCTATAAGCGCCATGAGTATCTCCTCTTTGCTAAGCGGCGGCTCGGAGAAGTAGTAAACGCGCGGGTCGTCGGCGCTCCCGTAAATCTTTAAAAAGAGCTTGTAGCCCTCGAGGTCGGCGTTAAGCGTCAGGTCGAGTCTCATCTCCTCGTGCTCGCCCTCTTTTACCAGCTCTATAACGCTGCTTTTTAGGTAGAACTCCCGGCCGAAGTACCTGAGCTTACCCGACCTTAAGAAGGCCTTAACGCGGTAGTTAAGCTCCTCCAGACGGCCCCACGCCCGCCCCTCGAGCGAGCTGAGGACGCGTCCTTCGGGCAGCCTCACCTCTATCCCCTTCGCCGTCTTAAAGCGGTAGTCGAGGTAAAACTCGACGGGCAGCTTCTTCTTCTCTCCCGCCGCCTTTTTCTCCGTCTTCTCGAGCTTAACGAACCCGTCTACCACGGCCGAGCCGGTTAAGTAGAGCCGCTTAAGCTCTTTAACCTCCAGACGGCCGTTGGCCGAGCTTAGCAGCCGTGCCCTTACCCCGTCGACGAGCCTAAGGGGTACGCCTTTAAGCTCGTACGAGAGGCTGAAGTTACGGTAGTCGTTAGAAAGGACGAAGGCCGTCCCGTAGCCTTTTTTAAACCACATGGAGAAGCCCATAAGAACCGCGTCGGGTCTCACCTCTCCGCTCACGCCCACGGTGAAAGGCTCGTAGAAGAAGTCCGAGAAGACCTTTATAGCCTCGGGCGTCCGGAAGGTGAGCTTAAACTCTCCTCCCCGGCTCGTAAATATAAAGTTTACGACGCCCTTTAGGTTGTGCTTTATAAGCGAGCCGACGTGCCTCGAGAGGCGGTCGAGCCTGAGCACGCCTTCGGCCTTAAGCTCGAGCTCCTGCTCTTTTCTAAGCGTAACGCTCCCCTCGGCTACGCCGCTAAAGCGGAGCGGCTCGAGACGGAAGCTGCTTCCTCTGGCGTAAAAGCGGCTCTCTTTAACCGTTAGAAACTCCTTCTTTAGGAGCTCTACCTTTAGTCCTTTAAACACGCCCGTAAGGGCGTCTTTACTACCTTCTACCGACAAGCCTTTAAAGGCGTAAGAGAGTTTTGCTCCTTCGTAGTAGGACGGGTCGACGGTGAGCCTTAGCCGGTCTTCTTTTAAGAAGAAGCGGCCTTTTAGGGTGGCGGGCTTGCCGTCGAGCGCGTAACGGGCCGTAAACCTGCCGTGTGCCTCGTTCTGTTTAAGTGAGGCCTCGGCCTTTAGACTGAGCTTCCCTTTTCTGGTGAGCTTTAGGTTACCGACGCGCTTTTCAAGCGCGTAGAGAAGTCTCAGCCGCGTTTTCTCTGACGCGCCTTTTAGCTTAAGCTCGCCGTTAGTAAGCAGCAGCGTAAGCTTTAGGTCCTTCTCTACGGGCTTCTCGCGGACGAAGAGGTCCACTTCGGCCGAGGCTTTAAGCTCGTCGGGCCGGCCCTTCAGCTCGGCCGAGCCTTCTAAGCGGGCCTGCGGCGCGGTTACGCGGAAGCTCTCGAGTTTACCGCTGAAGGTAAGCCCGTCCTCTTTACGGAAGCTTAAAAAACCCCGTTTTACGAGAAGCTCGGCCGGGCCGTAGCCGAGGCGGAAGTCCGAGAGGATAAACCGGCCGTAAAGGTGAGTCTCTTTTCTAACCTCACCGTAGAGGCCGGGGGCGCGGAGGTAGGCCCGAAGCTTCGGGCCTTCTACGAAGAGCTCGGCCCGTGCCGTGCCGAGCGTAAGGCCGCGGTAGCCGAGCTTGCGGGCCGTAAGCCGTCCGCGGGCCGAGAGCTGCTCGTCTTTTTTAAAGCTTACCTTCCCGTCGAGGAGGGCGTAAGCGCCGCGGTAAGAAAGCGGCAGCTCTTTTAGCGTAAGGCTGCCCTCTAAGTTCTTTGAGAGGTTTAGCTTAAGCTCGGCAAGGCCGGGCTCGCGGAGCAGAAGCTCGAGCAAGCCCCTGCGCTTCTTAAGCTCGTAATTAAGCCGGCCCTCGAGCGTCTTAAACTTTAGCTCCGACAGCTCGGGCTCGGGCGCACTGAAGGCGGCGGTAAGCAGCCCGCGCTTTAGCTCCAGCCTGCCGGAGGCGTTAAGAAGGAGCCTAAGCCGCTCCCTAAGCCCGAGGGCCTGCTCGGTGAGCGGCAGCCCTTTAAGCGTAAAGCTGAGCTCGTTTTCGGGAAAGCGGTAGAGCGCTTCGGCCTCCCAGTTTGAGCTCGCTAAGGCTTTAAAGGTAAGGCTCTCTGAAAGGCGGCCCGAGCCGGTTAGAGTCAGCGGAGCGCTCCCGAGGCTCTGCCGGCCGAGCTTAAGCTCGTTAAGCGTCCCGCGGGCCGAGAGGCTAAAGCGGGGGAGGCTGAGCTCGAGCCGGCCGTTAAGGGTGGCTCCGCCGCTCTCGAACGGGCCGGCCTTTAGGGGTTTTAAGAAGGCGTGCAGCTTGAGCGTGCCTCTCTTCCCTTCCTTTACGGAGCCGGAAGCCGTCAGGCTTACGCGCGGGTGCTCGAGGAGGAGGTTTTTTACCTTTAGCAGCCGCTCGTTGCCCTCAAGCTCGAGGCTGAGCGCCAGAGAGGCTTTAGGGTAGAGCAGCCGGGCCGAAGCGCTCCCTCGGTCGTAGAAAAGGCTCTTTAGGTAAACCAGCTCGGGGGCGTTCAGCCGGCCTAAAAGGAGCGCAACCTCCCGCGCTCCGAGCTTTACGGGTAGGTCGTAGTAGGGTACGCGCTTAAGGAGCGTTTTTTTTTAGAGGGCTTTTTAGGCGCTAAAGAGAGGACGGCGAGGACGCCGTGCTCGAGCTGAGGGTAAGGTAGAAGCGTAAGGCGGCTCAGCTCCGCAAAGAGGAGCTTGTCGCGGAAGGTAAAGGCAAAGCGGAAGTTTTTAAGGTAGAGCTCGCCGCTCCGGTAAAAAGGCTCGGCGCTTAGCGTGAGGCCCTTTAGCTCTAAAAGACGGTAGCCCCACAGAAGCAACGCCGTCAGATAAAGGAAGAGGAGAAGCAGCAGGCGCACGGGCCGCTTACTCTGCTCCCATCATCTTTAGGTAGAGCTTTATCTTGTGAAGGAGCTCGGCGGGGTTCTTTACCGGGTAGTCTATGGCCTTTAGTATCTCTTCGGCTTTAAAGCCTTTAATGACGAGGCCTTTGACGCGCTCGATAAGCTCGTCGGGCTTCTCTACGGGGAAGTGTACGCCTTTTATGCGCTTGAGTAGCAGGTAAGCCCAAGGCACCTCGAGCGCTTCGGCGGCCATGGTACAGAACTCGAGGAATATCTTAGGCTCGTCGCCTTCTTTAACTTTTTTGTACGCGAGCTTAGCTATGCCGCCGGCGGTGTGTACGCGGAGCTGACGGCGCTCCTCTTTGGTCAGCTCGTCAAAGTGCTGTATTTTGTACATGGCTAAGTCGGGGTCGGCGCGGAGGATGTTTCTTACCGTCTGACGGGATATACCGAGGTACTCGGCTATCTCCTCCTCGGTTTTAGCAAACTCCTCGCGCAGTACCACCACGAAAGCCGCACGGGCTAACGAGGGCAACCAAGTAAGCGTTCTGTACTCGGCCAGCCGCTGCAGACCCCCCAGCAGGTCGATGGCCTTTAAAAACACGCGCGTAACGAGGTTCTCCACGTCTACCTCGACGGGCTTAACTTCTACGACCATAACGCCCACCTCCGTTTTTATTTAATATAAGTGCCTTTCTCTTTTACGAAGTTAATTAAAGAGGCGTAAACGGGGTCGCGTTTCAGCGTCTCCTCGTGGCCCAGAAGGACGAGCTTTGTTCTGGGCCGCGTGACGGCTACGTTGAGCCTGCGGTAGTCTTTTAAAAAGCCGAGCTCGCCCTCGGGGTTGGCCCTTACGAACGAGACGACCATGGCCTCCTTCTCGCGGCCCTGAAAGCCGTCTACGGTCTTAACCTCCACGCCCTCGTTTTTTAAAAGCTCCTCGAGGAGCTTAACCTGCTCTTCGTAAGGCGAGACCACGCCCACCTGCTCGGGCTTTAGCCCCGCTTTAAGGAGCTCCTTAACGGCCTTTACGGCCTCCGTAGCCTCGGCCTCGTTGTAGTACGAAGTGCTGCCCTTTTTCTGCTCCTCCCTCCCTTGAACGGCTTTAAAAACTAACGGCTTTTCCGGGTCGGCGTAGGGGCCTCCGGGCGGGTGCTTTACGGGCAGACGGCGGCGGGCCACCTCGGGAGGCGTTAAGAGCTTCCCTCCGTAAAAGGTTCTGTTAGGAAACTCCACTATAGGCTCGTTCATCCGGTACTGGAGGCGGAGCATAGCGTAGACGGGCTCGCCGTAAAGCTCGAGCATCCGCTCAAAGAGCGTGTAGCTTAGGGGCTTTGCCTTCTCGCTTAACACCGTAGGCGGGAGCTGTTTGTGGTCGCCCGCCATGACGAGCTTGGGGCTTTTTACGAGGGGTATAAGGCACGAGGGCTCGGTCGCCTGCGTGGCCTCGTCTATAACCGTAAGGTCGAACCGCTCGGGCTCGAGCAGCTCCGAGCCGGCGGTGGCGTTGGTGGTGCAGACCACGGGGGCGCGGGAGAGGACGCGCCGCACGAGCTTCTCCTCGAGCTTCTTAGCCTGCTGGTAGAGCTTTTTAGCTTCGTTTCTCAGAGCTATCCAGCGGGCCATCTGGGATATGGTGGAGGAGCTAAGCCCTCGCGCGGAGCGGCCCAGACGGGCCAGCCTTAGAATCTCTTCGTCCGAGAGGCCGCGGCGGAACCTCGGCTCGGGCGGCACGAGCGCCCTCTGGCGGGCCTTTATCTTCTCTATCTCGTCGTAAAGCTTTTTAAGCTCTCCGTACTCGGGCTCTCTGCTGACCAAAGCGTCTAAAGTCCGCTCGCGTACCGCCGGCAGAACGCGGACGGGGCTGCCCACCCGTACGGCCGGTACGCCTTCGCGTACGAGCCGCTCGAGCAGGTTGTCCACCGCCGCGTTAGAGTCGGCCGTGGCGAGGACGCGCTCTCCTCTCTCGACGGCCCGCTTTATAAGCTCTACGAGCGTCGTAGTTTTACCCGTGCCCGGGGGGCCGTGTACGAGAAACAGCTCGTCGGCTCTAAGCGCCCGCTCTACGGCCTCTTTCTGATAAGCGTTTAGCTCGGGCATGGGAGTTATTTTACGCCCGTAGGGCGTCGTTTAACATAAGTCTCTATGAAAGGTAAAGAGGTGATGGCTCAGATATTTACGGGAGCCTCGAAGGCTTACGACTTTTTCTTAAGCTTTGCCACGCTGGGCTCTATACACCGCTGGCAGCGCGAGCTTATAGAGGCCATGGGTAGAGAAGGTAACTGGCTCGACGTGGGGACGGGAACGGGCGAGGTGCTTAAAAAACTGGGCAGTTATCCCCACCTGAGGGTGGGCATAGACCTCTCCGAGGGCATGCTCAAGAAGGCTAAGGAAAAGTGCGGTGAGTGCCACTTCCTGCTGGCGGACGCGGAGAACATGCCCTTTAAAGAGGGGAGCT
>JAADCR010000024.1 GCA_013154375.1 Aquificota bacterium | reverse complement strand
CCTTTGGGCGCGACGAGCTTTAGCGTCTCGTCCCCGACCGCGAGCCCGACGCGCTTAGTCCCGTAGTCTACCGCTAAGACCTTCAACCCGTTTTAATGCCGAAGACCTTGTAAAGCGGGCAGAACCCTATGGCCGCCGTAACTATAAAGACCACCGCCAGTAAGGCGAGTATCCAGAACGGGCCGCCCTGCGTAAGCGCAAGGTAAAGAAATATGACGGCCAGAACCACCCTGAGCACCCTGTCCCAAGTTCCCATGTTCTTTTCCACGGCTTAACACCTCCGTTAATTACTATTATCTCCTTATTTATGACCGCGGGCATAGCGGGCGGCGGACGGCCTGTTTTAAAATTGGGTTAAAACCAAAAGGAGGTAGGTGCAGTGAGAAAGCTCCAGCCTAAGGACCACCTAAAGCCCCAAAACCTTAAAGGCATATCCAACGAGCAGATAGAGCCTCACTTCGAAGCCCACTACAAGGGCTACGTTACCAAGTTTAACGAGATACAAGAAAAGCTTGCCGACCCTAACTTCGCGCCCCGCGACAAGGCAAACCAGAACTACTCCGAGTACCGCGAGCTTAAGGTAGAAGAGACCTTTAACTACATGGGCGTCGTCCTTCACGAGCTTTACTTCGGCTCCCTTATCTCGGGCGGTAAAGGCGAGCCTTCCCCCGAGCTTAAGAAAAAGATAGAGGAGGACTTCGGCTCGTTTGACGCCTGCCTGCAGGAGCTTAAAGCTGCGGCCATGGCCTTTAGAGGCTGGGCCATTTTAGGTCTCGACCCCTTTAGCGGCTCGCTCGTGGTTAACGGCCTCGACGCACACAACCTCTACAACCTTACCGGTCTCATCCCCTTAATAGTCATAGACACCTACGAGCACGCCTACTACGTTGACTACAAAAACAAGCGTCCGCCTTACCTCGAGGCCTTCTTTAACAACCTAAACTGGGAGGTCGTAAACGAGCGCTTCGCAAAGGCTATGAAAGCTTGCGAAGCCTTAAAAGACTTTATAGGTTGAGCTTCGTCCTTCTCCTTCTTCTTTTTCTTCTCTCGTGCGGCGTTAAAGGAGACCCCAAGCCCCCGCCCGAGCCCTCTTTTACCTTCCGGCGCATAGGCAGCCTCGTCGTCGTTTACGGTAAAGAGCTCGAGGTCCCGGGCTTTCAAAAGCTAAACGGCTACTGGGTAAAAGAGAGCCCTTCGCCCCTCTGCTTTACCGTCCGCCACCCGTGGGGCCGTAAAAAGACCGTTTGCGTGGACGCGGCACCTAAAGCCCGGCCCGAGCTTAAGGTTAAGGAGCTGCCCGACGCCCTGCTGCTGATAGGTAAGGACGGCGTGCTCTACCGCGTCTACCCGGTAAAAAACGGCCGGCTCGTACCTAAAGAGCTCTTCTCGTTTAAAGGCACCGGAAGGCTCGAGAAGCGTTATAAGCCTTACCGCGTTGCCGTCACGCAGGTTATCTCCGACCACCTCGAGACCGCTCCGCGGCTCTTGGAGGTCCCGGCTAAGCCCCCGCCCGTACCTCCTCCGCCCCGGGGTCTCGGCTACCTCGAGAAAGACGGCCGGCTTTACCTCTACTGGTTCCACGAGAAGCCCGAACAGCTCGTCGGCTTTAACCTTTACGCCGACGGGAGAAAGCTAAACTCAAGCCCCGTAAGGGGCTTCACCTACTCTTTAAAAAAACCTAAAAAGAGAACGGTCTTCGAGGTCAGGGCCGTAAACGCCTTCCTCGTCGAGAGCCCGCCCGCCCGCCTCACCTACGAGCCAGACGCTCTGACGCCTTAAAAAGAACCAGAAAGTAGGGCAGCATCGCGTCCCAGAAAAAGGTAAAGACCGTCTGGCCGAGGTGCAGACCCAGAGGCAGCGCCGTGACCACCGCCTCTTTCTCTTTAAGCTTCAGCCTCAAGAAAAACCGCCAGTAGCGGAAGTAAACTATTAGTATCCCTAAAAGACCTAAAAGACCTCGCTCTACGAGCTCGGTAAGTAAAAAGACCGACTCGTAGCGGCGTGGCGGCCCGCCCTCGTAGCGCTGGCGCGCAAGAACGCCGTGGCCGAAAAGCAGGTTTAAAACCCTGCCCTCTTTAAGGTCGCGCTTTAAAAGCTCAAGCCCCTCTTTAAAGAGGCGGTAGCGCTGGGAGGAGATGCGGTTAAGCGTCTCCTCGCTTAAAGGCGCGCGGCCGGTAACGAGCTCGTGGAAAGCTTTAAAGCGGTAGTCGGTTTTTACCAGCTGGGCGTAGGCGAGGGCCGTAAGCGCAAAGCCGACGGCCAGCGCCGCCACTACGGCCTTTTTAGAGACGAGCCCCTCCTTAACGGCCTTAACCGTTAAGAGTGCCAGCAGCACGAGCAGCGCCAGCAGGACCGAGCGGCGCGTCGAGAGAAGCACCATCGCAAACGAGAAGACCGAGCCTAAAAGAAACAGGTAACGCCTAAGGCCGCGCTCGCTAAGCGCCAGAACTACGAAAGCGCTGCTAAAGAGGGCGAAAAAGTAGCCCGCCTCGAAGCTGCCTCCCCACAAGGGCTTAAGCTGGCCCTCGCGCGCGTAGCGCCACAGACCTACCGCCGTAAGCACGAAAAAGAAAAAGTACAGCGTCTTAGTAAAAAAGCCGTAAAGGCGGAGCGCCTGCCCGTACGAAAGCTCTAAAAAGTAAACCAGCTGGAACGCCCCTTCCTCAAAAGCCCGCGGGAGCATCTTAGGCGCGTGGAGGGCCGTTGAGACGAGCGTGCTGAAGGCGTAAAGCAGGATGCCTTCTCTTAAAAGGCCCCGCGTCTTCCGCTCGAAGAGCGCCCAGTAGGCCAGCAGCACCAGCACGAGCGCCTCTAAGAGCGTCACCGACAGGAAGGGAGAGACGAGAAAGAGCTTCAGCAGCCTCTCTTTCAAGTTTGCTCCCCCAGCCGCTTAAGGCTCTCTTCGCCCGCCAGCACTAAGAGCGAGTCGCCCTCTCTTATCTCGTCGTCGCCCGAAGGGTTAACCTTCACCTTACCCTCTTTAGACTTTATGGCCACCACGGTTATGCCCAGCCTACGCCGGAGGTCGAGCTCTCTAAGCGTCTTACCGACGAAAAAGGGCGGAGCCTTAAGCTCAAAGATGCTGTAGCCGGGCGCAAAGGGCACCTCCGAGACGAGCCCCCGAACGACGAGCGAGTGGGCTACCTTTACCGCCGTCTCGCGCTCGGGGTAAACGACGCGCTTAACGCCCAGCCGCTCGAGCACCTTACCGTGAATCTCGTTTACGGCCTTAGCCACGACCTCCTTAACGCCGTGCTCTCTTAGTATGACGACGACGAAGATGCTCGCCTCCACGTTCTGGCCTATGCTTACCACGACGGCGTCGGCGTTAAAGATGCCCGCTTCCTCGAGGGCTTTCTCGTCGAGCGCGTCGGCCACGTAGGCGTAGGTGACGAGCTCGGCTATCTGGCGGACCTTCTGCTCGTCCTTGTCTACGGCTATGACCTCGGCGCCCAGCTCGGCGAGCGTTTTGGCTACGAAAAAGCCGAACCGCCCGAGCCCTATGACGCCTATTATCCGCTTCAAAGGAGTATCCTCGCCTCGGGGTACCTAACGCGCTGCGGGGAAGACTTACCCGCCAGCGCGAGGACGAAGCTGAGGATGCCCACCCTGCCCGCCAGCATCGTTATCATTATAAGCAGCTGCGAAGGGAGGGAGAACTCCGCGCAGTAGCTCAGCCCCTCTCCGTTGCCCACCGAGAGGCCCACCGTCGCAAAGGCCGAGACGACCTCAAAGAAGGTGTACAGAAAGTCCTTGTTCTCAAGTTTGTCTAAAAGCAGGTTCACGAAAGTTACGAAAAAGGCCCCCGCCGTGAGTACCACCAGCGCCCGCTTTATCTGGCTCTCGGGTATGCTGCGGTGGAGCACCACCGTCTGCTCGCGCCCCCTCACGAACGAGTAGATGGCCAGCAGCACCACCAGAAAGGTCGTCGTCTTTATCCCGCCGCCCGTGCCGCCCGGCGAGGCGCCTATAAACATAAGAAGCGTCAGCAGAAACTGCGACGACTCGCTTAAAGAGGCTACCTCCACCGTCGCAAAGCCCGCCGTACGGGCCGAGACGCTCGTAAAGAAGGCCGCCAGCAGCCGCTCGTCCCAAGGCAGCCCCCACAGCCCCTTCTCGTTACCCCACTCGGTAAACAGCAACCCCGCCGCTCCCAGAACTATCAGAAAGGCCGAGAAGCCCACCGCCAGCTGCGTGTGAACCGAGAGCCTCCTTACCCTGCCCGTAAAGTACAGGTAAACGTCGTTTACCACGAAAAAGCCTATCCCGCCCAGCACGATTAGCAACGCTATAACGAGGTTTATAAACGGGTCCCCCCTAAACGGCAGCAGACCCTCCGGTAGCGTGGAGAAGCCGGCGTTGTTAAAGGCCGAGACGGCGTGAAAAAGCCCGTTAAAGAGCGGGCTCTCAACGCCCTTAAGGGCGAAGTAGACCGACAGCACGAGCGCACCCAGAAGCTCTACGGTAAAGACGAACAGCACCACCCTTTTTAAAAACCGCACCAGACCGTGAAGCCCCGGGTAGTCGAGCGCCTCGGCCAAGATGAAGCGCTCTTTAAGCCCTATCCGCCGTCTTAAGACCACTAAAAAGAAAGTCGAGAGCGTCATGTAGCCCAGCCCGCCTATCTGGATGAGCAGAAGAAGCACGAGCTTACCGAACGGCGTAAGCTCGCGGTAAGGGTCTATAACCGTCAGGCCCGTGACGGTTACGGCGGAGGTGGCGGTAAAGAGCGCCTCGGTAAAGCTGAGCGGGCGCGTGGCCGAGAAGGGAAGGTAGAGTAGAAGCGCCCCCACCAGAATGGTGAGGGAGAAGGACAGAAGAAGCGTACGGGCGGGCTTTACGCTACCAGCGGAGCTCACTGGACTTGGTGTAGGTCTGGGGCTTTCTCTGGAAGAAGTCCGTCTTGGTGTTGTTAATCTTCCTAAACTCGTCTATCCACTTCATGGGGTTGTCCGTTACCTCGGGATAAAGCGGCTCAAAGCCTATCTGCGTGATTCTGAGGTTACCTAAGTACTTAATGTAACGCTCTATAAGAGCGTCGTTTATCCCGAGAATCTGGTTCTGCGTTACGTACTGGCCCCACTTTATCTCTTGGTCAACGGCGTACTTGAAGTACTCCCGAATCCAGTTAACCACCTCGGGCGTAAAGAGCTCGGGGTTCTCCTTCTTAAGCGTGAGAATCATGTTTCTAAAGAGCGTAACGTGCGTAAGCTCGTCGCGGTTTATGTACTTTATCTGCTGGACCGTGTTGGTCATCTTACCCTGACGGCCGAGCGTGTAGAAGAAGGCAAAGCCCGAGTAAAAGTAAAGGCTCTCGAGGATGTAGTTACCTATGACGGCCTTTATAAAGTTCTCCTCGGTGGGCTTTCTTATAAACTCGTTGTAAAGCTCGGCCACTACCTTGTTCCGCTCTAAAAGCCTGTCGTCCTCGCGCCAGTAGTTGTAAACCTCGTCGGCCTTAATGGGGTCTACCACGCTCTCGAGGATAAACTGGTACGAGTAGGCGTGTACCGACTCTTGGAACTCCTGTGCCGTTATGGCCATCTCCACCTCGGGCGCCGTGACCATCCGGCCGAAGTCCTTTAGCATGTCCACCTGAAACGAGTCGAGGGCTATTAAGAACGAGAGCACCAGCTCGTAGGCCCGCTTCTCGTAGTCGGTCAGGCTCGTCTCGTACTGCTTCTTGTCCTCGAGCATCTGTATCTCTTCCGGTATCCAGAAGTTGGTAAAGCCCATGGTTTTGTAAAGCTCGAAAGCCCAGCCGTACTTTATCTCGTTAAGCTCGAGGATGTTCGTCGGGTTACCCATGACAATCTTGCGCTTGCTCGCCTCCCGGTCACCCTCGGGGTTGAATATGAGCTTTCTCGTCATTATCCGTTCGCCAATCATGGCCACCTCCTCTCGTTAACATTCATTCTAAAACTTTCTTAACCACCAGCAGCCCGTCGCGGACCGTCAGGAGCAGGGCCTCCGTGCGCTCGTCGCTTCTGGCCCTCTCGTTCACCTCCGCCACGGCGGCGGCCCGCTCGTCTTTAGGGTTTAGCACCTCCCCGCCCCAGAGCGCATTGTCGAACACCATTAGTCCGCCCTTTTTAAGAAGCCGGAGCCCCTCCTCGTAGTAAAACGGGTAAGAGCGCTTGTCCGCGTCTACGAAAATAAAGTCGAAGCTACCGCTCCCGAGCTTAGGCAGCAGCTCCCGTGCGTCGGCCAGCTTAAGCTCTATCTTCTTACCCCACGGTGCGCGCTTAAAAAAGGTACGGGCCACGCGCGCAAACTCTTCGTTCTTCTCTACCGTAACGAGCCGTCCGTCCTCGGGAAGGGCCAGAGCCATGCAGAGCGAGGCGTAGCCGGTGTAGGTGCCCACCTCGAGCACCCTGCGGGCACCCGAGAGCAGACACAGCAGGTGGAGCAGCCTGCCTACGGTACGGCCGCTTAGCATCTGCGGCAAAGCGACGCGCTCGCGCGTGTAGCGCTCGAGCTCCTCTAAAAGCGGGTGGAGCGGGTCGGTGTGCTCCCGGGCGTAGCGCTCGAGCTCGGGCGGGACGGCCAGACCCATAATATAGAACTTATGGAGTTTCTCGTTACCGGCGGAGCCGGTTTTATAGGCTCAAACCTCGTAAGGGAGCTCTTAAAGCGCTACCCGGAAGCCCGCGTGGTGGTGCTCGACGACTTCTCCTCGGGCCACTTTAAGAACCTCGTAGGCCTGCCCGTAGAGGTCGTTACGGGCGACCTCTCGGACCGGGCCGTCTGGGACGAGCTTAAGAGGCGCTACCGCTTCGACGCGGTCTTCCATCAAGGCGCGATAACCGACACCACCGTAGAAGACCAGTACAGGATGATGAGGGTAAACGCCGACAGCATGAGGCTCGTGCTCGAGGCGGCCCTCGAGTGGGGCGCTAAAGTTATCTACGCCTCCTCCGCCGGCGTTTACGGCAACACGCCCCCGCCCATGCGCGAAGACCGCGGCCTTCTGCCCGAGAACGTCTACGGCTTTTCCAAGCTTACCATGGACCGCATAGCCGAGCGCTTCGCAAGAGAGCACCCGGAGCTTCAGGTAACGGGCCTTAGGTACTTCAACGTCTACGGCCCGCACGAGGAGTACAAGGGCAGAAGCGCGAGCATGGTCCTCCAGCTCGCGCTCCAGATGCTTAAAGGCCGCCGGCCCCGCCTCTTTAAGTGGGGCCAGCAGAAGCGCGACTTCGTTTACGTAAAAGACGCCGTAAAGGCCAACCTGCTGGCTCTCGAGCGCGGCGTCTCGGGCGTCTTTAACGTCGGGACCGGGCGGGCGCGGAGCTTTAACGAGCTGGTCGAGATACTTAACCGCGAGCTCGGCACCTCCTACGAGCCGGAGTACTTCGACTGCCCTTACGACTTTTACCAAGAGTACACCGAGGCCGACCTCACGCGCGCGCGCGAGCTCCTCGACTACGAGCCCGAGTGGTCCTTAGAGGAGGGCGTTAAAGACTACCTGCCTTACGTAAAGAGGCTCGTAAGGTGAGACTCGTCCTATTTACCGGTAAAGGCGGGACCGGGAAGAGCACCCTCGCCTCCGCTTACGCGCTTAAGCTTGCCGAGCACGAGAGGGTGCTTCTCGTCTCGCTCGACCCGGCGCACTCGCTCTCGGAGATACTCGGCACGCCCGTCGGCTCGGGCCGCTTCGTAACCGAGCGGCTTAAGGCGGTGGAGCTCGAGCCCGAGCTCGAGAAGCGGCGCTTCCTCGAGCGGGTAAAAACCGTAGCCAAGACGGTCCTTAGCACCGACCGCTACCTAAAGCTTCTCGAGAAAGCCGTAGAGGGGCCCGGAGCCTACGAGGTTCTTGCCCTCGAGGCCCTCTCTCGCCTGCTTTACGAAAACAGGAACGCCTTCTCGGCGGCCGTGCTCGACATGGCCCCCTCGGGCCACGCCCTGCTTACGCTCCGCGAGGCCGTCCGCGTCTCGTCCTTTCTAAAAGAGCTTATTAAGCTCCGCGGCAAGCTCGAGCTTCTGAAGCGCGCCGGCGGGCTTAACCCCGGCTCCGCGACGGAGCTGCTCAGCGAGCGGGCCGAGCGGCTCTCGTTTTTAGAAACTCTACTAAGAGAAGGCACGGTTAACCTCGTCTCCACGCCCGACGCGCTCGCCCTCTCGGAGGCCCGCCAGAGCTTGAAAAGCCTCAGAGAGGAAGGCTTTACCGTCCGGACGCTCTACCTCAACAAAGCCCTAAAGCCCGTAAAGTTCGAAGGGCTCGAGGTAAAAGTGGTCCCGCCGCTTGAAGAAGAGCCCTTAGGGCTCGGCAAACTCGAGCTTTTAAAGCCTTACCTGTAGTAGCTTAAAACGTAGTCGAGCTTACGGCGGCAGTTAGGACAGAAGTCGCGCGACTTACGGTCCACCTCCGCCAGCGAGTTGGAGAAGCTCATAACGCAGTAAGGGTCCGGGCAGTGCTTAAGCCCGAAGGTGTGGCCCAGCTCGTGGTTCGTCTCTTTAAACACCCGCTCGAAGTAGCGCCGCTCGTCGGCGTCCTTTAGACGGTAAGTGCTCACCACCGCGTACTTACCGCCGTACTGCGCCTCGCCGAAGACGAAGTTAAGCCCTTCCTCGTACAGGTCCACGTCCACGAGACCCACGAGACGGACCATGTCGGGAAAGCTCACGCGCGAGAGCGCCTCTAAAAGTACCGAAGCCCGGTACTGGCCGCGCTTAGGGTCGTAAGCCTCGGGGGGCGGCTCGCCCGCGTGAGCCACGCGGACCTCCAGCTCGAAAATCTCCTTAACGTTTACCGCGTCCGCCAGCAGGACGCGCTCCTCCACGCCCCCGAAGGCCACCAAGTAGATAAAACCCATCTAACGCTCCCTAAGCAGCTCCTGAGCAAACGAGAGCGCCTCGTCCACCGCCTTGCCCTCTTTAAGCAGCGTGTATAGCTCCAGCAGCCTCGGCCCCTTACTCTCGGCGTAAAGCGGGTACAGAAGACGGAAAACCCTCATAAGAAGCTCGCGCCGCTCGTCGCCTTCTGCTTTTAGCGCGCGGCTTAGAAACTCCTCCGCAAGACGGCGCTGAAGAGCGCTTAAGTCCATACTACAGCATTTTAAAATAACTTTCTCGTATGGCCCGAGCCCTCCTTACCATAAGCAGAAGCGCCCTGCTGGAAAACGTTAAAAACCTCGCCTCCTTCTCTAACAAAAAAGTAATAGCGGTAGTTAAAGCAGACGCCTACGGCGTGGGCGCGCGGCTCGTCGCGCCCGTTCTCGGCGAGAGCCCCTTCGTAGACGCCTTCGCCGTCGCCTGCGCGCAAGAGGGCGCGCTCTTAAGAGAGGCCGGCGTTAAGAAAAAAGTCCTCGTCCTCGGCGGGCTGCTCGAGGACGAGCTCGAGCTGTTTACCCGTTACGAGCTTACCCCCGTCGTCTCGGACGAGGAGCAGCTGAGGCTGGCGCGCAGACTCGGCCTCCCCTTCCACGTTAAGTACGACACGGGCATGGGCCGTTTGGGCTTTACGCGCCGATTGGTAAAGCACAAGCTCGTAGAGGGCGTCATGACGCACCTCTCGAGCCCGGCAGACCGGGAGTTCACGCTTAAACAGATAAAGAGCTTTGCCCGGATAGTTAAGGCCTACCGGGGCGTCTGGGTCCACCTCGAGAGCTCGGCGGGCCTCGTGTACCGGGTCCCGTTCGCCACGCACGTACGCGTGGGGCTCGCCCTGTACGGCGAGAAGCCCCTTAAAGACTACCCGGTAAAGCTCGTCCCCGCCCTGACGCTTAAAGCCCGCGTGGTCTCGGTAAAGCGGCTTAAGGCCGGCCACCCCGTCTCTTACGGCAGGACCTTCGTCACCAAAAAGCCCACGCGCGTGGCCGTCGTGGCCTTCGGCTACGCCGACGGGTTTGCCAAGAGCCTCTCTAACAGAGGCTACTTCCTCTGGCGCGGCCACCGCCTCCCCGTCTTAGGTGCGGTTACCATGGACCTTACGGTGGTCGGGCTCGGCAGCCTGCCCGTAAAGCCGGGCGACTGGGTCACCGTCGTCTCGCCCGAGCGGAGCTTTACCGAGCTTGCGCGCGACGCGGGCACCATCCCTTACGAGCTTATGTGTAACCTCTCTCCGCGCGTAGAGCGAAAGCTCGTGCCCTAAAGCACGGTAAGCTCGAGCGGCAGCTCGTAGAGCACCTCCGGCCCGTCGGGGCCCACCGCTACCATGTTCTCGAGCCTAACGCCGAAGCGTCCCTCGAGGTAAACGCCCGGCTCGACGGTTACGACGAACCCCTCCTCGAGCACCGCTTTAGAGCGCGAGCTTACGCGCGGAAACTCGTGCACCTCTATCCCTATCCCGTGGCCCGTCGCGTGCGTAAAAAACTTCTCAAGCCCGTAGCGGCGGAGAACCTCCCGGGCCGTCCGGTCGACTTCCGCCACCGCCACCCCCGGCCTTACCTTCTCGACGGCCCTCAGGTGGGCCTCCTTTACCGCCTCGTAAACCTTCCTAAACTCCTCGTCGGGCTTACCTAGGTGGAGCGTCCGCGTAAGGTCCGTGCAGTAGCCGTGCCAGATAAGGCCCGTGTCCACGAGCAGCGGCCCCTTGCCTTTTATAACCGTCTCCGAGCTCTCCCAGTGCGGTACCGCCGAGTGCTCCCTAAAGGCCACTATGGAGGCAAAGCTCTCGCCCAGCGCCCCCCGCCTCGTGAACGCCTCGGCCAGACGGCCCCTGAGCGCCAGCTCCGTAACCCCTTCCCCGAGGCCGTTAATAACCTCCGTAAAGGCCTCCTCGAGCTTCTTAGCCCCTTCGCGGAGGACAGACAGCTCTCTCTCCGTCTTACGGGCCCTAAAGGGCGTCAAAAAGCCCTCGTAGCCGCGCCAGCGGAGACCCTTGGCTTTTAGCTTTTTTCTGTCGCTGCAGCTGAGCCGCTCGAGCTCGTACCCGACCTCCGTAAAGCCCCTCTCTTTTAAAAACCGCTTTACCGCCTTAAAAGCCCCGTCTTTAAGCAGGTGAAGCTCCCACCCGTTTAGGAGCTTTCTGGCCCGCTCGTAGTAGCGCGCGTCGGTAAAAAGGTGCCGCTCCTCGGGCGTAAGGACTACGAACGCGTGCGTGGAGCGGAAGCCCGTAAGGTAGAACACCGACGGGTAGGAGCTGAAGAAGAAGGCCGAGAGGCCTTCCTCTTTTATCTTCCTCTGGACCTCGTTAACCCTCACGCCAGCTCCACCACCTTAGCAAGGTCTTCCCAGAAGCCCGGGTAGGAGACCTCCACGCACGACGGGTCGTCTATTATAACCTCCTCGTCCGTAAGCAGGCCCGCCACGGCGAAGGCCATGGCTATCCGGTGGTCGCCGTGCGTCTTTATTAAGGCTCCTTTAAGCCTGTCGGTCCCTTTTACGGCGAAGCCGTCTTCAAACTCTTCCACCTCTACGCCCATACTCCTCAGGTTCTCCACTATCGTCTTTATCCGGTCGCTCTCTTTGTAACGGAGCTCTTTTGCCCCCCTTACGACGGAGACGCCCTCGGCCAGCGCCATCATAACCGCCAGCACGGGCAGCTCGTCCACGAGGGCGGGCACCTCGTGAGGCTCTACCTTTACGGCCTTAAGCCTCCCGGAAGGACGGACCAGCAGGTCCGCCCGCGGCTCGCGCGAGAGCTCCCGAGGGTTTAGAAACTCTATCTTCCCGCCCATCTCGAGCGCCTTGCGGTAAAAGCCGTCGCGCGTGGGGTTGAGCATGACGTCTTTAAGTAGAAGCTCGCCCTCGGGGGCTAAAAGCGCTAAGGCCGTAAAGAAGGCGGCGGAAGAAGGGTCGGCGGGACAGTAAACCTCGGAGCCGGTAAGCTCTTGAGGGCCTTTAAGCTTTACCGCGTGA
Organism: Aquificota bacterium; assembly: GCA_013154375.1. GTDB lineage: Bacteria > Aquificota > Aquificia > Aquificales > Aquificaceae > Aquifex. Next base: position 9,420 of record JAADCR010000024.1, on the reverse strand, counting down.
CCCCTCTCCTCGGCCACGAGCTCGAGCTTAGCGCCGAAAAGCTGGAGCATCCGCTCCGTGTGGTCGCGCGAGAGCACGGGCTCGACCACCTCCGTCCAGCCCTCGGCCCTGAGGCCGGCAAGAAGAAGGGCCGTCTTTACTTGGGCGGAAGAGCGCTTGTTAAAGTAAGCTATCCCCCTAAGCGGCCCGCCGCGGACCGCCAGCGGGAGGCGGTTCCCCTCTTCCCTACCGTCTATCCACGCCCCCATCTCGCGCAGCGGCTCGACGACGCGGAGCATGGGACGGCGGCGGAGTGAGGCGTCGCCCGTAAGGACGCTAAAAAACGGCTGGGCGGAGAGCACGCCGCAGGCTATCCGGGCGGTGGTGCCCGAGTTCTCCGCGTCGAGCACGCGGTCGGGCTCGGTAAAGCGGTAGTTTCTCCCTTTTATAACCACGAGGCCGTCTTCCTGCCTTACCTCCGTACCCAGCGCGCGGAGAAGCTCGAGCGTGGCGAGGGTGTCGCGCGAGAGCAACGGCTCGTAGACGCGCGTCACCCCGCGGGCAAGGGCTCCTAAGAAAAAGGCGCGGTGCGTTACGGACTTGTCGGAGGGGACGCGGAGGGAGCCCTTGACCCTTTTGATTTTTCCTACTTTCTTCATAGATTTATATACTATGGCAGGACACAGCCACTGGGCGCAGATAAAGCACAAGAAGGCGAAGGTGGACGCCCAGCGGGGCAAGCTCTTTTCTAAGCTCATCCGCGAGATAATCGTGGCCACGCGCTTAGGCGGGCCCAACCCCGAGTTTAACCCGCGCCTGAGAACCGCCATAGAGCAGGCTAAGCGGGCTAACATGCCGTGGGAGAACATCGAGCGGGCCATAAAGCGGGGTGCGGGCGAGCTCGGGGGCGAGCAGTTTGAGGAGGTCGTCTACGAAGGTTACGCTCCCGGGGGCGTGGCGGTTATGGTGCTGGCCACCACGGACAACCGGAACCGTACCACTTCCGAGATAAGGCACGCCTTTACCAAGCACGGGGGTAACCTCGGCTCCTCGGGCTGCGTCTCGTACCTGTTTGAGAAGAAGGGCTGGATAGAGGTGCCCGCCTCTGTACCGGAGGACGAGCTTCTCGAGAAGGCCATAGAGGCCGGAGCCGAGGACGTCCAGCCGGGAGAAGAGGTTCACGTGGTCTACACGGCGCCCGAGGAGCTCTATCAGGTTAAAGAGGCGCTCGAGAAGCTGGGCGTGCCCGTGGAGAAAGCCCAGCTGACGTGGAGGCCCGTCTCGACGGTAGAGGTTAACGACGAAGAGACGGCCCGTAAGGTGCTTAAGCTCCTCTCGGCGCTCGAGGAGCTCGACGACGTCCAGCAGGTCATCGCCAACTTCGAGATGCCCGAAGAGCTTCTAAGCAAGCTCAGCTGAGTTTATGTTCGTAGAGCTTCTCCCTCCTTCGGTAAGAAGGCTTATAGCCGCGGGGGAGGTCGTCGAGTCCCCCGCGGACGTAGTTAAGGAGCTAATAGAGAACGCGCTCGACGCTCAGGCCTCGCGCGTCGAGGTCGAGCTTATAAAGGGCGGTAAGAAGCTGATAAAGGTTACCGACGACGGGACGGGCATCCACCCGGAGGACCTGCCTAAGGTGGTGCTCGAGGGGGCCACGAGTAAGATAAGAACGGCCGAGGACCTTTTAACCGTAAACACTTACGGCTTTAGAGGCGAGGCGCTCCACGCCGTCTCTTCGGTAAGCCGCTTTACCATACGCTCGCGCCACTTCTCTCAGAAAGAAGGGCTCGAGCTGCGCGTCGAGGGCGGTAAGGCGGGTCAGCCCGTCCGCGTGGGCATGCTCCCGGGCACGACGGTTAAGGTGGAAGAGCTCTTTTTTAACGTCCCGGCCCGGAGAAAGTTCCTAAAAAAAGAAGACGCCGAGAGGCGTAAAGTGCTCCAGCTCGTCCAAGAGTACGCGCTGGCCCGTCCCTCGGTAAGCTTCTCCCTTACGGCCGAGGGAAGGACGCTTTTACGCCTTAAAGGCTCGGACCACCTTAGAAGGGCCGAGGAGCTCTTCGAGCTCAGCTTTGAAGAAGAGCGGCTCGAGGAGCCGCCCGTAAGCTTAAGACTTCTTTTAGCGCGCAACGTCAAGCGCGGCAAGTACCTCGTCTTTATAAACGACCGTCCCGTGGATAACCGCCAGCTTAAAGAGCAGCTAAGACGCCTCTTCGGCACCAAGAGCGTAGTTATCCTTTACGCCCACCTGCCGCCTTATCTGGTAGACGTTAACGTCCACCCGAAGAAGCGCGAGGTCCGCCTGAGGAGAGAACGCACCTTTTACGAGCTTCTAAGGCGGCTCGTAAAGGGCAGCTTTAGCTCCTTTCCCACGCCCGAGGAGCTGCTCGCCTCGCCCCGGACGCCTTACCGGCCCACCTACGAGCTTGTAGGCCAGCTCGACGAGACTTTCCTCGTCGTAAGGGAGGGCGAGTTCGTCTACTTTTTAGACCAGCACCTTATCCACGAGCGGTACCTCTACGAGAAGACGGGCCAAGAGGAGAAGGCCTGCCGCGCCTCGGTAAAGGCAGGAAAGAAGCTCACGCGAGAGGAGCAAGAAGAGCTTTTTAAGCTCTGGCGCGGTCTGGAGAACCCCCACGTCTGCCCGCACGGCCGGCCCATCTACTGGCGCGTCCCGTTAAAAGAGCTCTACGAGCGGGTAGGGAGGAAGTACTAAGATGGACGAGCGCGTGGAGAAAGCCCGTCTGCTCCAAGAAGCCCTGCCGTACATAAGGGAGTTTCACGGGAAGGTTTTCGTAATTAAGTACGGAGGCTCGGCCATGCACGACGAGAGCCTCCGCGAGTCGTTTGCCAAAGACGTGGTGCTTCTTAAGTACGTGGGGATAAACCCGGTGATAGTCCACGGCGGAGGGCCGCAGATAAGTAAGACGCTCGAGGTTTTCGGGATAAAGCCCGAGTTCGTGGGCGGTATAAGGAAGACCGACGAGCGGACGATGCACGTGGTGGAGATGGTGCTCTCGGGCGACGTTAACAAAGACATCGTCGCCCTTATAAACCGCTTTAGCGGGGAGAAGGTCTACGCGGTGGGCCTCTCGGGCCGCGACGGCCGGCTCTTAAAGGCCCGTAAGCTCGACAAGGAGCGCTTCTTCGGCCAGATGGGCCTCCCGGTACCGGAAGAGGACTTCGGCTTCGTAGGAGAAGTGACGGACGTAAACGAGGAGCTGCTTCTGACGCTCCTCGAGCACGACTTTATACCCGTCATAGCGCCCGTGGGCGTAGGTGAGAAGGGAGAGGCTTACAACGTTAACGCCGACCTTGCCGCTGCCGCCGTAGCTAAAGAGCTTAAGGCCGAGAAGGTTATATACCTTACCGACACGCCCGGCGTGCTCGACGAGGAGGGTAAGCTTATATCTACGCTTAACGCCGAAGGCGTCAACGAGCTTCTTAAAAAAGGCGTCGTTAAGGGCGGGATGGCGGTTAAGCTCCTCTCGGCCTTAAACGCCTTAAAGGGCGGCGTCAAGAAGGCCCACGTTATAGACGGGAGGGTACGCCACTCGCTCCTGCTCGAGGTCTTTACCAAGGAAGGTATCGGGACGGAGGTGGTGCTTTAGAGCTCCTCCGCCGTAAAGTGGAGGGCACGCGCAACGTGCTCCTCTTTTATCTCCCTGCTCCCCTCGAGGTCCGCCAGCGTACGGGCCACCTTTAAAAGCTTGTGGTAACGCCGGACCGAGCTGCTCCGCTCAAACAGCGCCGAGGCAAGAGAAGAGGCCTCGCGGCTCAGCATCTCCTCGCAGTAGCGCTTAACCTCTCCGGCCGACATCTTCCCGTTGTAAACGCCGCGCTCCCGCTGAGCTTCAAAAGCTCTCGGGATGCCCCTCACGAGCTCTTCCGCCGTGCCGCTCGGTTTCTCGTCTTTAGGGTGCGTAAGCCAGAGCGTGAGGTCTATCCGGTCTAAGATGGCCCTCGAGACGCGGGCCCGGTAGGCCCTTATGCGGCTCTCCGAGCAGCTGCAGACGCCGTAAGGGTTACGGTGGTTGCCGCAGGGACAAGGGTTGGCCGTGGCCACGAGCGTAAACGAGGCCGGGAAGGTAAAGCTGTGTCCCGCCCGGCTAACCGTCACCACGCCGTCCTCCATAGGCTGGCGGAGCGCCTCTACGGCCCTTCTCGGGAACTCAAACAGCTCGTCCGCCAGCAGAAAGCCCCGGTGAGCCAGCGAGACGAGGCCCGGCCTCGGCGGGTTACCCCCGCCCACCAGCGCCGCCTCCGAGACGCTCGCGTGGGGCGCCTGCACGGGCCTGTAGCGCGGCAGCCCCTCTTTTAGCAAACCCGCCAAGCTGTACAGCTTGGCCAGCTCGAGCGCCTCGTCTTCCTCCAGCGGCGGTGCCAGCTCGCCGACTCTCTTAGCCAGCAGACTCTTACCCACGCCCGGAGGACCTACGAAAAGCAGGTGGTGGAAGCCGGCCGCGCAGACCGCGAGCGCCTCTTTCGCGTCCGTCTGGCCCCTAACGTCTTCCAGACTAACGGGCTTAAAGCCGGCCTTCTTAAACGCCTCTCCCCTCACGGGCCTGCGCTTAAGCTCGCCTTTTAAAAACGCCGCCAGCTCTTTAAGCGAGGTGAAAGCGTAAACCTCGAGGCCCGGCACGAGCCGCGCCTCCTCTTCGTTCCCTTCAGGCACCGCCACGCGCCTAACGCCCGCCTCTTTTAGCGCCACTAAGATGGGCAGAAGACCCGCCGTCTTTTTAAGAGAGCCGTCGAGCGAGAGCTCTCCCAGAAGCGCCAGCCCCTCTACGGGCGGCAGCTGGCCCGAGGCTATAAGCAGACTCACGGCTATAGGCAGGTCGTAGTGCGTGCCTTGCTTCTTTAGGTCCGAAGGCGAGAGGTTAACCGTAATCCTGCTCTGAGGGAACGAGAAGCCCGCGTTCTTTACGGCGCTCCTTACGCGCTCGCGCGCCTCCTTTACCGAGCTGTCGGGCAGACCCACCAGCTGGAACGACGGGAGCCCCCTCGAGACGTCCGCCTCGACCTCTACCGGGAAGCCCTCCGCTCCCCACAGACCACCGCTTAAGACCCGCGCGAACATCTCACCCCGCTTCTTCCCTCAGCTCCTTAGCCGCCTGAACCATGTTCTTAAGCGCGGGAATAACCTCTTCCCACCTTCTGGTCTTAAGACCGCAGTCGGGGTTTACCCAGAGCAGCTCCTTAGGCAGCACCCTCATGGCCCTCCTCACGACGGCCTTCATCTCCTCTTTCGAAGGCACCGCCGGCGAGTGGATGTCATAAACCCCTATCCCTATCTGCCGGTCCCAGCGGCCGAACCGCTCAAACGCCTCTATAATCTCGCCCTTACTCCGAGACGCCTCAATCGAGATAACGTCGAAGTCCATCTCGTAGATGTAGTTAAGTATCTCGTTAAACTCCGAGTAGCACATGTGCGTGTGTATCTGCGTCTCGGGCTTTGCCCTCGAGGCCAGCCTGAAGGCCCTCACGGCCCACCTGAAGTACTCTTCCCAGTCTTTCCGCTTAAGCGGCGCACCTTCCCTAAAGGCCGGCTCGTCTATCTGGATGACCTTTATCCCCGCCTCCTCGAGCTCCCTCACCTCGTCCTGAAGCGCCAGCGCTATCTGGTAAGCGACCTCCTCTTTAGGCCTGTCTTCGGGGTAGTAGCTCCAGTTTAGAATCGTCACGGGGCCCGTGAGCATCCCCTTAACGGGCTTGTCCGTAAGCGACTGGGCGTAGGTAATCTCGTTAAGCGTCATAGGGCCCGGACGGCTCACGTCGCCGTAAATAATAGGCGGCCTGTAGACGCGCGAGCCGTAAGAGAGCACCCAGCCGTGCTCCGTGGTAGCAATGCCCTCCAGCTTCTGGGCGAAAAACTCCACCATGTCCGACCGCTCAAACTCCCCGTGGACCAGCACGTCGAGCCCTATCTCCTCCTGAAGCTCTATAGCGTACTTAATTTTCTCCCTTATAAACCGCTCGTACTCCTCTTTAGAGACCTTCCCCTTCCGGTAGGCTACGCGCATCTTCCTAACGTCTTCCGTCTGAGGGAACGAGCCTATAGTAGTCGTCGGAAACAGCGGCAGCTTAAGCCTCTCGCGCTGGAGCTTGTCGCGCTCCTCGTAAGGAAGCTCGCGCCTAAAGTCTTCTTCCTTTAGAGAAGCAAGACGACGCCTTACGGCGTCGTTTCTTGCAAAGACCGCCGTCATCACGCGCTCCGACTCGGCGGCCTTACCGAGCGCCTCCTCCTCGCCTAAAAACGCGCGCTTTAAAAGCGCAAGCTCTTGCAGCTTCTCTTTAGCAAAAGCCAGCCGCTCCTTAAGCCCTTCCGGCAGCGAGCTCTCGGGCTCTACGGTCACGGGCAGGTGGTAAAGAGGCGTAGCCGTCGAGACCGTAACGCGCTCGGCCAGCGGTGCCAGCTCTTCTAAAAGCTTCAGCTTCTCCTTCAGGTTCGCCCGCCACGGCTGACGGCCGTTTACAAGCCCCAGCACCAGCTCCTTACCTTTAGGAAAGCCCTTCTGTTTTAAGTTCTTCAGGCTCTCCTTACCGTAAACGAGGTCGAAGTGGAAGCCCGAGACGGGCAGCTCTACAAACCGCTCGTAGTCGTCCACCGCGTCGTAGTAAGTAAACAGAACGAGCTCCAAGCCTTCTTCGGAGAGACCCTCGTAAAGCGTACGGACCACCTCCCAGTGCCCGGCCGGTACGTCGAGCACCAGCGCCGGCTCCTCGAGGTGGACGCGCCTAACGCCCGCCTCTTTTAAGCTCCTTAAAAGCTCGCGGTAGGCCGGCAGAAGAGCCTCGGCAAACCGCTCGAGCAGCTCCGTCCGCTCGAGTTTCTCTAAGTAAACCACGGGCAGGCCGCCTTCTTCTTTACGCACGGGCGCCTTAGATAGCCTTAAGAAGGTGTAAGGCCCTATAAGGTGGGGCACCGTCTCGTAGCCGTGCTCGCGGTGGAAAAGGTAGTCCTTTAAAGGCTTGTTGTCGAGCAGCTTAAAGGCCGTAGTCTCGAGCTCGGGCACGAGGTAGTGGTAGTTCGTGTTAAACCACTTGGTAAGCTCGAGCGCGCCCTTCCCGCGCGCCATCTCGAAGTAAGTCTTAAGCCCCTCGTAGGGCATAAAGCGCTCGGGCACGGCCCCCAGCGTCACGGCCATGTCGAGCATAAAGTCGTAAAGCGAGAGCTCGTTAGACGGGACGAAGTCCGCGTACTGAGCGTAAAGCTGCGCCCTCTTTAACTTCAGCTCGTCTATGCCCTTAAGCAGCTCCTCCTCCGTCAGGCTCCCTCTCCAGTAGCCTTCTAAGAGCTTCTTAAACTCCCGCTTCTCCCCGAGCTTAGGAAAGCCGAACGCGTGCACCCTTATCATGCTCCTCCTCCTTTTACGCTCTTCGTCTCACTCCGCTCCCACCTGCCGTCCTTAACGCGGTATAGCTGTCTCTGGAGCTCCGTAAGCTCCTTTATCCCCTTTTTCGCGTAAGCGAGCATCTTAGAAAGCTCCTCCTCGGTAAAGGTGCTCTCCTCGCCCATGGTGTGCACCTCCGCCAGCCGCCCCGAGCCCGTACCCACCACGTTCATGTCCACCTGCGCGGCCGAGTCTTCTTCGAAGTTCAGGTCCAGCAGTATCTCGCCGCCCACCTTACCCACGCTCACGGCCGCCAGAAAGTCCTTTATAGGCGTCTCTTCTATAACGCGCTCGTTGTAAAGCTGTATAACCGCGTCGGCCACGGCCACGAAGGCCCCCGTAATGGCCGCGGTGCGCGTGCCGCCGTCGGCCTGTATAACGTCGCAGTCGACCCATATGGTCCGCTCGCCCAGCTTCGTAAGGTCCACCGCGTTTCTAAGCGCGCGCCCAATCATCCGCTGTATCTCGTGCGTCCTGCCGCCCACTCTGCCCTGCACCGCCTCCCGGACGCTCCGCTGACGCGTGGCCCTAGGCAGCATAGAGTACTCGGCCGTAATCCAGCCTTGGCCTTTACCTTTCAGCCAGCCGGGCACGTTCTCTATAACCGAGGCCGTACAGATAACCTTAGTTTTCCCGAAGCTCACCAGACAAGACCCTTCCGGGTACTCTAAAAAGTCGCGGATAATCTCCACGGGCCTAAGCTCGTCGGGCTTTCTACCGTCGGGACGCATGATGTTTAATTTTATACTTTTAGTTAAGCGTGCTTGCTCTGCTGCTCGCCCTTCTGATTCTTACCGGCTGTGCCCACATGCTGCCCCAGAGCGGCCCCTCCACGGCCGCCGTAAAGAGCTCGGACCGGCTCGTGGTTCTAACTTTAACCCCCTCTCTGGCGCGGACGCTCGAGCGGCTCCGCGGCGAGAAGCTCGTTAACGAGCTTAAAGGGCTCACGGGCGAGCCTTATCAGCCGGCTATAGGCGTAGGCGACGTGCTCGAGGTCACGCTCTACGAGTCGCCCCCGCCGGCTCTTCTTACCTCCGTCTCGGGCGGAGCCTCTTTAACGCTCCCCCCTCAGCGCGTAGACGACGAGGGCTTTATAACCGTCCCCTTCGTAGGCCGCGTAAAGGCGGCGGGCAGGAGGCCCGAAGAGCTCGCCTCCGAGATACGGGACCGTCTTAAAGGGCAGGCCCACGAGCCTCAGGTGCTGGTACGCGTTCTTGCCTTTAACTCTTCTACCGTTACGGTTATGGGGCACGTGGCTAAAAACGGGCGCGTCCCGCTCGACTACAACACGCTAACCCTCTTAGACGTGCTCGCCACGGCCGGCGGCGTCACCTCACCCGTTAACAAGACGCTTATAAAGCTCTCGCGTAACGGTAAAACCGTAACCGTAGCCCTTAAGGAGCTGCTCCGGAACCCCTCTCTAAACCCCTACCTAAGGCCCGGCGACGTTATCACCGTCGTTTACAAAACCCAGTCCGCCACCTTCTTAGGCGCCTTCGGCTCTAATAAAGAGCTCGAGTTTGAGGCAAGCGGCATAACCCTCGCTCAAGCCCTCGGCCGCGTAGGCGGCCTTAGGGGTGACCTCGCCCACGCCAAAGGCGTCTTTTTATTCAGGTTCGAAGACGGGGAGCTTTTAAAAAAGCTTAACGTTCCTTACCGTTACGCCACGCCCGAGGGTAAAGTCCCCGTCGTCTACAACGTAGACCTCTCCAACCCCGCTTCTATGTTCGTTTTAAAGGAGTTTAAGCTCCGCGACGGTGACATCGTCTACGTCGCCGACGCTCCGGCGGTCCAGCTGGGTAAGTTCCTCGGCATGCTCCGCGACGTCATACAGCCCGTCTTTATGATTGATGTCATGTCACGCTGAGAGTAAAATACTTTTCTCACTATGAAAGGCATAGTTTTAGGCGGAGGGACGGGAAGCCGGTTATACCCTGTAACCTTTGCGGTTAACAAGCACTTTTTACCTATTTACAACAAGCCCATGATTTACTACCCGCTCTCGGTTCTCGCGCTTGCGGGCATAAGGGAGGTGCTCTTAGTCTGCGACGAG
>JAADCR010000042.1 GCA_013154375.1 Aquificota bacterium | reverse complement strand
TACGCCGCCTCGGGCAAGCCTTACCTAAAAGAGATTCTCCGCTACTGCGACGAGCCCATAGTCTCGTCCGACATAATAGGCGACCCGCACTCGGCCGTCTTCGACGCGCTTTTAACGCAGGTCGTGGGCCCGCTGGTTCACGTGGCGGCTTGGTACGACAACGAGTGGGGCTACTCGTGCCGTCTGCGCGACCTTATTCTCTTTATGGCCGAGAAGGGGCTCTAAAAGAGTAGCTCCTCCTCCGTCTCCCCTAATATCTCTAAACCCTTTAAGTGCTTTTTCATCCCCTCGAGCGCGTCAAGAAGCTCGTCCAGACGGTAGGGCGGGGCTATGACGTAGACCTCGCCCTTACCCTTCTCTTTAGCCCGCGTTAGGGCAAGGCGCGGCAGACCGTCTACGAGGGCGTTAAACAGGCCCATCTCCTCAACCGGCAGGCGTACCTTTATCACCTTTGCCTTTACTGCGTACGCGGAGTACTTTCGCACCGAAGGCCTCCATGACTTTTAAAACAGCGTCGTCCCGCCACGGCTCGCGTTTTTTTTTACTTCCTTCTCGAACCTAACCGGGAAGCGCTCCTCGAGCGCTTTAAGCTCTTTCTCGAAGTTTCTGTAGTGTCCCTCGTCGAGCGTAAAGACGAGCTTGCCCTCCTCTTCGCGCCTTCTGGCCCGCTTTAGGACCTCTTTAAGCACCGGGTTTTTAACCTCGTCTAAGAGCTTCTCTGCGAGCGGCTTTTCCTGCTTCTGGGGAGCCGGCTCGGGAAGCTTGCCTTCTTTTAAGAGCTTGCTAAGCGGCAGAAGCTCTTTTAGGAGCGAGGCCTTAACCACCGCGAGCTGATAGGCGCTTAAAGGCTCGCGCGTGCGGGCCTCGGCCTTACCGCGGGCCAGAATCTGGTCCAGATAGAGGAGCTTCTCGAGCGGCTCGCGGGCAAGCTCGGCGTAACGCTCGGGCTCGGGTACGAGCTCTTTTACGCCGCTTTTAACGAGTACGGCCCTTCTTAGCTCCTCTTGCGCGTCGTCCCAGAAGCGCGTAAGGTTTGCCCCTTGCTCGTAGTAGCGCTGGAGGTCCCTGAGCGCCTCGTCGGTTCTGCCCTCGAGGAGCTTTTTCAGAAAGCTCCTGACCTCTTCGTCCGAGACGAGTCCGAGGGCTTCGCGTACGGCCTCGGGCGTTACCTTACCTCCGCCCCAAGTGGCGCACTGGTCTAGTAAGGAGGCCGCGTCGCGCATGCAGCCTTCCGAGACGCGGGCAAGCAGGCGGAGCGCCTCCTCGTCGCACTCGAGCTTTTCTTCTTTACATATCCGCTTCAGGTACTCGACCACTTTCTCGTCGGGTACGCGCGTAAAGGCGAGGCGCTGACAGCGCGAGAGTATGGTAGGCGGTATCTTGTCCGGCTCGGTGGTGCAGAGGATAAAGTGCGTGTCGGGCGGGGGCTCCTCGAGCGTCTTTAAGAGCGCGTTAAAGGCTTCTTTGGTCAGCATGTGCGCCTCGTCTATGATGTAGACCTTTTTACGGCCTTTTATGGGCCGGTACTGGACGGCTTCCTTAAGGGCCCTGACGTCGTCTATCCCGCGGTTGGAGGCCGCGTCGAGCTCTATAAGGTCGGGGTAGGTGCCGCGGTCGACCTCTTTACAGTGCTCGCACTCGCCGCAGGGCTCGCCCTCTTTGGCGTTGGGACAGTTGAGAGCTTTGGCCAGAATGCGCGCGAGCGTGGTCTTCCCTACGCCCCGCGGGCCGGCAAATAGGTACGCGTGCGCTACGCGGCCTTCTTTAACGGCCCCTTTTAGAACCTTTACGGGGGCTTCTTGCCCTACTACCTGACCGAACTTACGGGGTCTGTACTTACGGGCAAAGGGGACGTACGCCATGACTTTTTAGGACCCTGCGCCCGGGACGGCGGGCTTACCCTTGCTCCCTTTCGGGCCTGGGGGGGTTCACCCTGTCCCGTCGCAGGGCTAATTATAAAATATAACCGCTCGGGCTATAATAAAAAGAGGTAAGAGTTTACTAACCGGAGGTAAGGCATGAGAAAAGTCTTGGCGCTGGCGCTCCTAAGCTTACCGCTTTTTGCAGCGGGCGAGAAGCGCGAGAAGACGCAGGAGCAGGTTAAAGAGCAAGTTAAGGAGCAGGTTCAGGAGCGCGTCCGGACGGGCGTTAACGAGGAGCTTATGAAGAAGGGCTACGAGGTGTTTAAGAAGCACTGTCAGGCCTGTCACGTAGAGTACGCCTCGCCCGAGAAGATGCGCGAGATAGTGGCGATTATAAGAAGCGGCGGTAAGCCGCCCATAGCGGCACCTCCTATGAACGAGGTGGCGGCGCGCGTTAAGCACTTCTTCCCCGAAGAGGAGGACTTTATCGAGTTCGTCGTCGACTACATAACCGAGCCGTCGCGCGAGAAGGGGCTGTGTAAGCCCAAGGCCTTTGAGGTCTTCGGCGTAATGCCGCCTATAGGTAAGTCGCTCTCGGAAGAGGAGAAGCGGGCGGTAGCCTACTGGATGTACCACCGCTACCAAGAGACTTGGGAAGAGATGATGCGCCACCACCGTCCTCAGGGTAAGGGTAAAGGCCCTAAGTGGATGAGAGAGTAAAGCTTACGGGGCGCCGCAGGCGCCCCGTCTTTAAACTCTTTTAAGAGCTTCTAAGTAGAAGTTTTTAAGTATCTTAAGACCGACCTTCTGGCTCTTCTCCGGGTGGAACTGTACGGCAAGCAGGTTGTCGTAGCTTACGGCCGAGACGAAGGGCTCGCCGTAGTCGGTTACGGTTAGTACCACCTCCTCGTCTTTAGGCTCTACGCGGTAAGAGTGGACGAAGTAGACGAAGGAGCCTTCCTTTAAGCCGTTTAGGTAGGGGGAGGGTTTCTTAAACCAGAGCTGGTTCCAGCCTATGTGGGGCACGCGTACCGTAGGCGGTAGGAGCGTAACCTCGCCGCGCAGCAGCCCGAGTCCGCGGTGCGTGCCGTGCTCGTAGCTTTTCTCAAAGAGCAGCTGCAGGCCGAGGCATATGCCTAAAAAGGGCCGGCCCGCCTCGAGGTGGTTAACTATTACGCGGTCGAGACCGGTTTTTTTGAGGTTGTTCATAGCGTCGCCGAAGGCTCCCACGCCGGGCAAGACGAGAACGGGGGCGTTTTTAGCCTCTTCGGCGCTGCGGGCCAGCTTTACGGTAAAGCCTACGGTCTCGAGGGCTTTGGCTACGCTGCGGAGGTTGCCCATCCCGTAGTCGAGCAGTACGGCTCTCATGAGACTAACCACCCCGTAAGGAGGTAGAGCTTACCCGTGGCAAGCAGTACGGCAAGCGCGAGCAGGAGGAGCCCGCCCGCGAGCTCTACCCACCTGAAGTAGCGCGAGAAGCGCTTAACGAAGTTAACGAAGCTGCTAAAGAGTAGGCCGGCCGCTAAAAAAGGTAGGCCCATGCCCGCGGCGTAAGCGGTAAGCAGCAGCGCGCCGCGCCCCACCGTCTCCTGCTGAGAGGCTAAAAGTAAGATAGAGGCCAGCACGGGCCCTATGCAGGGGCTCCAGCCGAGGGCGAAGACGGTCCCTATTACGAATGCGCCCAAGTAAGAGGCCGAGGCGCGCGCCTCGAGTTTGAGCTGCCGGTAGAGCAGCTCGTGAAACTTTAGAAGGTATAACGCCAGAACGAGGGCGTAGGCGCTGGCGAGGCCCGCCAGCTCGCGGAGGTTTATAAGCCCGACCGAGTAGGCCAGCAGTATAAGAAGGCCTGCTACGGCGTAGGCTTTCGTAAAGTGCTTCCAGAAGAAAGCGCCGGCAAAGTGTAAGCCGAAGAAGGCCACGAAACCGCTCCCGAGCCTGAGTATAAGCTCCTGATACTCGCGTAGGAGCGAGCCTACGAGCGATGCGCTCGCCCCGAGGGCTATAAAGACGGCCGAGAACCCGAGGACGAAAAATAGTGAGGCTAAAAACGCCCTCGTGCGCGGCGCCTTCTCCGTAAGCGTGGCCCCGCTTAAGTACGACAGGTAAGCCGGGACTACGGGCAGGATGCAGGGAGAGAGGAACGAGAGTAGGCCCGCTATGAAGGCGCCTAAGAGCGTAACTTCCATAGATTTTTAGTCTACAACCAGCGTAAGGCCTTCGGCTTCTTTAAGGGCCTTCTCGTACTCGGCGGGCGTTATTCTTCTCGAGAGCTCGGGGTAGTCGAAGGCTTTCCAGTAGGGTCTGTACTGGGCCATGACGTTGACCGCGAGTTTAGGGTCGACGCTTTTTAGAAAGCGCATGACCTCGCGCGTGGTCGATAAGTCGTTGGGCAGCACGAGGTGTCTAACGAGCAGTCCCCTAACCGCCACGCCGTAGGCGTCTACTTTAAGGTTACCCACCTGACGGTACATCTCCTTTATGGCTTTTTTGGCCACTTCGGGATAGTTTTTGACCTTTGAGTACTTGCGGGCTATCCCCTCGTCGAGGTACTTAAGGTCGGCTAAGTATATGTCCACTATCCCGTCGAGGAGGCGGAGCGTCTCGAGCGCGTCGTACGAAGAGGTGTTGTACACGAGCGGGATGCGGAGACCCTCGTCGACGGCTATAACTAAGGCCTCGAGAATCTGAGGCACGACGTGCGAAGGGGTTACGAGATTAACGTTGTGACAGCCCATGTCTTGAAGCTCGAGCATCATGTCCGCCAGCTCGCGGGCCGTAACGGGCCTGCCCGCCCCGAGGTGGCTTATCTCGTAGTTCTGGCAGTAGACGCAGCGCATGTTGCAGTAAGAGAAGAAGATGGTACCGCTGCCGCGGTAGCCTCTTATGGGAAACTCCTCGCCCAAGTGCGGGAAGTAGTCCGAGACGAGCGCGTACCTTCCTACTTTACAGACGCCCTTCTCGTCGCGCGTCCGGTCTACCTTACACGCGTGCGGACAGACCTCACAGCTCGACAGGCTCTTTAGCGCCTTCTCGGCCCGTTCTTTAAGCTCTCCCGTCTCGTACAGCCTCAGATAAGACGGATATGTTTTCATCCCTTAATAGTTTTTATAGGCCTGCCGAGCTTCTCTTCAACCGACTTCACCTTCTGCGTAAGCCGGTTCTTTTTCCCCTTCCGGTAGTCAATTTTCATGGTTATAGATATACGGTTACAGTCCTCTTTAAGCGCCTCAAAGCCCTTCTTTAAAACCTCCATAACCTCGTCCCAGTCTTCGCCCTCTATTATCGTCCCCATGGGCGTAAGGACGTACGGCAGGCCCGACTTGTCCACCACGTCCACCACGCGCGCTACATACTTACTAACGCTTTCCCCCTTGTCCAGCGGCGTCATGCTAACAAACACCAGAAAACTCATAATGTTTTTAATTATAGAGAACGACGGCCTCCCGGCCGTACCTAAC
>JAADCR010000032.1 GCA_013154375.1 Aquificota bacterium | reverse complement strand
ACGTGTTTAACCTGCTTAAGAAAGGCTTCCCGCCCGAGCTCGTGAGCGCCTTCTCGGGCTACGCGGAAGGCTCGCTGGCCAAGGCCTACCGCCATGCTTAAGCTCGTCTTAAAGAAAGGTAAGGAGAAGAAGGTTAAGCACTTCTACCCGTGGGTCTTCCGCGACGAGCTCGAGCGCGTAGAGGGCGAGGGTCTCGTGGGCGAGCTTTACGCCCACGACGGGAGCTTTCTGGGCGTAGGCACCTACTCGCCCGTCTCGAGGATAGCCTTCCGCGTCTTTACGCACGAGAGAAGACCCCTCGACGAGGCGTACTTTAAAGAGACGCTCGAGCGGACGGCTTTTTTACGCGAGGGCATACCCTCCGACGCCTACCGCGTGCTTTACTCCGAGAGCGACCAGACGCCCGGCTTTATCGTCGACAGGTACGCCGACGGGCTGGTGCTTCAGGTAAGAACCTTAGGAGCCGAGAAGCTTAAGCCCGAGCTGCTTAAAGCACTCGTAGAGCGGTTTAGGCCCGCTTTTGTCTACGAGCGGAGCGACTTTGTAGGCCGGAAAGACGAAGGTCTCGAGCCGTTTAAGGGGCTTCTGTGGGGCGAGCTTAAAAACCCCGTGCTTATACGCGAGCACGAGTTTACGTTCTTGGTAGACGTCGAGCGGGGTCTTAAGACGGGCTTCTACTTAGACCAGCGCGAGAACCGCCTTTACGCCTCCTCGCTGGTTAAAGAAGGCTCGCGCGTTTTGGACCTCTTTTGTTACACGGGCGGCTTCTCGGTCTACTGCGCAAAAAGGGGGGCGCGCGTTACGGGCGTAGACCTAAACGAGAGGGCCCTCGAGCTTGCCCGCGAGAACGCGCGCATAAACGGCGTAGAGGTGGAGTTTGTTAAGGCTAACGCTTTTGAGTACCTCGAGCAGGACCGGAGCAGCTACGACCTTATAATAGCCGACCCGCCGGCCATAGCCAAGGCCAGAAAGGAGAAAGAGAGCCTGAAGTGGGCCGTCTGGAAGCTGGCCTACCACGCGTTTCCGCGCCTGAGGCGCGGCGGCAGGCTCTTTATATGCGTCTGCAGCTACCAGCTTAGTGCGGACGAGCTGGCGAGGCAGGTCCGTCTCGCGGCCACGGACCGCGGCAGGAAAGTGGTGCTTAAAGAGCTCAGACTCCAGCCTTACGACCACCCGTACCTGCCGACCTTCCCCGAGAGCCTTTACCTTAAGTGCGGTGACTTTATACTCGTATAAAGTGCAGGTAGAGGTTATCCCGCGCTTCACGCTCGTCGTCGACGGGCCGGCCCGCGTCCGCGTTCTTAAAGGCGAGTGCTCCGTTTTCGGCGCAAAGCTTAAAGGTGAGCTCGAGCTGCCGCCTTTTAAGCGGCTGCCCTTTAGAGGCTCGTGTCTGCTCGAGGTGGAGGGCGGGAGCTACCGGCTCGTGCGCGGCAGCACCGTCCCGGCCGAGTGGAACGTCTCGGGCAGGGGCGTGCTCATGGTCGTCGGGCCTACGGACGCGGGCAAGTCGTCTTTCTGCACCTTCCTTATAAACCGGCTTCTGTCCGAGAGAAAGCGCGTCGTCTTTTTAGACCTAGACCCGGGCCAGTCGGAGGTAGGCCCGCCGTGCACCCTCTCGCTGGCCGAGGTTAACGAGCCGGTCCCCGTGCTCTCGCTCCTCCCGCTTACGGACTTCGCCTTCTTCGGCTCGACCACGCCCTCCGGCTGGGAGGACTACTTTACCGCCTGCGCCGGCTCTATCTTCGGCCGGGCCCCGGAGTTTGACGCCTTGGTGGTAAACACGCCCGGCTGGGTGGAAGGGCGCGGCCTCCAGCTTCTTTACTCGCTTAAAGAGCTTCTAAAACCCGACGAGACGTTCGTTTTAGGAGAGGTGGAGTTTGAGGGCAGGAAGCTCCCGCCCTCGCCCTACGCCAAGCCCAGAAGCCGCTCCGAACGCTCTTACCTGAGAAAGACGCTCTACGAGAGGTTCTTAAGACGGCGCGAGCGGTTCGTTATTAGCTACGGGCAGCTGCGCCCGCCTTGCCTCTGGCGCGACGGGCTTAACTGTTTAGGCCGGAGGGTAGAGCTCGAGAGCCCCGAGGGGCTTTTCGGTGCCCTGTTTAAAGAAGAGAGAGGGGTGGGCTTTTTCGTGGTAACGGGCCTGACGGAGGAAGGTCTCGTAGTAGAAGGGGAGAAGAGAGCTTTCGACGCGGCCCGTCTGGGCCGCGTAAGGTTAAAAGAAGACGAAGAGCTTATATAAGCTGCTGCTGCTTTTTAAGCGCCTTTAAGATTTTCTTCCTTCTGTTTCTCTCGCGCTTTTTCTTCCGCTCGCTGGGCGGCTCGTAGTGCTCGCGCCTCTTTAGCTCGGTAAGAATCTGCTCCTGCTCTACCTTTGCCTTAAAGCGCTTAAGCACCTTCTCGAACGGCTCGCCTTCGTTAACTATCACCGTAACCAACCGCGTCACCTCCTTAAGATGATTGCTATTTTAAGCGCTAAGCGCCGCTTGTCAAGTGTAGTTTAAATAATATGGAAGAGATTAAGCCCGACAAGACGCTCGACCTGACGGGTCTTAGCTGTCCCCTACCCGTGGTAATGACCTCCGAGGCCATGCGGAAGCTCCGCGACGGGCAGGTTTTAAAAGTAGTAGCCACGGACCCGGGCTTCGAGAAAGACATCTGGGACTGGGCTAAAAAGAGCGGGAACGAGCTTATAAAGCTCGAGCGCGACGGCGAGAAGACGGTCGTCTACCTGCGGAAGCTGCCTCAGGCTAAGGAGCCCTCGCTGGCTTACTGGGTTAAGTTCCACGCGCTCGGGGTTAAGCTCCACCTCAGGAAGCTCCTCGTAGAGCTAAACCCCTTCAGGCGTAAGCCCGACCACTTTATAACCTTTACCGCCCTCTCGGAAGGTCTTCAGGCCGAGAAGAAGCTCGGCGACGGGGACGCGTTCCTGCTGCCCATACCCGACGAGATAGACCCGCGCTGCGGCGTGGTGCTCGCGGTAAGGGGCTTTGAGAGAGCTAAAGAAATCTACGAGCGGCTAAAAGACGAAGGCGTAGCCGTAGAGGCGGTTTACCGGAAGAGAGGGAAAACTTACGAGCGCGTCCTGCCTTAAGATGCTCCGCGTCGGTAAGGTCTCGTTCAGTAACACCGAGCCCCTCTTTTACCGCCTTAAGGGCTTTAAAGTGGTAGAGGGGCTGCCCTCGGAGCTGGCCGGGCTGCTCCGGGCGGGCAGGCTCGACGCGGGCATCGTCTCGTCGGTCGAGTACTTCTTCAACCCCGAGCTCTACTTTATCCTGCCGGGCGTCTCCATATCCTCGGTCGGGCGCGTCTGCTCGGTAAAGCTGTTCGCTAAAAAACCCTTCGAGGAGCTAAAAGAGGTAAAGGTCACGCGCGCGAGCCTTACCTCAAGGTACCTGCTTAAGTTCGTAGCCGAGAAGGCCTTTAACCGCGAGCTAAAAGAGACCGATACGGACGAGGCGCTCCTGCTTATAGGCGACGAGGCCATGAGGCCCTTACCCTACCCTTACGCCTACGACTTGGGCGAGCTCTGGTACGAGCTTACGGGCCTGCCGTTCGTCTTCGCGCTCTTTCTCGTAAGGCGGGAGGTGCCCGTAGAGGAGGCCGAGAGGCTGCTTAGCGCCGTACGCGGGAGCTTAGAGGAGTTCTTTAAGCAGAAGCGGAGCTTCTACTTTAACGAGTGCATAGACTACGCACTTAACGAGGAGCACCTTAAGGGGCTGGAGCTGTTTTTTAACTACCTGTCGGATAAGACGGGAAGGAGAGCCCCCTCCCCGCTCTTTCTTAACGCTCCCTCTCGCCGCGGATAAACTCTTCTACCATCTTCTTAGCCTGCCAGTCGGGGTACTGGATAGGCGGGTGCTTCATCGTGTAAGCGCTTATCGAGTAAAGCGGTCCGCCTATCCCGCGGTCGCGGGCGAGCTTAGCACACCTTATGGCGTCCATCATAGAGCCCGCGCTGTTGGGCGAGTCTTCTACGTCGAGTTTAAGCTCGATGTACATGGGCACGTCGCCGAAGAGTCTGCCTTCCATCCTTATGTAAGCTATCTTACGGTCCTTAAGCCAAGGCACCCAGTCGGAGGGGCCTATGTGGACGTTCTCCCAGCCGAGGTCGTAAGGCAGGAGTGAGGTAACCGCCTCGGTCTTGGAGACCTTTTTGGTCTTCAGGCGCTCTCTGGCGAGCATGTTGAGAAAGTCCGTGTTACCGCCGAAGTTAAGCTGGTAAGTTCTGTCGAGCTTAACGCCGCGGTCGACAAACAGCTGCGTGAGCGTACGGTGAACTATGGTGGCACCCACCTGCGACTTTATGTCGTCGCCCACGACGGGTATGCCCGCCTCTTCGAACTTCTTACCCCACTCGGGGTCCGAGACGATAAAGGTAGGCATGGCGTTTATAAACGACACGCCCGCCCTCAGGCACGCTTCGGCGTAAAAGCGTGCCGCCTGCTCGGCACCCACGGGCACGTAGTTAATAAGTACGTCCGCACCCGTCTCTTTTAAGACGGCTACCACGTCCTCGAGCTCGTCCTCCTTCTCGTCGGCTAAGACGAAGGTACGCTCGGGCGGGTACTCCTTCATGTGAGGAGCAAACCCGTCGAGCACCTTACCCATCCTCACCTTAACGCCCGTCTTGGGCACGTCGGGCTCGAAGACGGCCGTACAGTTGGGCGGAGCGAATATAGCTTCCGCCACGTCCTTGCCCACCTTGCGGGCGTCTATGTCCCACGCGGCAACTATCTCTATGTCCCAAGGCTTGTAGCCGCCTATGTCCTCGTGCATAAGACCGCTAACGTCTACGGTTCCCTTCTTTTTGTAGTAGTGAATGCCCTGAATGAGCGAGCTCGCGCAGTTCCCGACGCCCGCGATGGCCACTTTAATCTTTTTCTCCGCCATGCATCCACCTCCTTTTATAGGGTTTTTTCAAATACCCGCTCAAGGTTTTTTAATGGCGGTTTATAAAATTATATATCGACGACGATAGGCTCGCAAGTCCGTTAAAATATAGGGCGGGAGGTAAGCATGATTCCCAAAGAACTTATAGACCTCATGCGCGACCTGAACCTCTTTCCCGCCGTCGTCTGCTCGTCCGACGAGAAGGGCTCTCTGCACGCGGCCTTCGTCACGTGGCTGTACCCCCTCGACGAGCGGACGCTCCGCTTAGGCTTAAGCGCCGAAGGCACCACCGCTTGGAACCTAACGGTAAACCCTAAAGGCGTGCTCACCCTCTTTGCTCCCGGCCTCGCCCTCAGCTGCTACTTCGAGGCCCGCCGCGTAAAGAGCACTATAGAAGGCCTGCCTTTCCCCGTTAGCGTCTTCGAGCTCTCGGTCTACCGCGTAGAGAACGCCCTCTTCCCGGGCACCACCGTGGTAGGCATAATACCCTTCGCCCGTACGGGCGACCCGGTTAAAAACGCCCAGCTCGACGCGCTCGTACTGGAGGAGCTCAAGAGACGCGACTAAATTTACCTTTCGTGATATTAGAGCTGCTAAGCCCCGGCGGCAGAACTTACCTCGTGAAGGCCGAGCGCGTCCCTCCCGACTGCTTAGGCCGGCGCGTCCTCTGGCTCGACGAGAAGGGCGCGCTCCGTACCGGCGTGGTCTACCGCCTCCGCACCGACGGCCGGCCCGACGGCCGGCTCGTCTCCTTCCCAGACCCTTACCCGCTGTTAAGGCCCTACCAGCTTAAAGCTCTCAAAGAGCTCGCCTTTTACTACCTCGTCCCTCCGGCCAAACTCCTCTGGGACTTCCTCCCGTCGGTCTTTAAAAACAAAGAGAAGCTCGAGCTCGTGCCCGGACGGCTTACCCCCCTCGAGCCGACCACGCGTAAGCTCTACGAGCTTTTTAAAGAGCGCGGCCGCCTGCCTTACCGGACGGCCGTGAACCTCTTAGGCGAGAAGACCGTAACCTTTTTAGTAAAAAAAGGCTACCTTAAGGTAGAGAGAAAGACGCTTACGCGTAAGGTAGTTTTCCTTAAGGCCGTAAAAGAGCCCGTGCGGCTCCGCTCGGAAGAGAAAAAGGCGCTCCTCGAGCTGGTAAAAAGCCGGCCCGGCGTCACGCTCGAGGAGCTGCTTCTGGAGGGCTTTAAGCGCTCTGCCGTAAACGAGCTGATAAAGAAAGGCTACTTAAGCAGCTGCGAGCCGCCGCCTTACCAAGAAGGCAGACCTCAAAACCCTACGCGGAGCGTCTACTGTCTCTCTTTTAAAGAAGCCGTCGAGAGGCTTAAAAGCTTAGCAAGCGAGGCGCTCGGTAACGGCAGGCCCGTCTTCGTCTTTTTTACCGACGGGACGGACGCCGAGCGGGCCGCCGAGGCGCTAAAACCGCTAAAGCCCGTACTTCTGGAAGGGAGCCGGCTCTACGAGCGGTGGTTTTTAGCCTACGGCCCTCCGAGGCTCTTTTTAGGCAGCTTCTCGGCCCTGTTTCTGCCCCTCCCTCAGGGCAGCCTAAGGGTGCTCTTCAACGAGCTGGGCCCCACGCGCTACCCGAGAAATCTCGTCGACGCGCGGCGCGTTCTGGGTAAGCTCTCTACCCACGGCTTCGGCCCCGTCGTCGTCTTAACCCCGTGGGTACGGCTCGAGACTTACAACGCCTTTAAAAAGGGTGCCGTAAAGGGGCGGTGCGGCCTGCCGAGAAAGCCCGTAGAGCTATACCCGCGTACGGCCGAGCCCCTCTCGCCCGAGCTAAAGAGGCGGCTCTTAGAGCTCAGAGACCGGGAGCTTTTCTTTCTCGTCCGCAAGACGGGCTACGGCTACCTTTACTGCGAGCGCTGCGACGCTCTGGCCTGCTGTCCCGTCTGCGGCGCCTTCTTAACCTACTCAAAAGAGCAGGACAGAACCTACTGCTCCTACGCAAAGAGCCACTACGAGCAGAAGGGCAGGCGCTGCCCCTCGTGCGGCCGCGAGGCCCGCGAGACGGGTCTGGGCGTGGAGCGGGCAAAAGAGGAGCTCGAGCGGCTTTTAGGCCGGGAGGTAAAGGTAGGGACGAAGATAGAGTGGAGCGAGGAGTACGACTACGCGGTGGTGCTTAACGCCGACGCGGTACTCTCGGTCCCTTCTTACGACGCTTTCGAGCGCTTTCTGCAGCTGCTGGCGCTGGCGCTGCGCGTCTCGAAGGAGGGCGTTTTAGTCCAGACGGCGTTTAACGAGCCGGAGCTGCTCGAGTTTATAAAAAGAGGTGAGCTCGAGGGTCTTTACGAGCTCGAGCTGAAAAAGAGAAGAGAGAGACGGCTGCCGCCGTTTTACCGTCTGGCGGTGGCGGAGGGGGGGCCTTCGCTTAAGGCCGAGCTGGAGCTGCTGGGACTCGAAGGTAGCTGCCGCGGCGAGGAGGGACGCGTCGTCTGCGTGCTGTCTTTCCGGGGGAAAGAAGGGCTTTTAAAGCTTATAGAGCTTAAGAAGCGCGGCTACGGGGTGAGGGTGCTGTGACGGACAAAGAGCTTTACGAGTTTGAGGTCTACAAAGAAGAGCGGCTGGACAAGTTTCTGGCCGAGAGCCACCCGGAGCTCTCGCGCTCGTACCTAAAAAAGCTTATAGAAGAGGGGTTCGTCCGCGTCGACGGTAAAGAGGTCAGAAAGCCCTCCAAAAAGCTTAAGAAAGGCCAGAGGGTGCTCCTCGAGGTACCCCCGCCCCCTCCGCTCGAGCTAAAACCCGAGGAGATACCTATAGAGGTTATCTACGAAGACGACGAGCTGGCGGTGGTGGTAAAGCCGTGCGGGCTCGTGGTACACCCCTCGCCGGGCCACGAGTCGGGCACGCTCGTTAACGCCCTTCTGTACCGCTTTAAGAAGCTCTCTTCCGAGGGCGGTCCGGCGCGGCCGGGCATCGTCCACCGTCTCGACCGCCAGACGGCCGGACTTATGGTTGTGGCAAAGACGGACCGCGCCCACCGCGAGCTGGCGCGCCAGTTTAAAGAGCGCGAGACGGAGAAGTACTACAAGGTCCTCGTACAGGGTCTTGTAAAAGACGACTACCTTAAGGTCGACGCTCCCATAGGGAGGCACCCCTACGAGCGGAAGAAGTTCTCCGTACGGCCCGGCGGGAAGGAGGCTCTTACCGAGGCGCGCGTGCTCGAGCGCTTCCCCAAGTCCAACGCCACGCTGCTGGAAGCCCGCATCCACACCGGACGGACGCACCAGATAAGGGTCCACTTCTCCTCCTTAGGCCATCCCGTGCTCGGCGACAAGACCTACGGCTTTAAAAGCTCGGCCGTAAAGGGGGTGGACGAGGAGCTGCTAAAGGGCTGTAACATGCTCGTGGCCTACAGGCTCGGCTTTAAGCACCCGGTTACGGGTAAGCGGATGCTCTTTGAGATTCCAGAGCCCGAACCCTTTAAGACGGTCTTGAGGGAGCTAAGAGAGTTTAACCGTGAGGGATAGGTTGTTAAAGCCGCGGCGCTGAAGCAGGTCCAGCAGCTTTACCAGCGCCCCTACGCGCGCCCTCTCGTCTACGCGCAGACGGACGGGCGTCCGCGGGTCTAACGAGGCGAGCTTCTGCTCGAGCTCCTCGAGCGAGACGAGCTTACCCTCTAAGTAAACGCTCCCGTCCTCGGTTACGGTTATAACGAGCTCGGAGACCTCCTTTATAGGCTCGCCGCTCTGGGCTTCCGGCAGGCTTACGGGAATGCTACCTTGGACGATAAAGGTAGCCGTGGTAAGCACTATCGTTAAAAGCACGAGCATTATGTCTACCAAGGGGATGACGTTTATGGAGCTAAACTCCTTCTCTTCCATGCTGCGCCTCGAAGTCTAACAGCTTCTCTTTAACCTTACGGCTCAGGTAGTTGTAAAGCATTACCGCGGGGATGGCCACCAGCAGGCCCGCGGCGGTGGCCTTTAGCGCCAGCGCCAGACCCACCATAATCTCTTTAGTGTCTACGAAGCCCTTCTGGCCTATAGCGTAAAAGGTCATAAGTATGCCTATAACGGTCCCGAGCAGGCCCACGTAGGGAGCCACCGAGGCCACGGTGGCTATAACGTAGAGCCGCTTGGTAAGGTGCTTCTCTAAAAGCGCACGGCTTTTAAAGCGCTCGGGCTTGGTTCTAAGCAGGACGATAAAGCGTTCGAAGGCTACGGCGAAGGCTACGAAGCTCATAACCGCCAGAACGGCCATAACGCCGTAGTCGACGAGCTCCTTCATCCGCTCCACTTCTCCATCTCCGTCCTTTTTAGTTTAACCTTTTTTAGGTACTCCGTAAGCTCCTCGAGCTTACCCTCTTTTATAAGCTCTTTAAGTTTTTTCAGCGAGGCCTCGTAGGCCTCTATGGCCTTAAGCACGTTCTCGCGGTTAGTTATAAATATGTCGCGCCACATAACCGGGTCGCTCTTGGCTATCCGCGTAAAGTCTTTAAAGCCCGCGCCGGGGTACCTAAAGAGGTCCACCTCGTCCGAGAGGCTTATTAACGCGTCTACGAGCGCAAAGGCCACCGCGTGAGGCAGGTGCGAGACGGCACCGAAGACGAAGTCGTGAAGCTCCGGGCTCATAAGCTCCACCTTAGCCCCGAGCCGCTCCCAGAGCCTCTTAACCTCCTCGAGCCTGCGGTAGTCCGTCCGTTCCGTAGGCGTAAGGACAACCTTCTTCCCGCGGTACAGCTCGGCTAAGCTGTGCTCCGGTCCCGACTTCTCGGTCCCGGCTATGGGGTGCCCGCCTACGAAACGCTCGCCTAAAATCCGCTCCAGCTCGTAAACGAGCTTACCCTTCACGCTACCTTGGTCCGTAACCGTGCTCTCGGCCGGCAGGAGCGGGGCCAGCCGCTCGGCCAAAGGCACGAAGGTCCTTACGGGGCTTGAGAGCATCACGAGGTCGGGCTCAAACTTTTTAACCTCTTCTATCTTTACGGTCCCTTCGTCCAGCAGTCCCAGCTCGAGCGCTTTTTTTAGGTTCTCCGGGTTTACGTCGTAGCCGTACACGCGGCCTTTAAAGCCGCTCGCTTTAAGGGCGCGGGCGAACGAGCCGCCCATAAACCCCACGCCCACGACGAGCACTCTCTCTGGCATTGATGATGATTATAATGGTCGATGCTATGGTAGGACTGCTACCGCTGCTGCCTATAATCTCGGCCGTAACCGTAGTCTTTTTAAAAGAAGAGAAGCGCGTACGGCGCGTAAGTAACGCCTTCGCTCTGGCCACCTTTCTGCTGTCTCTCTACCTTCTTTTAACGGCGTTAGCCGGCGGAGAGGGCGTTTACGCTTTTACGGCCTTTCTGAGCTTCCGTCTCGACGCGCTTAGCGCCCTTATGTCCGCCATAGTCTCGTTTATAAGCCTCGTGGTCCACTTTTACGCGGGCAGGTACATGCAGGACGAGCCGGGCTACGCCCGCTTTTACGCCCTTTTAGACCTTACGGTCTCCGCCATACTCCTTACCGTAACGGCCGAGCACCTGCTTCTGCTGTTTACCGGCTGGAGCCTTACGGGCACCTTTCTGTACTTTCTGCTTACGCACAACTACGGGAGGAGGCCGGCCGTCCGTTACGGGCTGTGGACGCTCGTTATCCAGCGTCTGGGCGACGCGTTTCTGCTCGTAGCGCTGCTTCTGCTGGCCGAGGGCTTCGGGAGCTACGAGCTTACGGGCCTCTTTGAGCGGATAGAGCAGGAAGGGGAGCAGAAGCGGCTGCTTTTAGAGCTGGCGGGCACCTTTGTAGTGCTCAGCGCTTTTGCCAAGTCGGCGCAGGTGCCCTTTCACCTCTGGCTGCCCTACACCATGGAGGGGCCTACGCCCGTTAGCGCACTCATGCACGCGGGCATAGTAAACGCGGGCGGGTTTATCGTTAACCGCTTCGCCCCCGTCTACGCCTTTGCCGAGGTAGGGCTGCACCTGGCCTTTCTGGTGGGCCTCGTCACGGCCGTGCTGGGCGCGCTCCTTATGCTCGTCCAGCCCGACGTTAAAAAGGCCCTCGGCTACTCTACCGTAGGCCAGATGGGCTACATGATGATGGAGGCTGGGCTGGGAGCCTTCGCGCTGGCCGTCTACCACCTTTTCGCGCACGGCGTGTTTAAGGCCACGCTCTTTATGAGCTCGGGAACGGTCATACACGAGGCCCGGAAAGACCCCAACATACCCGAGGACGAGATTTACAAGTTCTTCGTAGAGCGCGAGCTACCGCCGCTAAAGCTCCCGTGGTACTTTTTTGCGCTTATCACCGTTCTGGTGCCCTTCGGTCTCGTGGTCTTTGCCCACCTTGCGGCGGGCGTGGACGCGTTTAAGTACCAAGGCGCCGTGGTGCTTCTGTTTTTCGGCTGGATTACGGGCGCCCAGACCGTCTTTAGCATATACCGCTACGGGGCCAAAAGCCCCGTAAAGACGCTTCTTTTCGTACTGGCCTCCTTTACCGTCGTCATACTCGGCTACGTCTTTATAGGCCACTCGTTCGAGCGGTTCCTCTATCCGGACCAAGAGCTTATAAAGCGCATCTACCTTAACGCCGAGATAGACCCGTTAATTTTCGAGCTCCAGATACTCCTGCTTACGGCCGTAGCCGTAGCGGGCTGGTTCTACGTCTACTACGCTTACGAGAGTAAGGAGGTTATAATAGAGAAGCTAAGAGAGCGCTACGCGCTGCTTTACCGTCTGCTTGCCCGGGAGCTTTACTTTAAGGAGTTTTACGAGAAGGTGGGTGAGCTGTTAACGACCTTAGGCAGGCGGACGGACGAGCTGTTTAGGGGGCTGGTAAGATGAGAAAGCTGCTTCTGCTCTTTACCGTACCCGTGCTGCCGTTTAGCTTAGCCACCGAGTATCTTTACGCCCGTACGGGCGTCCTTAAAGACCTTTTCGTGCCCGTTTTAGGCCTGCTGGCACTCTTTTTAGTCTCGCTCGGCGCTCCCGAGGCGGGCGGGCTGCTTAAGTTTCTGGCCGTCGTTACGAGTCTCGTCTACACCCTCCGTCTGCTCGTAGTCGAGGAGCTGCTCGGCTGGGTCTTTATGTACTACCTCTCGGTAGCTCCGCTGGCTTGGCTTAAGCCCGAGCAGATGCTTATGTACCTCGTGGCGTTCCTCTTCCCGCTCTCGGCCCTTACTTTCCTGCTTCTTCACCTAAAGCGGCTGGCCGGCACCGCGCACGCGCGGGCCGTAAGCGGTACGGCCGAGTATATGCCCGTCTGGTCGTTCTTAACCTTTACGGCGCTTATCGCCTCTCTGGCCGTAGCCCCCGCTTACACCTTCTTTGCCCTTTACAACGTCGTAGCCTCTTACGGTCTGCCGCTGGCGCTGCTGATACTCCTCGAGTGGGTGCTCTGGAACTGGTCCGGCTTTAAGCTCTTCTCGGCCGTGCTCTTCGGCAGGCCCCGCGAGGACTTTAGGTACGAAGACGTAGGCTCCGAGCTGGCCTTCCCTATATTCTTCTTACTGCTCGTGGTCTTTATCCTCCCGCTCTTCTAGCCGAGCTCAAACTCGTAAAGCGGCTCCTCGAGCTTCTCGTAGGCGAGGGCCCTCAGGAGGCCCTCCTCCACGGCCTTACGGTGGACGTGCTTAAACCTGCGGTTAAGCTTCAGAAAGAAGTGAAACAGAACGCCCGTCTCTTCGGCCCCGAGCCCTTCCTTTTTAAAGCCGAGGGCTTTTACAAGCGGGTTGCGTGCGTTGGGCTTAAGCTCCCCGCCCGGACCTAAAAACTGGTAGCCTACCACTTTACCATCTTTTAAGAAAACCTTTATAAGACGCCCGTTAAGCTCAAAAAGAAGCTCCTCCTCGGCGTCGGAAAAGCTCCCGGCACCGCCGGCAACGGCAAAGCGCGTCTTTACGGCGTTGTAGTCGGGCAGGCCGTTACTCCTTACCTTAAGCCCGGCCATGTTGTAGCCCGCCACCGCCCCGCCCTGCTGCGCCGCCGGGAAGAGCGCAATCCACCTTAAACGGCCCCACGCGTCGGGCCCGGAGCAGACGTCGCCCGCCGCGTAGAGGTCCGGGACGGAGGTTCTCTGATAGCGGTCCACCACCACGCCGCCTAAAGGCCTGCCCGTCTTCTCGTCTACGTGAAGCTCCACCCCTTCTACTAAGTGCGTCCGGGGCCTTACGCCTACGGCCAGCAGAACGAGCTGAGCTTTTATAAAGAAGCTCCCGTCCGAGCCGCGGGGCTTAACCTCCACCGCCTCTACCCGCTTACTTCCGTGAAACGCCACCACTTGGTGAGCCGTCAGGAGCCTGATGCCCGCCTCTTTAAGCTTCTTTTCGTAAAGACGGGCGAGCTGACGGTCGAGCATGCGCGGCAGAGGCCGGTCCTCGAGCTCCACCACCGTTACCTTAACGCCTAACTCCGTAAGAGCCTCGGCGTCCTCCACGCCTATAGGGCCCGCGCCTACCACGACGGCCTCTTTAACCCTTCCCGACAGTACCTCGTTACGGACGTAGAGCGCCTCGTCTAAGGTCTTGGCCGGCGTCACGCCCTCGAGCTCGCGCCCCTCTATAGGAGGTACAAAAGCGTAAGCGCCGGGGGCCAGCAGGCACTTGTCGTAGCTAATCTCCTCTCCCGACTCTAAGTAAACGCGCTTGTTAAGCGCGTCTACCTTTTTAACGGGGCTCGAGGGCCTGAACTCCACGCGGTGGCGCTCGTAAAAGCTCGTACCGCCTTTGTAAAAGAGCTGCTCGTCGGTAACGTCGCCGCGGATGACGTTCTCAAGACAGTTGGGCGCATAAGCCGGGTGCGGCTCGGCCGAGAGGACCACGAGCGTGCTGTCGGGGTCTACGCTCCGGAAAGCTTCCACCGCGCTTACCGCCGCGGGCCCGTTGCCCACGATGACGACTTTCATGGGTTAATATTTAAACCCATAGGAGGATATAAGGGTGAACGAGCTGTTTCAGGGCCCCAAAGTACCCGACGAGGAGCGCGTATACCCGCTTATGCCCCTGCGCGACGTGGTCATATTCCCCAGCATGGTACAGCCCCTGTTCGTCGGCCGGCCGTTCTCCATACGGGCCGTAGAGGAGGCCAACAAAAAAGACAGGCTTATCTTCCTGACGCTCCAGAAAGACAAAGACATAGAGGAGCCTCGAGAGAAAGACGTCCACAAGGTCGGCGTTATAGCTCAGGTCTTAAGGACGGTCCCTATAGAGGACAACAGGATAAAGGTGCTCGTTCAGGGCCTGAGACGGGGCGTTATAAAGGAGTTTAAAAAGGCCGGGGACCACTACCACGCGCTCGTCGAGCCGGTAAAGGAGGAAGACATACCGCCCGAGAAGCAGACGCTCGAGGACAAGGCGCTTATAAAGGCCGTTAAAGAAGCCATAGACCGGCTGGTGGCCCTCGGTAAGCAGATAATCCCCGACCTTATCGTTCTTATAAAAGAGATTGAGGAGCCGGGGAAGCTCGCGGACGCCGTAGCCTCGGTGCTCGACATAAAAGCCCAGCAGGCTCAGGAGATACTCGAGACGTTTGACCCGCGCGAGCGGCTTAAAAAGGTCCACAAGCTCCTTCAGGAGGAGATAGGTCTTTTAGAGGTTAAGCAGCACATAAACGAGGTCGCCCGCGAGAAGATGGAGAAAGAGCAGCGGGAGTACTTCCTCCGGCAGCAGCTTAAGGCCATTCAGGAGGAGCTGGGCGAGGCGGGCGGCATAAAGGCCGAGATAGAGGAGTACAAGAAGAAGCTTAAAGAGATTGAGCCCTGCCTGCCCGAGGAGGGTAAGAAGGAGATAGAGAAAAACCTTAAAAGGCTCGAGCGGCTCCACCCCGACAGCGCGGAGGCGGGCGTTTTAAGGACTTGGCTCGACTGGGTTCTGGACCTGCCTTGGTGCGAGCGGACCGAGGACAACTTCGACTTAGACAGGGCTAAAGAGATTTTAGACCGGGACCACTACGACCTCGAGAAGGTTAAAGAGAGGATACTCGAGTATCTGGCCATAAGGAAGCTTACTAAAGGTAAAGAGAGCCCGACGCAGATACTGGCCTTTATAGGTCCGCCGGGCGTGGGTAAGACCTCCCTCGGCCGCTCCATAGCCGAGGCGCTCGGGAGGAAGTTCGTCCGGATAGCCTTGGGAGGCATACGCGACGAGGCGGAGATACGCGGCCACAGGCGGACCTACGTGGGCGCCATGCCCGGCCGGATAATTCAGGCCATAAAGCAGGCGGGCACGAAAAACCCCGTCATTATGCTCGACGAGATAGACAAGCTGGCCGTCTCGTTTCAGGGCGACCCTTCGGCCGCTCTGCTGGAGGTGCTCGACCCCGAGCAGAACAAAAAGTTTACCGACCTGTACATAGGCATACCCTTCGACCTTTCGGAGGTGATTTTTATCTGCACGGGCAACCGTGCCGACACCATACCCACGCCCCTTTTAGACCGGATGGAGCTTATTAACCTCGCCGGATACTCGGAAGAGGAGAAGCTCTTTATAGCTAAAAAACACCTCATCCCTAAGCTCATACCGCTGCACGGTCTTAAGCCCGATGAGGTGCAGTTTACGGACGAAGCTATACTCGAGATTATCCGGGGCTACACGCGCGAGGCGGGCGTTAGGAACCTCCAGCGTCAGATATCGGCGGTACTCAGAAAGCTCGCCGTTAAGAAGCTGAGGGGCGAGAAGGGCCCCTTCGTGGTAACGCCCGAGCTCGTGAGGAAACTCTTGGGCGTGCCGCGCTACAGGCCCGAGAAGGAGAAAAAGCCGCTCGTGGGCGTGGCCACGGGTCTGGCGTGGACGGAGACGGGCGGGGAGATAATGTTCGTGGAAGCTACCAAGATGAAGGGTAAGGGGCAGCTCGTGCTTACGGGCTCGCTGGGAGACGTTATGAAAGAGAGCGCTCAGGCCGCCCTCTCGTACATCCGCTCTAAGGCCGAAGAGTACGGCGTTGACCCGGACGTCTTTTCCAAGGTAGACGTCCACGTCCACGTGCCCGAGGGGGCCGTGCCTAAAGACGGCCCTTCCGCGGGCATAGCCATAGCCACGGCTCTGCTTTCGCTCTTTACGGACGTGCCCGTCCGTACCGACGTGGCCATGACGGGCGAGATAACTTTACGCGGCAGGGTTCTGCCCGTGGGCGGGCTTAAGGAGAAGATTCTGGCGGCTAAGCGGGCCGACATATACGAGGTCATCCTGCCCGAGAAGAACAGGGACGAGGTGCTCGAGGAGCTGCCGCCTTACGTAAGGGAGAAGATGAAGCTCCACTTCGTGGACAACTTAGACGACGCGTTTAAGATAGCGCTCGTGAGAGAGCCTCAGAAGGGGCGGAGCTCGAGCTCGTAAAGCTCACCTTTGCTCTGGAACGGGAGCGTGCCCTTAGAGGCCGTCAGGACGAGCGTCCGCCCCTCTTTGTCTATAAGTACCGTCTGTATAGCCTCTTTAAAGGGCCGGCCTTTTAGCTTTCTAAGCTCGTAGTAGCGGTCGCGGCGTATAAGCGTCCAGAGCTCGCCCTCGCTGAACTTGGCGACGCCGAGCACCTTAAACACGCCGCCCATCTTGTTGCGGGGTATAAGCGGGAGCGTGAGCTTGTTAAAGAGCACGGTAAAGGCAGGACGCGGGTGGAAGAAGTACTTCTCTTCGTCGTAGCCGTGGACCGCGGGCAGCTCGGCCTGTGCGTACGAGAGGCCGAAGCCGTCCTCGGTGAGCACCTCCTCGTTGCCTTCGTAAACGTGTAGCCGGCCGAGCCCGTCGACGAACAGCAGCAGCTCATCTTTTTTAGCCGCACCGTCGACGCGGAACTCCGGCGGCAGATCGAGCTTCTCTTTACGCGATAGCGTCTTTCCTTCTATCTTAAACAGGTAAGGCTCTCCCCAAGCGCCGTTGTTAAAGCTCTGGCCCACGAGCTCGTCCTCGAGCTTACCAAACAGGTAAGGCACGTCGCGTGCCACGAGCACGAGCTCCCGGCCCGAGGGACGGAGTACCGCCGAGGAGGCCTCCCCGTCTACGAGCATGTTAACCAGAACGAGCGTCTCGGGCCCTTCGTAGCAGACCACGCTCACCGGCTGGCCCGCCGGGAGGCGGTAGGTGAGCACCTCCCTTAAGCCCCCTTTAAGCTCGTAGACCTTAAGGTAGTCGGGAAAGAGGACGAGTAGCTCGTTGCCGTTAAACAGGTCGCACGCGTCGGCCGAGTAAGGTAGCTCGTTAAACGAGCTTAAAAGCTTGGCCCGGTAAGCGAAGTCCTCAAAGGCCGTCTCGCCTAAGTAAGCAAGCCCGCCTTTAGGGAAGAAAGCCACCGGCTCGCCTTTAAAGACGACGCCGAAGCCTTTACGCATCTCGCGTACGGTATAAGGGCAGCCGGTGCCGCGTTTAAGCTGCGGTAGGAGCTTTTTTAAGGCGAAAAAGGTCTCTTCCGAGCCTTCGAAGCAGACGCTCGGGGCGTGCAGCCGTACCCGCTGCCCGGGCTTGACGCCCTCGTCTTTTATAAGCTCGGCCTCCGAGTAGGAGCGCTCTACGCGCTTTACGCGCGCAAGCCCTACGGGCTTCTCTTTGTAGCCTATCACCTCACCCGTTACCGGGTGCCGGAGCTCTTTCTCTCTCTCTAAGACCTCAAACTCTTCGCCCGGGAAGGCTTTCCCTTTACCGAGGTCGAGAATTACGGTGCCGTTCTCGCGCTCAACTACGAAGCCCTCCCGCTCGAAGAACCTCGCCAGCTCCTCTAAAGAGGCAAAGGCCAGTAAGGGCAGAAGCAGCAGCGCCAGCAGCCTCATGGGCTTAACCTCTCTAAAATGAGGTCCGTCATCTCTTTCGTGCCTACCACTTTCGTGCCCTCGGAGGCTATGTCGGGCGTGCGGTAGCCTTCGTTAAGCGTCCGCTCTACGGCCCGCTCTATAGCGTCGTGAGCCTCGTCGAGGTTAAACGAGTACTTAAGCATCATGGCCACGGAGAGGATGGTGGCTATGGGATTGGCTATCCCTTTGCCCGCTATGTCGGGGGCCGAGCCGTGCACCGGCTCGTACAGGGCGTGCCGGTCGCCCACGCTGGCCGACGGGAGCATGCCCAGACTGCCCACCACCACGCCCGCCTCGTCGGAGATAATGTCGCCGAAGATGTTGCCCGTTACTATAACGTCGAAAGTAGAAGGCCTCCTTACCAGCTGCATGGCGCAGTTGTCGACGTACAGGTGCTCGAGCTCCACGTCTGGGAAGTTTTTAGCCTCTTCCTCTACTATCTGCCGCCAGAGGGCGCTCACCTCGAGCACGTTGGCCTTGTCCACGCTCGTTAGCTTCTTTTTACGCTTACGGGCAATCTCGAAGGCTTTGCGTACCACGCGCCTTATCTCGTCCTCGTGGTACTTCATGGTGTTTATCGCGTAGCGCTTGCCCTCTTCGTCGGTAAATATGCCGCGCGGCTCGCCGTAGTATATGCCCGAGGTAAGCTCGCGGACCACGAGCATGTCCGTCCCGCGGACCACCTCCTCTTTAAGCGGCGAGGAGGAGATAAGAGGCTCCCAGACTTTAGCGGGCCGGAGGTTGGCGTAAAGGTCGAGCTCCTTTCTTATCCGTAAAAGACCCTTCTCGGGTCTCTTGTCGGTAGGCAGGTGGTCCCACTCGGGCCCTCCTACCGCGCCGAGGAGGACCGCGTCGGCCTCTTTACAGAGCTTTAGCGTCTCTTCCGGCAGCGGGTCGCCGAAGCGGTCTATGGCCGCGCCGCCTATGTAGCCTTCTTTTGTCTCAAACTCCACGCCGTAAAGCTCGCCTACCCTTTTTAAGACCCTCAGCGCCTGCTCTACTATCTCGGGCCCTATCCCGTCACCCTTTAAGACGGCTACTTTATAGCGTTTCATACGAACCATTTTAACGCCCGCACCTGAGCACGCGGGCCTCGAAGGGGATAACGCCGTCGCGAATCATCTTCAGCTTTTTAGCCGCACCGTAAGAGAGGTCGAGGTGCCGGTTCTTTACGAACGGCCCGCGGTCTACCACCTCTACTACCACCTTACGGCCGTTTTTTAGGTTCTTTACCTCTAAGAGCGTCCCGAAGGGTAGGTAGCGGTGGGCCGCGTAAAGGCCGTAAGGGTTAAAGCGCACGCCCGAGGCGGTACGCCGGCCGGCAAACTCTTTACCGTACCACGAGGCGTAGCCTCGGAAGCGCTTGGGGCAGCTCCTTACGTCGTTGTCGCCGCACCTTAAAACGAAGACCTTCCCCACGAACGGCGGGCCCAAGATGCGGCGGTAGCGCCTCGGCAGACACAGACCCTTTACGCCCTTCCTGTAGCGGACGCCTACGGTTAGGCTCCTGCCCGTTTTAGGGTTTACGACCTTTACACGGCTCATAGGCTGCAGACGGTCCGAGTAGGCGGTCGGGGCGTTGCAGTAGTAGACGCGCATGGTCGTTACGCGCGGGCAGAGGCGTACCTGAAGCCGTTCTTCTTTCCTTATCTTGGGCGCGCAGCCGACAAAAAGAAAAAGAAGCAGAAGCAGAGCTACCCGCAAGCTATTAAAATAGTATGAGCCATGAAGAGGCTCGAAGGGCAGCTCCGCGCCGAAGGGCTTAGGTTTTTAATAGTCGCCTCGCGGTTTAACCACGCGATAGTGGACCGTCTGGTCGAAGGGGCGCTCGACTGCCTTATTAGGCACGGCGCGGACGAAGAAAGTATCACGCTCGTGCGCGTGCCCGGCTCGTGGGAGCTGCCCGTGGCCGTAAAACGCGGCATAAAGGTCTACGGGCCCGACGCGGTTATAGCCTTGGGCGCTCTTATAAGGGGCGAGACGGCTCACTTTGACTACATAGCCGCGGAGGTGTCTAAGGGTCTGGCGCTTATAGCCCTCGAGACGGGCGTGCCCGTCTCGTTCGGCGTCATTACGGCCGACGCGCTCGAGCAGGCGCTCGAGCGGGCGGGTACGAAGAAGGGTAACAAGGGCTGGGAGGCCGCGCTCTCGGCTATAGAGATGGCGAACCTGTTTAGGGAGATGCCATGAGGCCGCCGTTTAGGAAAAAAGCAAGGGAAGTGGCTTTCTTGACGCTCTACACTTGGGACATGCGCGGCGAGGAGCTTAAGCAGATATTCGACGAGGTGGTACGCGAGCGCGGTCTTAAGAGTAAACGCGTCCTCTCGTACGCCGACGCGCTCGTAAAGACGGTAGAAGAGCACCTTACGGAGATAGACGCCAAGATAGAGGAGAAGTTAAAAGACTGGAGCTTAGACCGTCTGGGTTTCGTGGAGCGGAACGCCCTCCGTCTCGGGACGGGGGAGCTGCTGTTTCTAAAGCCGCCCGACCCGGGCCGCGTGTTTATAGACGTGGTGGACCTCGTGCGCAAGTACGCCGACGACAAGGCGGCCCGCTTCGTCAACGGCGTCCTCTCGGCCGTGTTTAAAGACAGCTCACTTACGGCTCAAGAAGAGAAAGAGGAGGTTAAGCAGGACGGTAAGCAGGAGCGAGAGAAGCAGGGAGGTGGCTAAGGGGAAGTAAAAGACGAAGTTGTCGCGCTTTATAACTATGTCGCCGGGCAGCCGTCCGAGCCCGAGCGGCAGCTTCTCGAAAACCATCAGAAGAAGCCCGACGAGGATTAGCATAACGCCCGTAAGAACGAGGAACTTCGCCAGCTCACCCATAGAAGATAAGATAATAAATCTGGTATGAGGGTTGCGGTGGTAGGGGGCGGGGTTGTAGGCCTCGCCTGCGCGCTCGAGCTGCTAAGGGCCGGTCACGAGGTGACGCTGCTGGTTAGGAACGAGAAAGAGGCCGCCTCGCGCGTGGCCGGCGGTATGCTGGCGCCCTTCTCGGAGGGGCTTACGGACGAGCTTCTCGAGTTCTCGGTAGAGAGCTTAGGTCTCTGGCGGGAGTTTCTCGAGACGGTTAAGGAGCTCTCTAACCGGAGCGTCTTCTTCTCTAAAGGCATTCTGCGCGTAGCTAAGGACGAGCGGGAGCTGGACGAGCTTAAAAAGCTTAGAAGCTACTACCTTAAGCGCTTCTGCTCGTCGGCCGAGCTCGCCGAAGGGGAAGAGCTCGGGAAGCTCTACCCTAAGCTCTCGGAGAAGCTGGCGGGCGGAGTCTTTTACGAGGAAGAGGGGAACGTGGACACGGAGGAGCTTACCGAGGCGCTCTTTACGGCTTTCTTAAGGCTTGGCGGGGAGCTGCGGCGGGAGGGGGCGTTAAGGGTTAACCGCGACGGGGAGCGCGTGCTGTCGGTAAAGACGCACTCGGGTAAGCTGGAGGCCGACTACTTCGTCTTTGCGGCGGGGGCGTGGACGAAGGAGCTGTTCGACGTGCCCGTCTTTCCGGTAAAGGGGCAGATAGCGCGGGCGGAGCTGCCGCCCGACGGCCCGCCGTTCGTCGTCTACGCGCGGGACGCTTACTTGATACCGCGGGAGAAGGACCTGCTTCTCGGCGCCACCACCGAGCGGGCGGGTTTTGACGCGCGGCCTACGGTTAAGGGAGCTTCGGCGCTTACGGGTAACGCCCTCTCGGTGCTGCCCGCGCTGGAGGAGGCGGAGTTTTACGAGCTGCGCGTGGGCTTCCGCCCGGGGACGCCCGACGGTAAGCCCGTTTTTTACTTCGGCGAGAACTTCGCGCTAGTGAGCGGGCACTACCGGAACGGGATTCTCCACGCGCCGCTTACGGCGCGTCTCGTTTTTCTTCTTATAGAGAGAAGAGAGGTCTCGCCTTACTTCCAGAAGTTCTCACCTTACCGGTTCAGGCGCACTTAGTAAGGCAAGCATCTCCTTTACGGCCCTCTCGAAGCCCCACAGGACGGCGTTGGCTACTATGGAGTGGCCGATGTTGACCTCTTCTACCACCTGACCGAGCTCTTTTACGAACTCTTTGACGTTGTGGTAGGTAAGACCGTGGCCGGCGTAGACCCTTAGGCCGAGCTTGCGGGCTCTTATGGCCTCTTCTTTTAGGCGCATGAGCTCTTTACGGGCTTTCTCAAACTCGTGACGGGCCCAGTAGTTGGCGTAGGGGCCGGTGTGGAGCTCCACCGCGTCGGCGCCGACTCTTTTAGAGGCCTCTATCTGTTCCTTCTCGGCGTCTACGAAGAGAGAGACCTCTATGCCGGCTTCTTTAAGGGGTTTTATAAAGCTTTTCAGCTCCTCTTCGGCGGAGGCTACGTCGAGGCCGCCCTCGGTGGTGACCTCTTCCCGCCGCTCGGGCACGAGCGTTACGCGGTCGGGCTTTACCTCGAGGGCTATGGCCCTCATCTCGTCCGTGGGTGCCATCTCGAGGTTTACCGGTACGGCTACGAGCTGCTTTATGAGCTTAAGGTCGTTCTCGTTGACGTGCCTCCTGTCTTCGCGGACGTGAAGCGTAATCTGGTCGGCTCCCGCCTGCTGGGCTATTAAGGCCGCAAAGACCGGAGAAGGCTCGAAGGTTTTGCGTGCCTCCCGTAGCGTGGCCACGTGGTCTACGTTTACGCCGAGCCTCATGTAT
>JAADCR010000058.1 GCA_013154375.1 Aquificota bacterium | reverse complement strand
GGCGAGGGCCGAGCGTACGAGGGCGCGGTAGCAGCGCCTTATCTCGTCGTTTCTAAAGAGGTTAAACAGCTCCTCAAACAGCTCGTGGGCCTCCCAGAAGAGCTCCTCGTTCCAGCTCTTTACGGCCTTCTCGAGTAGCTCGCGCTCGCGGCTTATGCCGAGAAGCTCTTTCACGAAGTTAAGCTTGACGCGGTCGAGCCTTAAGAGGGTGCTCAAGGCTCCGTAGTAAAGCCTTAGGTCTTCACCCCGAAGGGGTCTTACTATCTTTAAGTAGTTCTCTTTAGTAATCTCGAGCGGTACGGCTATAAACTCGTCGAGGGCGAGAAACTCGTCGTCCTTGAGGTAACCCGCCAGCTGCGTGGCGGTAAGAAAGTCCGTCTGCTCGAGCAGGCAGTTAAACAGCTCTTCGCCTTTAAAGCCTCTGAAACACACCTCGCAGTAGTCGAGGGAGTTAAGAAAACCCTCGAGCGCCTGCCACTTGTCGGCCTCTTCCGAAAACCGCTTACTAAAGCGGGCGTAGTCGTTTACCAGCGGTAGCAGCCCTACGGCCCGGCCGAAGGAGCGTACGCCCTCTTTTTCTATAGAAGAAAGGTAGCGGGCGTAAAGCTGAACTAACGAGGGCTCTGGTACCCAAAGCCTTAGTAGCTCCTTTACGCGTCTCAGCAGGCTTTTGTTAAGGGTCTTCCCTTTCTCGTAGACGGCCAGAAGGTTGCCCACGAGCTTGTAGTAGTGCTTCCTCTTCTCGAGCTCGAAAAAGTAGTCGGCCAAGTGGGCGACGAGCCGCTCCTTAGATAAGCTCAACGTCGTCCTCCTTGAGGTACTCTCCGCTTTGGACCTCTATCATCTCTAAAGGAATTTTACCCACGTTAGCTATCTCATAAGGAACGGACTTGGGTACGAAAAAGCTCTCGTTCTCGTGGACGAAAAACTCTTTCTCGCCCACGCGTACGCGCGCGGTCCCGCCCAACACGACGAAGTGGACCGTACGGTGGTGGTGCATACGGGCGGGTATGCGGGAGCCGCGTTTTATAACCAGTTTGTTTATACGGTACCGCTCTCCTTTCTCGAGCTTAGTTACCGAGCCGAAAGGAGTGTAGCGCGTAACGTGTTCTATCACCCTCTCGTCGTTTCTCCGCTTAAGCTTGCTTACCACTTCTTTTACGCGCTGCGTCTGGTCTTTAGGAACGACGAGCGTAGCGTCTTCCGTGTTAACGACGACGACGTCGTTAAGCCCTACGCAGGCTACTAAGCTGTTACCTTGTGAGAGAATAAAAGAGCCCTTGTCGTCTATAAGCTCGCAGTCACCGAGTGCAACGTTCCCGTTCTCGTCTTTCTCCATGTTCTCGTATACGGCCTTCCACGAGCCGACGTCACTCCAGCCTACGGACATCTCGACCACCGCAAGCTTGTCGGCTTTTTCTAAAATGGCGTAGTCGAACGAGATGTCGGGAAAGCCCGGGAAGGCCTTTAAAAACTCGTCAAAACTTAAAGACAGGTCTACTTCGGGTAAAAAACGCCTGAAGTCTTCTACTATTCTGCCCAAGGAGAAGAAGAATATGCCGCAGTTCCAGAGGTGTTTCCCGTCCTCGACGAAAAACTTCGCCTGCTCGTAGGGGGGTTTTTCCTTAAACTGCTCCACCTCGTAAACGCCTTCACCTAAGGGCCGGCCTTTTTTAATGTAACCGTACCCCGTCTCGGGGTAGGCCGGCCGCTCACCGAAAAGAACGAGGTAGCCTTCCTTTACTAAAGGGAGAGCCCGTTTAACGGCTCCGACGAAACGGTCAACGTCCTTAATAAGGTGGTCCGAAGGGAGAACCAGCACCGGCTCGTCTTCAGGCGTTTTTTCTTCTAAAAGTTTTTTTATGCCTAAGGCTACGGCGGGAGCCGTGTTTCTACCGGTAGGCTCTACGAGCACGCAAGCCTTTTCGGCATTAATCTCTTCTAGCTCGTTTTTTATAAGCCACTCGTAACGCTCCCCCGTGAGTATAAGTAAGTCTTCCACGGGTACCAGCTTAAGGGCTCTTCTGACGGTGTCTTGAAACAGAGAGTGGCTGGAGAAAAGCCTTATAAACTGTTTAGGATAGTTCTCCCGCGACAGGGGCCAGAGCCGCGTCCCCTTCCCTCCGCTTAGTATAAGCGTTTTCATAATATACTATTTAACTCATGCGCAAGCGGGGCATCCTCGTTTTTAACTTCGGCTCGCAATACGTCCAGCTTATAGCCCGCCGCATACGCGAGCTTGGCGTTTACAGCGAGATAGTGCCTTACGGCGTAAGCGCCGAAGAGGTTAAGCGGCTAAACCCGTACGGCATTATCTTCTCGGGAGGCCCCGCGTCGGTTTACGAGAAGAACGCCCCTCTGCCCGACGAGCGCATCTACAAGCTTGGTCTGCCCATTTTAGGCATCTGCTACGGGCTGCAGGTTATGACGCACCAGCTGGGCGGGAAGGTGGCACCGGCCGAGAAGCACGAGTACGGGCGGGCCCGGCTGCGCGTCTTAAAAGACGACCCGCTGTTTAAAGGCCTGCCTAAGTCGTGGGACGTGTGGATGTCTCACGCGGACAGGGTTGTAGAGCTGCCGCCCGGCTTTGAACGGCTTGCCGAGACGGACAACTCCCCTTACGCGGTGATAGCAAGCCAAGAGCGTAAGCTCTACGGCCTCCAGTTCCACCCGGAGGTCTCACACACGGCCTACGGGAAAGAGCTTTTAGGTAACTTCGTATACCGCATCTGCAAAGCCGAGCGCAACTGGGAGATGGGAGACTTTATAGAGGAGAAGATAAAAGAGATAAAGAAGACCGTAGGCGAGGGGCGCGTTATAGCGGCCCTCTCGGGAGGCGTAGACTCTACGGTGGCGGCGGTGCTTACGCACCGGGCTATAGGCGACCGCCTTAAGTGCATCTTTATAGACCACGGGCTGCTGAGAAAGAACGAGCGCAAAGAGGTCGAGAGAAGCCTAAGGGCTTTAGGCTTGCCTTTAAAAGTGGTAGACGCTTCGGAGGAGTTTTTAAGCCGTCTAAAGGGCGTAGAAGACCCGGAAGAGAAGCGGAAAATAATAGGCAGGACCTTCGTGGAGGTTTTTGAGCGGGAGGCGAAAAAGCTCGGAGGAGCGGAGTTTTTACTGCAAGGAACGCTGTACCCCGACGTGGTTGAGAGTGCCGGCGTGGCCGGGAGTGCCAAGATAAAGACGCACCACAACGTAGGCGGGCTGCCGGAGCGTATGAACCTAAAACTGCTCGAGCCGTTTAGAGAGCTGTTTAAAGACGAGGTAAGGGAGATAGGACGCCTGTTAGGCGTGCCCGACGAGATTCTAAAGCGTCACCCCTTCCCGGGCCCCGGGCTGGCCATAAGGATAATAGGGCCCGTTACGGAAGAAGACCTTAAGGTCTTACGCGAAGCGGACGCGATATTTATAGAAGAGCTTAAAAAAGCCGGGCTTTACGACAAAGTCTGGCAGGCCTTTGCCGTTCTTCTGCCCGTCCGCTCGGTGGGCGTTATGGGCGACGCCCGCACGTACGAGAAGGTAGTGGCCCTTAGGGCCGTAGAGAGCGTAGACGGGATGACGGCTGACTGGGCCCGTTTGCCGTACGAGCTTCTCGACCGCGTGGCAAGAAGGATAATAAACGAGGTGAAGGGGGTAAACCGCGTCGTTTACGACGTCTCGTCCAAACCCCCTTCTACTATAGAGTGGGAGTAGCTCAGTCTACCCAGTAGTTGGGTGCCTCTTTCGTTATCTGGACGTCGTGGACGTGGCTCTCGCGGTAACCGGCCCACGTTATGCGGACGAACTTAGCTTTCTCTTGTAGCTCTTTAATAGTGCGGGCCCCTACGTAACCCATGCCAGAGCGTAGCCCGCCTACGAGCTGGTAAACCACGTCCGCCAGCCTGCCTTTGTACGGTACGCGCCCCTCTATACCTTCAGGTACGAACTTCTCGAGCTTGTCCTGCCCGTAGCGGTCCGACGAGAGGCGTGAGCTCATGGCACCTAAAGAGCCCATACCCCTGTAGACTTTATAAGCCCGGCCTTGATAGTAAATCGTCTCGCCCGGTGCCTCTTCCGTGCCTGCCAGCAGGTTACCCAGCATGACCGAGCTCGCGCCCGCGGCTAGAGCCTTTACGATGTCGCCCGAGTACCTTATCCCTCCGTCGGCTATAACGGGCACCCCGTGCTCGCGCGCCACCGAAGCCGACTCCATTATGGCCGTAAGCTGAGGAACGCCTACGCCCGCCACTATCCGCGTGGTACATATAGAGCCCGGGCCCACGCCCACCTTCACCGCGTCCGCCCCGGCTTCTATAAGCGCCCGCGTACCTTCCGCCGTGGCCACGTTCCCCGCAATAACCTCCAGCTCCGGAAAGTAAGACTTTATCTTCTCCACCGTCTCGAGCACGCGCTTAGAGTGGCCGTGAGCCGTGTCTACCACTACTACGTCCACACCCGCTTCTACGAGAGCCGAGACGCGCTCGAGCGTGTCTTCACCGGTACCCACCGCGGCACCGACCCTAAGACGGCCCAGCTCGTCCTTTGCCGCGTTGGGGTACTTTCTACGCTTAACGATGTCCTTAATCGTTATAAGGCCCTTTATCCTACCTTCTTCGTCCACTATAGGCAGCTTCTCTATCTTGTGGCGCCGGAAAATCTCTTCGGCCTCTTCGAGCGTTATACCCTCGCGCGCCGTAATAAGGTTGTCCTTCGTCATAAACTCCGAGACCGGCTTGTCGTAATCGGCCGGGCTTATAAACCGTAGGTCCCGGTTAGTCAGTATGCCCACCAGCTTACGCCCGTCGTCTACCACGGGCACGCCCGATATCTTAAACTTCTCCATAATCTTTAAAGCTTCCCGTACCCGCGTCTCGGGACCTACCACTACCGGGCTTACTATCATCCCGCTCTCGGACTTTTTAACCTTCTCCACCTCTTCGGCTTGACGCCGTATAGACAGGTTACGGTGTATTATCCCTATCCCGCCCTCGCGCGCCAGCGCTATGGCCAGACGCGCCTCGGTAACCGTGTCCATAGCCGCGGACACTATAGGAATGTTCAGCTTTATCTTACGCGTCAGATAAGTAGAGACGTCCACCTCGTGAGGTAGGACCTCCGAGTACTGAGGAACCAGCAGAACGTCGTCAAAAGTAAGCGCTTCTTTTATTCTGCTCTGCGCTTCTACCATAGAAATATTTTATCTCAGATGAAAAAGAAGGAGAAGGAGCTCACGAAGGGAGCTCTTTAAGGTCCTTTATAAGCGTATCAATGTCAAACGCCGGCATAGTTAGCGTCCTAATAGTCCCGCGGGCGTTCAGCTCTATGGCCATCTTTAAGATAGTGTCGTTGTCCGGCGCCTCTACGATGTTAAGAAAGTCGTACGGCCCCATAAGCGCGTACTGAGCCAGAATCTTAATCCCGTACTTGTTACAAAGCTCCTCGTCTACCTCCTTAATCCGTTCGGGCTTGTTTTTCAGCGTCTTAGCGCCTTCGTCCGTAAGCGTCGTCAGAATCACAAACACAGGCATTTTCACCACCTCCCTACCTAATAATTTAAGACTTTCTCGTAAGAAACAAAAGACGCGCTT
>JAADCR010000013.1 GCA_013154375.1 Aquificota bacterium | reverse complement strand
GAAGAGCTGCCGAAAATACGCGACGGTCTTAAGACCATCCGTAAAGCTATAAACGACCGGGGCGAGTGGTACGAGGAAGAGCTCTACATGGAAGTAGCCCAGCACATCGGCGAGCACCGCGTAAGGACCATAGCCATGGGACCCACCGACGGGCTGGTAAGAGGCCAAGAAGTCGAGTACTTGGGCGGCCCCATAAAAGTACCCGTAGGTAAAGAGGTTCTCGGACGGATATTTAACGTCGTAGGCCAGCCCATAGACGAACAAGGGCCCGTAAACGCTAAAGAGTACTGGCCTATGTTCAGAAACCCGCCCGAGCTGGTGGAGCAGTCTACTAAGGTCGAGATTCTCGAGACCGGCATTAAGGTTATAGACCTTCTCCAGCCCATCATAAAGGGCGGTAAGGTGGGGCTCTTCGGCGGTGCCGGCGTCGGGAAGACGGTTCTCATGCAGGAGCTCATCCACAACATAGCACGCTTCCACAAAGGTTACTCGGTCGTCATCGGCGTCGGCGAGCGGACGCGCGAAGGGAACGACCTCTGGCTCGAGATGAAAGAGAGCGGCGTTCTGCCCTACACCGTAATGGTCTACGGCCAGATGAACGAGCCGCCCGGCGTTAGGTTCCGCGTAGCTCACACCGGCCTAACTATGGCCGAGTACTTTAGAGACGTCGAGGGCCAAGACGTTCTTACCTTCATAGACAACATCTTCCGCTTCGTCCAAGCGGGTGCCGAGGTTTCCACGCTCTTAGGCCGCCTACCTTCGGCCGTCGGTTACCAGCCTACGCTTAACACCGACGTGGGCGAGGTTCAAGAGAGGATTACCTCCACTAAAAAAGGCTCCATTACCGCCATACAGGCCGTTTACGTCCCGGCCGACGACATTACCGACCCCGCTCCTTGGTCCATCTTTGCCCACCTCGACGCTACCACCGTTCTAACCAGAAGACTGGCCGAGCTCGGCATATACCCCGCCATAGACCCCCTCGAGTCGACCTCTAAGTACTTAGCTCCCGAGTACGTCGGCGAAGAACAC
The DNA here is from genome assembly GCA_013154375.1 of Aquificota bacterium. Lineage (GTDB taxonomy): Bacteria > Aquificota > Aquificia > Aquificales > Aquificaceae > Aquifex. The sequence goes on along the minus strand of JAADCR010000013.1, from coordinate 60,782 downwards.
TACCAAGTCGCCATGGAGGTTAAGCGCATACTCCAGCGCTATAAAGAACTCCAAGAAATTATCGCCATCCTCGGTATGGAAGAGCTCTCCGACGAGGACAAGGCCCTCGTAGCCCGGGCCAGAAGGATACAGAAGTTCCTATCTCAGCCCTTCCACGTGGCCGAGCAGTTTACGGGCATACCCGGTAAGTACGTCAAACTCGAAGACACGATACGCTCCTTTAAAGAGATTCTCAGCGGTAAGTACGACCACCTGCCCGAGAACGCCTTCTACATGGTCGGTACCATAGAAGACGTTATAGAGAAAGCCAGACAGATGGGGGTGGAGGTTTAAAAGACGCCCTTCGGGCGTCTCCTCTTCTCCCACAAAATACCTATCAGCAGCGTCAGCAGGCTTATAAGAAAGCTCAGCGCCGCCACGAGTAAGGTAGCTTTAAACCAGAACTCCATAGGGTAAACCCTTAAAAGCGTGTCCTCGTCTTTAAAGCGCCACGAGTAAGGGTCGAAAACCCACAGGTGGAACAGCTCGAACGCCCTCTCGTAGTTGGCAAACACGAGCAGCGCCAGTGCCGCCAGAAACCCTACGCCTGTAATACCCGACAGCACCAGAAAGCGCGGGCTTTTTAAGTAAACGGCCAGACCGAGCCAGAGTATTAAGAGCGCGTATACTGCGGGGAAGAAAAGCCTTAAAAAGCGTGCCACGTCTTCCATGTGCTTAACCTCTTTCTCGCGGAAGGCCCGCCGGCCCGCCAGCTTAGCTTCTTTAAAAGCTCTCATGCCTTCTTCCGACAGGACGGCTCTTAGACCCAGTTTGGCAAGCTCGAGCCGCTTCTCGTCCGACATACCGAAGCGCTCGGGCGGCAGGGTTTGCTGTATTAGCTCCACCGCCGTCTCGGTAAAGGCCAGCCTTACCGACAGACCTAAGACCGCAAACGGGAAGACGAGCACGCCTATAAAGTATAGAACCTTTCTCACGGCAGGGCTAAACACTTGTGCGCCTGAGGTATGAGACGGGCTTTAAGCCCTTCTTTTAGCAGCTTTTTCTGGAGCTCGAAGGCCTTCCGTGCCATCTCGGGCCTGTTCGACTCGGGCTGGAGCACCACGCGCTCTTTTAAGAAAAACGGCCGGAAGGCCGTCTTTTTTAGAACTTCAAAACTGAGCTCCTCGTCTACGACGAACTTAAGCTCGAAGGCCCGCTTTAAGACCTCGGGTCTTACCTCGTAACGGGCTTGCGCTTTGGGTGAGACGGATAGAATTAGCTTGTAGCGGGCAAGCTCTTCTTGCCAGAGCGTCCCGTTGGTCTCAATCTGGACGGAGAAGCCTGCGTCCGTAAGGGCTTTTACGAGGCGGGGTAGCTCGGGGTGGGCCACGGGCTCACCCCCGGTAACGACCGCGTGACGGGGCGTAAGGCTTCTGGCACGCTTTATAAGCTCAGAAAGCTTTACGGTCTTCTCGCCGAAAGGTAGCGCCTCGGGCTGGTCGCACCACGGGCAGCGGAGGTTGCAGCCCTTTAAGCGTATAAAGACGGCGGGCGTGCCTACGAGAAGCCCTTCCCCCTGAACGCTCTCGTACAGCTCGGACAGCGCTATTAGAGGGTCGGCTTCTCGTAGCGTATCTCGTAGCATTCTATAACGTCGCCTACTTTTACGTCGTTGTAGTCTTTCAGCTTCACGCCGCACTCGTAACCCGCCGTCACCTCTTGAACGTCTTCTTTAAACCGCTTTAGAGACTCTATCTCCCCGTCGTAGACGACCACGCCCTCGCGCACTAAACGGGCTTTTGCTCCGCGCACGAGCTTGCCGTTTAGCACGTAACAGCCGGCTACGGTGCCTACGCGCTTTATCTTGAAGGTGGCGCGTACCTCGGCCGTACCCAGAAGCTCTTCCTTCTTTATAGGCTCGAGCAGGCCCACGAGGGCGTTTTTAACGTCGTTAATGGCGTCGTATATAACGCCGTAGAGCCGGACGTCTACTTTCTCTTTCTCCATAAGCTCGCGGGCCTTGGGGTCCGGACGGGTGTTAAAGCCTATTACTATGGCGCCCGAAGCTTTCGCAAGCATAATGTCGTTCTCGGTTATGCCGCCCACCGCACCGTGGATGATTCTCACCTTCACTTTGTCCGTCGAGAGCTCCTCGAGCGACTTCTTTAGAGCCTCGAGCGAGCCCATGGTGTCGGTCTTGAGAACGATGCGGAGCTCCTTCGTCTCGCCGGCCTGTATCTTTTTGTAGATGTCTTCGAGTCTTATGGTCTGGAGCTTCTCCTCGCGTTCTTTCTTCTCTTTCCGCTTCTCGGCTATCTCGCGGGCCGTCCGCTCGTCTTTAACGACGATAAGCTCGTCCCCCGCCTCGGGCAGCTCTTCAAACCCGAGCACCTCCACGGGCGTAGAGGGAGGCGCTTCTTTGACGGGCCGGCCCTTGTCGTCAAACATGGCCCTTACGCGGCCGTAGGTGGTGCCCGCCACGAAGTGGTCTCCTACGCGGAGCGTCCCGTCCTCTACTATAACCGTAGCTACGGGGCCCCTTTTACGGTCCAGCTTGGACTCTATAATGGTCCCGCGGGCTTTCTTTTTCGGGTTAGCCTTAAGCTCGAGGATGTCGGCCAGCAGCAGTATCATCTCGAGCAGCTGGTCTACGTTCTGGCCCGTTTTTGCCGAGATGTCGACGAAAACCGTGTCACCGCCCCACTCTTCGGGGATAAGCCCGTGCTCGGAGAGCTCGCGGCGGACCTTCATGGGGTCCGCGTTGGGCTTGTCTATCTTGTTCACCGCTACTATGATGGGTACGTCGAAGGCTTTGGCGTGGTTTATGGCCTCTACCGTCTGAGGCATAACGCCGTCGTCTGCGGCTACCACGAGCACGGCTATGTCCGTCACTTTGGCCCCGCGGGCCCTGAGCGTGGTAAACGCCTCGTGTCCGGGCGTGTCGAGGAAGGTTATCTTCCGTCCGTCGGGCAGCTCGACCTGCGAGGCACCTATGTGCTGCGTTATCCCGCCCTTCTCCTTCTGCGCAACGTTGGTCTTTCTTATGTAGTCGAGCAGCGTCGTCTTGCCGTGGTCTACGTGGCCCATAACCACCACTATGGGCGGTCTCGGCTCGAGCTCTTCCTCCGCCGCCTCTTCCTGCTCCACTAAAACGGGCTCTTCTTCCTCTTCTTTTTTAACCTCGGCCAGATAGCCGAACTGCTCGGCTACCTCTACGGCCACCTCGGGCGGGACCGGCTGGTTTATGGTAGCAAGCACGCCCCTTTTCATAAGCTCCGCTATTACCTGATTTGCCGGTACGTCCAGAAGCTGGGCAAGCTCCCGTACCGTAATAACCTCGGGTATGTAAATAATCTTTACCTCGTCTTCTTTCTTCTTCTTTTTCTGCTGGGTCTTCTTCTCTTCTTTCTTTTTCTCTTTCTCTACTTTGTGCTCGAGCTTCCGGAGCGTCTCTTTCTCTTTTTTAGACATCTTTACCTTAGGCTTCTCGCGTCTCTCGGCCGGCTTCTCCTCTTTTTTAGGCTTCTGCTCTTGTTGGCGCTTCTTCTCCTCGAGCTCCTTTCGCGCGAGAATCTCTTTTATAAGCTCCTCGGCCGACTTCTGGGGCAGCTCTTCTTTAGCCGGCTTCTCTTCTTCTTTAGGCTCGGGCTCTACGGTCTCTTCTACGACTTCTTCTACTACTTCTTCCACTACCTCGGGCTGTTGAGCCTTTACCTCTTCGGCCGGGGCGGGCTGCTCTTCTTCCTGCTTAGGCCGGCCGTAAGCGTCGTATATAAGCGTAAGGGCCGTCTCGTCCAGACCGTGGGAGGCTTTCCACGGCTTGCCGTCGGGTCTCGGATAAAAGTCGTTAAGAAAGTTAATAAGCTCTTTCGTCTTGAGCCCGAGCTCTTTAGCTACGTCGGAGACGCGCTTCGTCTTGGTCAAGCTCTTACCTCCTAAGAAGTATTATTATAGGCCTCGGGAAAGGTATAGAATGTAAGGCATGAGGGTGGTCATTAACGGTAAGGTGTTCGACATACCCCCCGGCGTGAAGTTCTCCGAGCTGGCTCACCTTATAGAGAAAGCAGGTATAGAGTTCGGCTGTACGGACGGGCAGTGCGGGGTGTGCGTCGCGCGCGTAGTTAAGGGTCTCGAGTGTCTTAACGAGCCTTCGCCCGAAGAGGAGGAGACGCTCTGGCGGATAGGAGCCTCGGACGAGGAGCAGCGGCTCGTCTGCCAGCTAGTTATCGTTAAAGAAGACTGCGACGAGATAGTTATCGAGAGCGATTAGTCCTCCTTAACGTACTCCCAGAGCTCTTTCATAAACCGCTCGAACTCTTTAAACTTCTTCTCGCCGAGCTTTTTAACCAGCTCGGGCTTGTCAAAGAGCAGCTCCCCGCTTATGGGCGAGTAGTCTATGTACTGGAGGTCGGCCTCCGTAAGGTCAAATACGCACATGTACTGCGCCGCCTCCTTTTTAAACCGGACGAACTCCTCCTCGTGCGGCTCGCTTACCTTAGTGTCCCACTCGTAAGCACCGCCGAAGGGGTTAAGCCAGAACTCCATCTCGCCCGCCATGCAAGCGCGGGCCCGCTTTACCGACATTACGTCGTCCATAAGCTCACCGTCGGGCGTTAAAACCGCCCACACCCTTTTGTCTTTTAAAGGATTAAGCAGGAAAAGCGCCACGCCTTCCATGATATTATTATTTAAACATGAGACTGAGGATATTCGTGGAGGGCATCGTTCAGGGGGTAGGTTACAGGGCTTACGCCAAGCGCGTCGCCGACAGCTACGGTCTGAGCGGATGGGTACGCAACCTCCCCGACGGTAGGGTCGAGGTGCTCGTAGAAGGCGACGACGAGCTTATAGGTTACTTCCTTAAAGACCTCCTTAAAGGCCCTCCCGCCGCCCGCGTAGACAAGCTCGAGGTTATAAAGGAGCAGCCCGATGAGCCTCTTTACGGTTTTGATATTAGGTATTAGCGCTCTTCTTTTCTCCGCCGAGTGTCACATCTACTACACGGTTAAAAGAGGCGACAGCCTCTGGGCCATAGCCAGAAAGTTCAACCTCTCGGTAAAGGAGCTCTACCGCCTGAACCCCCGTCTAAAAAGACAGAAGTACCTAAGACCCGGACAGCGCATCTGCGTCGCCTACAAACCCGTTAAGAAAAGAAAAAAGAGCGCTACGCGCTACGCCTATAAAACTTCTTACGTTACCTACCGCGTGAAGCGCGGCGACACGCTTGCAAAGATAGCCCGCAGGTTCGGCACCACCGTGAAGGCCATAAAGCGGGCCAACCGCCTCAGGTCCGACAGAATATACGTAGGCCAGAAGCTCCGCATCCCCGTTAAAAAGAAAGTCGCCGTAAAAAGGGAAGAGCGCAAGCGGACGCGCTCGCGCTACGTAAAGGTCCGCGTCCGTAAGACCGTCTACATTACCTACCGCGTGAAGCGCGGCGACACGCTTATAAAGATAGCGCGTAAGTTCGGTACCACCGTGAAGGCCATAAAGCGGGCTAACCGCCTCAGGTCCGACAGAATATACGTAGGCCAGAGGCTGAGGATACCGGTTACGCGCGTGGTTTACGAGCGCAGACCCTTAAGGGCGCCTAAGCCTAAGATAGACTTCTTCCCGGTAAAGGGTAGGGTGGTTAGGAACAAGCGCGGCGTGTTAATATACGCCGGCTGCGGGAGGCCGGTAAAAGCCGTAGAGGACGGTACGGTGGTTTACAGCGGAGACGACCTTAGCGCCTTCGGGAACGTCATTATCGTGGACCACGGGAGCTTCGTAAGCCTTTACGCTTACGCGGCGAGGTCGTTCGTACGGGTAGGCCAGAGGGTGCGTAAGGGTCAAGAGATAGCCCGCGTGGGCATAAAGCCCGACGAGGGCAGGTGTGCGCTACACTTTGAGGTAAGAAGCCCCGAGGGCAGCCTGCTTAACCCCCTTGAATACGTGCGCTCTAAGTAGTAAAATAACTCGCCTGCACGGGGTGAGGTAACCATGAAGACTTACCGCATAAAGCCGCACGAGGTTGAGAGAAAGTGGTGGGTCGTCGACGCGACGGGTAAGACGCTGGGACGGCTCGCCAGCGAGATAGCTAAGATTCTGCGCGGGAAGCACAAGCCTTACTACCAGCCCGACGTCGACTGCGGTGACTTCGTTATCGTCGTAAACGCCGAGAAGATAAGGGTGACGGGCAAGAAGCTCGACCAGAAGATATACTACCGCCACAGCGGTTACCCGGGCGGTCTTAAGGCCCGGCCCCTTAGGTGGATGCTCGAGAACAAGCCCGAAGAGGTTATAAGGCTCGCGGTAAAGCGGATGCTCCCTAAAAACCGGCTCGGCCACCGGATGCTGAAAAAGCTTAAGGTCTACCGCGGGCCCGAGCACCCTCACAAGGCCCAGAACCCTCAACCTCTGGAGGTTAAGGCATGATAGTTCAGAAACTTAAAGACTTCCGCATAACGCCCGAGAACTCTTACTACGGTACCGGGAAAAGAAAAGAGGCGGTGGCCCGCGTCTGGCTCCTGCGCGACCAGCCGGGTAAGTTCATCGTCCGCTCCGACAAGACGAAGAAAGAGTACGAGCTTAAGGACTACGTTAGACGGGAGACGCTCTTTAACAAAGTTATGTACCCTTTTAAGCTCACCGGGCAGGAAGGTAAGTTCGGCATATACGCCACGGTAAGGGGCGGCGGCGTCTCGGCTCAGGCCGAGGCCATTATGTACGGCGTGGCTAAAGCCCTCGTGAGCTACAACCCCGAGCTAAGGCCTACGCTTAAAAAGGCAGGCCTTCTTACGCGCGACGCGCGCAAGAAAGAGCGTAAAAAGTACGGCCAGATGGGCGCGAGGGCAAAGTACAGGTGGAGCAAACGGTAAAGGTCGCCGTATACGGCGTTACCGGGTACACCGGTCTCGAGCTCCTGCGTGCTTTGCTTCTCCATCCCGTTTTCGAGGTTACGGCCTTAGTCTCTTCCTCTCACGCCGGCAAGACGCTAAAAGAGGTCTTCCCCTTTTTCGGCCCTACGTATCTGGCCGACTTCCCGCTTACCGAGGAGCCAAGAGAGGAGTTCGAGCTGGCTTTTCTCTGTCTGCCGCACGAGGTCTCGCTCGAGCTCGTCCCGAAGCTCCTCGAGGAAGGTAAAAGAGTCGTGGACCTCTCGGCCGCCTACCGGCTGAAAGACGCCTCGCTTTACCCCGAGTACTACGGTTTTACGCACCCTTACCCCGAGCTGCTCAGTCAGGCCGTCTACGGCCTGCCCGAGCTGTACCGGGAGCAGATAAAAGACGCCCGTCTCGTGGCCAACCCCGGCTGCTACCCCACCGCCGCCCTCTTGGCTCTGGCTCCGCTTGCAAAAGAAGGGCTTCTAAACGAGCCGCCCGCGGTCGTCGGTCTTTCGGGCGTCAGCGGCGCGGGCAGAAAGCCCCGTCAGGAGTACCACTTTCCCGAGATGGCTCAGGACTTCTTCCCTTACGCGGTAGAGAAGCACCGCCACGTGCCCGAGATGGAGCAGGTTCTAAGCGAGCTGTCGGGAGGCGCGCTTAATCTCCGCTTCACGCCTACCGTACTGCCAAGCTCGCGCGGCATGGTCTGTATAGCACACGCCCGCATCCCTAAGGTAGAGCTTAGGGAGCTCTACGAGGCGTTCTACGACGGCGAGCCCTTCGTCTCGGTAGTAAACGAGCCGCCTCACGCCAAGTGGGCCGCGGGCACGAACCACTGCTTTATATACCCTCACTACGACGGGAGAAGCTCTACGGCCGTGGTGATAAGCGCTATAGACAACCTCGGTAAGGGGGCGTCCCTGCAAGCTCTCCAGAACGCCAACGTTATGTTTAACCTCGACGAGGACGAGGGTCTGTACCAGACGCCCTGCGTCCCTTAAATTAAAACCCATGCGTCCCTTTCTTACCGCGTTAGCGGTCTTGTTTCTCTCTTTCCTGCCTTTCCACCTCGCCACCTCCCCTTCGCCCGGAGGCATAACGGTAGTTAAGCTAAGCCCCGAGGCGTTTAAGCCCGAGAGCCCCGGAAGCCTTACCGACGGGACTATAAGGTTCCACCTTTCGTCCGACCCGAAGACCTTAAACCCGGCGCTGGCCATGGAGACGAGCTCCACGGCCGTGCTGGCGGACCTCTTTGAAGGCCTTACGCGTTTAAACGTTAAGACTTTAAGGCCCGAGCCCGCGCTGGCCGAGCGGTGGGAGGTGCTCGACGGCGGCAAGAGGTGGCGCTTCTACCTAAGAAAGGGCGTCTACTGGCACGACGGGAAGCCCTTTACCGCGGACGACGTGGTCTTTACCTACCGGCAGGTCTACCTTAACGACGAGATACCCACCTCCGTAGGCGACGTACTGAAGGTTAAAGGGAAGAAAATTGAGGTAAGAAAAGTAGACCGCTACGCGGTGGAGTTCGTACTGCCCGAGCCTTTCGCCCCCTTCTTAAGCGCCCTCTCGGCCGAGATACTACCCAAGCACAAGCTCGAGCCTTTCGTAAAAAGCGGTACCTTTACCACCGCTTGGACCGTCAACGCGCCGCCGTCCGAGATAGTCGGGACGGGCCCGTACAAGCTCGTAAAGTACGAGAAAGGGCAGCGCGTGCTCTACGAGCGTAACCCCCTTTACTACCGGCGTGACGAGCAGGGCCGTCCCCTGCCTTACGTTAAGAGAAAGGTAGGTCTCATAGTGCCCGACCCCGAGACGGCGCTGCTGCGCTTTATCCGCGGCGAGCTCGACTACCTCGGCGTAAGGGCGCAGGACCTTCTGTTTTTAGCCGCACAGAAAGAGAAGAACTTCGTCGTTTACGACCTCGGTGCCACGCCCTCGACGACCTTTTTAGTGTTTAACCAGAACCCCGAGTCGTCCGTGCCTAAGTACAAGATAAAGTGGTTCAGAAACCGGCTCTTCCGCGTCGCCCTCTCGCACGCGGTGGACCGGGAAGGAATAGTAAGGCTCGTTTACAACGGTCTTGCCGAGCCGCTCTACACGCCCGTAACGCCGGCCAACCGTCCTTACTACGACGAGAGCTACTACCCTAAGTTTCCTTACGACCTTAAAAAAGCCCGCGAGCTTCTGCGACGAGCAGGCTTTACCGACCGCGACGGCGACGGCTGGCTCGAAGACCCCGAGGGTAACGAGGTGAGCTTCACGCTCCTTACCAACGCGGGCAACCGCGAGCGCGAGCTCATAGGCGCCATAATTAAGGAAGACTTTAAAAAGCTCGGGATAAAGGTGCACTTCCAGCCCGTGGACTTTAACAGCCTCGTTACGCGTCTCACCTCACCGCCCTACGCTTGGGAAGCCGTTATTATCGGTCTTACCGGCTCGGTGGACCCCCACTTCGGGCGGAACGTCTGGCACTCCTCGGGCAGCCTCCACATGTGGTACCCGCGCCAGAAAAAGCCCTCCACCGAGTGGGAGAGGAAGGTAGACGAGCTTTTCGACCGCGCGGCTTCGGAGCTTAACTACGAGAAGCGCGTAAAGCTTTACAAAGAAGCCTTCAGGATTATAACCGAGCAGCAGCCCATGCTCTTTATAGCCGCACCGCGGAGCATGATAGCCGTAAACAGCCGGCTTAAAAACGCCTTCCCCACCGTCTGGGGCTGGTACGAGCCTTTAAGGCTTTTCGTCCGCGACTAAAATGTAACTATGCTTAAGATAAAGCGCTCGGAGCTGGAGAAGCTGCTCCGTCAGGCCGAACGCGACTACCCTTACGAGACGTGCGGTCTGCTTTTAGGCAGACGCGAAGGAGACGCACGCGTCGTATACGAAGTCTTTGAGACGCCCAACGCCAACAAAGAGCGCCGCCGCGACCGCTACGAGATAAGCCCGCACGACTACCTTAAGGCCGAAGACTACGCGCTTGAGAAAGGGCTCGAGATTGTCGGCGTTTACCACTCTCACCCCGACCACCCGGACCGGCCCTCCCGCTTCGACCTCGAGCGGGCTTTCCCCGAGCTGTCGTACCTTATAGTCTCGGTCCGGGACGGTAAGGCCGTCTCTTACCGCAGCTGGGAGCTCGAGAACGAGGCGTTTAAAGAGGAGGAGGTGCTCGTTTGGGACTAAAAGAGACGCTGTTAGCGTTGCAGGCCATAGGCTTTACCGAGCTATACTTTACCGAAGGAGACGGAGGCGTGCCGCAGGACGAGAAGGTTAAAAAGCTTAAAGAGCTTTTTGAGAAGCTGAAAAGCTGTACGCGCTGCCCGCTTCACGAGAGCCGTACGCAGGTCGTGCCCGGCGACGGGAACCCGTACTCGCCCGTCGTATTCGTAGGCGAGGCCCCGGGCGAGGAAGAAGACCGCCAAGGCAAGCCCTTCGTAGGCCGGGCGGGCCAGCTGCTTAACCGTCTAATAGAAGAAGAGCTGGGGCTTAAGCGTGAGGACGTTTACATAACCAACGTCTGTAAGTGCCGTCCGCCGGGCAACCGGAAACCCACGCGCGAAGAGATTCAAGCCTGTAACCCTTACCTGAGAAAGGAGATTGAGATAGTTAAGCCCAAGGTTATCTGCTGTTTAGGAGCTACGGCGGGCGAGGGCGTGCTGGGTAAGAGTTTAAAAATCACGAAGGCCCGCGGTCAGGTCTTTACCTACCCGTACGACCCTAAAATAAAGGTGCTCCTTACCTTCCACCCGGCCTACGTGTTAAGAAACCCCTCCGCCGAGCCGGTTTTAAGGGAAGACTTTAGGAAGCTCCGGGAGCTTCTTCAACTATAACTATCACGCTCTTTTTACTAAGCTCGTTAAGAAGCTCTTGGTACTTCTCTTTCAGCTTCTTCTCAAACAGCGCCCTTTTTAGCTCCTCTTCGTCACCTTCCACCGTCTCCTTAACGGTTTTAAGCACGCGCGCTACGTACAGGTGCTCCCCGTCTTCGGCAAAGACGAGCTCGCCCTCGCGTGCGCGCCAGACCTGCGCGTCGAGCTCGGGAAGCAGGTCTCCCTTCTCGACGGTTAGAAGCTCGTACTCGCCGTCCAGCTTCCCGGCCAGCTCTTTAAGGTCGGGCTCTGGGTTCCGTTCGAGCTCCTTAAGCAGCTCCTCCCCCGCCTCTTTAGGAAGTACAAGCAGCTCGAGCTGCTTTTTAAGCTTAACGGGCCCTTCTTTCAGGCGTGCCAGCTCGAGCTCAAGCTCCGAGACGCTCAGCTCCCGCGCGAGAAAGTCCCATATAACGCGCGAGGCCATGAGGTCTTTCTTTAAGAAGCGTTTAAAGTCTTTCAGCGTAAGCCCGCTCTTCTCAAACTCTTTACGGAGCTCCTCGAGCGTCATGCCGTTCATGTGCGCAAGCTCGAGCACGAGCGCGTCAATCTTGTCGTCGGGTACGTCCACGCCCCGGGCCCTAAGGTACTGGTAGACGAGGTTAACCTCAATCAGCTTCTGGAGAAGCTCTCTCCGGTCGTTTATGCCGTAGTAAAGCTGGGCCAGCCTCAGGTCGCTCTCTAAGATGGGCTCGCCGTTCACCGAGGCCACCACGCGGTCTATAAGCTGAGCGCCGAAGGCTAAGAGCGCTACAAGCGCTCCCAGTAAAACTTTACCTCGTAACGCTCTAAGACCTCCCGGAACCATTTTCTAAACACCTCCTGCCGTTTGTACTTCAGATACCGCTGCTTTACCAGCGGAAGGGCCTTCTCGAAGGGCAGAACGCCGCCGCTTCTCCGCTCGAGCACCTTTACCACGACGAACCCGTCTTTAACTTTAACGGGCTCGGATACAATGCCCGGTCTTATCAGCCCGAGCTTACTTTTAAGCTGTCTGGGAAGGGCGGCTATCGAGTACCACATAACGCGCGGCCCCTCGGCTCCTTCGGGCCGGCGGCCTAAAAGCAGTGCCTCCCTTACGCGCTCGGCCTCCTTGCGCGTCTTTACGCGGTAAAAGGCGAGCTTAACGCTCGCCGGGTAGTAAAACGCACGCTGGTAAACGAGGTAGTAAGCCTTAAGCTCGCCCTCGGTGGGTTTGTAGCTCTTCTCGTTAAAGAGCTTCTCGGCGAGCTTCTGCGTCACCAGCTCGGCCTTAAGGAGCTTTTTCAGGCTACCGTTTTTTATGTCTGTGCGGCCTATGCGCTCGTTTATAAACTCCTTTAGCTCCTCCTCGGTTACGGTTATGCCCATCTTCTCGGCTTCTTTTAGAACTATTAGACTCCGTACGTAGTCGAGCAGAAAGGTCCTCTTGTCTTCTTTAGTGGGACGGGCCTTAGAGAGGTGCTTTACGCGCTCCCAGTAGGCGTTAAAGAGCTTCTCAAACTCGTCTTTCGTTACGGCCTCTCCGTTTACGGTGGCGAGCACGCCCGCAAGAGCAAGCGCGGGCAGAAGAAACAGCACGGTTAGTAACCCAGCCTTATAAGCACGCCTAGAAGCACCAATAGAACGCTTAGTACCAGATTCGCTATCCCGAGCCTGCGGGCCCAGAGACGGTGCGTCTCGGACTCCACGGCTTTTTTACCCGCCCACAGGTCGTGCAGGAGCGAGACGGCAACGACTACGAAAAAAAGGGCGAGCTTAAACAGTATGGAAGGCCTAAAGCCGCCTTGGATGAGGTGCGTAATGCCCATACCCGTTATAAAGAGAAGCGCCAGAGAGAGGAAGGTGCCGTAGAAGGAGAAGCGGCGTCCCACCTCTTGGAAAGCCTCGTCCCTTATCTGGGGCTTGTCTTTAAGGTAAGGCACGACCACGAGCGAGAGGAATATCATCCCTCCCACCCAGAAGGTGGCGAGCAGAACGTGGAGAAACAGCAGCAGCTCCCTCATCAGCCTACCCTCGCTAACACTTTCTCTTTAAAGTCCTTTAAGGTGGGCTTTATGCGGACGGGCTCGCGGAGCTTGCCCTCGAGCACCTCCATGGTTTTGTAGCCGTTACCCGTTACGTAAACCACCACCGTCTCCTCGGGCGATATGAGGCCCTTCTCGACGAACTTCTTTAGGACGGCTACGGTGGTCCCGCCCGCCGTCTCGGTAAAGATGCCCTCCGTGCGCGCCAGAAGCTTTATCCCCTCGATAATCTCTTCGTCCGTAGCCGTCTCCCACGCGCCGTTACTCTCGCGGGCCACCTGAAGGGCGTAAATGCCGTCGGCGGGGTTACCTATGGCTATGGACTTGGCGATGGTGTTGGGCTTTACGGGGTTTATAAAGTCGCGGCCTTCGCGCCAAGCTTGGGCTATGGGAGAGCAGCCCTCGGCCTGAGCGCCGAGCATCCGCGTCCGGACCTCGGGTATGAGCCCTAAAAGCTCGAGCTCTTTAAAGCCTTTCCATATCTTCGTGTAAAGCGAGCCCGAGGCCGCGGGGGCTACGACGACGTCGGGCGCCCGCCAGCCGAGCTGCTCGGCCACCTCGAAGGCGAGCGTCTTGGAGCCTTCCGCGTAGTAAGGGCGGATGTTTATGTTGACGAAGGCCCAGCCGAGGTCGTTGGCTATCTCGGAGCAGAGCCGGTTTACGTCGTCGTAGGTGCCCTCTACGGCCACCACCGTAGGGTCGAAGACGAGCGAGCCTATTATCTTCTGGCTCTCGAGGTTTGCCGGGATAAAGACGAAGCAGCTCATCCCGGCTTGGGCCGAGTGGGCGGCTACGGAGTTGGCTAAGTTACCCGTCGAGGCGCAGGCGGCCGTGTCGAAGCCGAACTCTTTTGCCTTTGAGAGGGCTACCGAGACCACGCGGTCTTTAAACGAGAGCGTGGGGTGGTTTACGCTGTCGTCCTTAATGTAGAGGTTTTTAAGGCCGAGGACCTCGCCCAGCTTCTCGGCTTTCTTTAGGGGCGTAAATCCGGCCGTGAGCCCTACCGTGGGCTTCTCTACCGGTAGTAGGTCTAAGTAGCGCCAGAGGCTTTTAGGGCCCTTCTCGATTTTCTCCCGGCTTATGCTTCTCTTTATCTCTTCGTAGTCGTAGACGACCTCCAGCGGGCCGAAGCAGAACTCGCAGACGTGGATGGGCTCGGCCGGGTACTCGCGGCCGCACTCTCTGCACCTGAGGCCTTTTACCTTTGCCATTCACTTCCTCCGGAGGGCTTTGGTAAATAATATTTTAGACGTTAAAGCGGAAGTAAACCACGTCGCCGTCGTTTATCTCGTAGTCTCTGCCTTCAAGTCTTACGAGGCCCTGCTCTTTTGCCTTCTGCCACGAGCCGGCTTTAACGAGCTCGTCCCACGGGACGACCTCGGCGGCTATAAAGCCCCGCTCCATGTCCGAGTGTATCTTCCCGGCGGCCTGCGGTGCCTTGGTGCCGCGCTTTACGGTCCACGCGCGCGTCTCTTTAGGGCCGGCCGTGAAGAAGGTTATAAGCTCGAGCAGACGGTAGCCCTCGCGGATGAGCTTGTTCAGTCCCGGCTCGTCGAGCCCGTAGGCTCGTAGCAGCTCCCTTCTCTCCTCTTCGGGCAGGCCCGCCATCTGGGCCTCGAGCTCGGCGCTTATAACCACGAGCGGCAGCCCTTCTTCCCGGGCCAGCTTCTTTAAAGCCTCTACGTGCTCGTTGCCCTCGGGCAGGTCCTCCTCGCCTACGTTGGCTACGAGCAGTAACGGTTTTGCCGTTAAAAGAAAGAGCTTATCGCGGGCGTAGTTAAGAACCTCTCCGGGCAGCTCCGCGCTCCTAAGGGGCACGAGCTTCTCGAGCTTTTCTTCCAGCAGGCTTAGCTTCTCCAGCTCCTCTTTAGCTTCTCTGTCACCGCCTTTGGCGGTCTTCTCTACTTTCTCTTTCCTCTTCTTGACGGTCTCGAGGTCTTTGGCTATAAGCTCGAGCTCTATAATTTCTTTGTCCCTTACGGGGTCTACCGAGCCCTCGACGTGTACCACGTTCTCGTCTTTAAAGGCCCGCAGTACCATGGCTACGGCGTCTACCTCGCGTATGTGGGCTAAAAACTGGTTGCCCAGACCCTCGCCTTTACTGGCCCCTTTTACGAGGCCGGCGATGTCGACGAACTTTATAAAGGTGGGCGTGACTTTCTGGGAGCCTTCTACCTTTGCTATCTCGTAGAGCCGCTCGTCGGGCACCTCTACGACGCCTACGTTGGGCTCTATGGTGCAGAAGGGGTAGTTAGCCGCTTGGGCCTTCATAGTCTGCGTAAGGGCGTTAAAGAGGGTTGACTTACCGACGTTAGGTAGCCCTACTATACCTACCTGCATACCCATAAGGTTTTAATATATCTCCCTATGGAGGCCCTTCTGGTGCTCCTTTCTTACCTGTCAGGCTCGGTGCTTTCCGGCGAGCTTTTAGCGCGTCTAAAGGGCGTCGACTTAAGGAGCGTAGGCAGCGGGAACGTGGGCGCTACGAACGTGAGCCGCGCCCTCGGGAAGAAGGCGGGCGCGCTGGTGTTTCTCCTCGACGCGCTTAAGGGCTTTATCCCGGTAAAGCTGGCCGCGGTGCTTTGCGGCTTTAACAGCTGGTGCACGGGCCTGAGCGCGCTTGCGGCGGTGCTCGGACACATGTACCCGGTCTTTTTCGGCTTTAAGGGCGGTAAGGGGGTGGCTACGGCCTTCGGCGTGCTGGCGGCCCTATACCCGGACGCGGCGGCTTTAAGCGCGCTCGTCTGGCTTTTGGTAGTTAAAAAGACGCGCTACGTCTCTTTAGGCTCCCTGACGGCTACGCTCTCTGCGCTGCTTCTGCTCGCGCTTAAGCCCGCACCGCCGTCTCACCTGTTTAGCTTTATCCTTATTACGCTTCTTATCTTCTACAAACACATGCCTAACGTCCAGCGGCTGCTCGAGGGTAAGGAGCACCGCGTGTGAGCTCCTTTCTCTGGGTGCTCGGCCTTAACGCCCTGCTGGTTTTTTTTAGGATTCTCTACGTTCTCTTTTACCCTATCGACCTCTCGCCCGAGGAGGCGCAGTACTGGGACTGGTCGCGCCGCCTCGACCTTAGCTACTACTCCAAACCGCCTTTGGTGGCTTACTTTAACGCCGTCTCGACGGCCCTCTTAGGTAACACGGAGCTGGGCGTGAGAATTAACGCCGTGCTCCTGTCGGCCGTACTGTCTGTAGCCGTTTACGCGTTTGCCCGCAGGGTTTTTAACGGGCGCGTAGCGCTCTGGGCCGCACTCTTTCCGCACGCTACGCTCGGGTACGCGCTAAACTCCGTCCTCTTTACCACCGACTCGCCGCTTCTCTTTTTCTGGGGCCTCAGCGTTATGAGCGGCTTTATGGCCGTAAAGACGGACCGTCTGCGCTACTGGCTGCTTACGGGTCTGTTTGCCGGCCTTGCCTTTCTGAGTAAGTACCCGGCGGTCTTCCTGCTGCCGTGCGCCCTTATCTACTTCCTCTGGAGCGGGAAAAGGCCGCCTAAGGGCTTCTTTCTGGCTCTGGCGGTGGCTTTCTCTCTCGGTCTGCCCGTGCTCGTCTGGAACGCAAAGCACGGTTTCGTCTCGTTTCTTCACGTCTCGTCTTTAGCCTCGGGGAAAGGGAGCGGGGTTAACTGGGCGAGCCTTCTCGAGTTTATAGGCGGGCAGGCGCTGCTTACCGGGCCCGTGGCCTTCGTGCTTACCGTCGGGCTCTGGATTAAGAGCTTACGCTCGGGCGGCGAGCGGGAGCGCTACTTTACGAGCTTCTCGCTCCCGCCGTTTCTCTTTTTCCTGCTTCTGTCGGTTAAAAAGCGCGTTTACGCCAACTGGGCCGGCTTCTCTTACTTTGCGGCCAACTTCTTACTTGCCGAGAGGCTGGCCCGGGCGGGCCGGGCGCTAAAACTCTCCGCCGTCGGCTCTGCGCTGCTGTTTACGCTCCTTCTCCACTTTACGCCTCTTTTGGACTACTTAGGTCTTACGAAGCTGCTGCCTCCCGAGCGCGACCCGACGAAGTTTTTAGTAGGGTGGGAGAAGCTCGGGCGGGAGGTGAGCCGGTTTTACACGGGTAAGGAGCTTGTGTTTTCCGACCGCTACCAGATAGCCGCGGAGCTGGCCTTTTACGTAGAGGGCCACCCGAGGACTTTCGTCTTTCACGTAAGCAGGATGACGCAGTACTACCTGTGGCGCGACGAGCTTAAGCGTTACAAAGGCAGGGACGCCATTTTCGTTAGTTACGGCGCGCCTCCGCGCGCCGTCCTTAAGAGCTTTAAAAGTAAAGAGTTTTTAAAGAAAGTGCCCGTCTACTGGCGGGGTAAAAAGGTGCGCGAGTTTTATATTTTTAAGCTGAGGGGCTTCTCTGGGGCGTTTTATGAAGCGCCGAAGGGCTACTGAGCTGCTTACCCTGCTCGTCTGGTTTTTCGTAGCGTTTAACCTGCTTCCTTACGCCGCACCGGAGCTGTACGCACCTAAAGAGAAGCTCGCCCCGCGCCCTTTTGCCCGCAAAGTCTTCTTTTACTTCGGTGCCCGCGACCCTTCCTTAGCCGTGGAGGCTAAACGGCGGGGCGTGACGCTCGTTTTAGGCTTTTTCGAGCGCGACGAGCCGCCCCTAATCCGGATAAGGACGGTGCCTGCGTGCCGCTTCCTATTTCCCGACGAGCTGCCCGTGCCTTTAAAGCTCGCCGTCTTTCTGGCCGACTACCTCCCTTTTAAGCTCGTAGGCGGGCGGGCTTACGCGCACCACCACCGCTTAGAGCCGTCGCGGACGCGCTGCAACCTCCTCTTTACCGAGACCCTCCCTCCCGTCTTTAAAGACTTTGCCCTAAACGCGGCCAGAAACGCCGTCTACAAGCGCTACACCGAGCCGGTAAAGCTCGGCCGCTCGAGCTTTTACGCCTCCGAGAGGAAGCTCGAGGTTTACGCCTACTCGCCCATGAGCTTTTACTTCCCGGGTGAGCGGACCGTCTACCCGTTTAAGCTCTTCGTGCGGAGCAACGAGCCTAAGAGCCTCATTATTATCTACAGAAACGGGAGGCCCTACAGGGCTTACGAGGAGAGAAGCGTCGTCACGCAGGTCCGCGAGCCGGGCGTATACTCGGTGGCCGTTTACGCTTACCGGCTCCGTCTCGGGCCTTACTTTTTAGGCCTCAGGCTCGTAGCCCAGTCGGCGCCCGTGGAGCTGATAGAATAGAAAAGGTGCGGGCTTTTATAGGGTTTTTCACCACGCGGCGCGTACAAGAGGCGGCCGAGCGGATAAGGCGCGAAGCCACCCCCAAGCTTAACGGCAAGTGGGTAGAGCCGCACAACCTACACCTTACCTTCCAGTTTCTGGGCGAGGTGTCGCGCCCGCAGCTAATCGACGTTATAAAGGCCCTTCAGGAGGTGGCGCGTAGCTTCGCCCCTTTTACGATAACCTACAAAGGGCTCGGCGTGTTCCCCGACGCCCGGAAGGCCCGCGTGCTCTGGATGGGCGTCTCTAAAGGCGCAAACCGTCTAAAGGCTTTGGCTAAAGAGATAGAGAGAAAAAACGCCCGTTACGGGATAAAACCCTCCTCTAAAGCCTTCGTCCCGCACGTCACGCTCTGCAGACTTAAGTCGTACGACCGTAAAACGCTTAACCACCTTATGACCAAGTACCGGAGCGTGGAGTTTGCCGAGGAAGAGGTAAACAAGCTGGCGCTCGTCTCGAGCACGCTGACGGCCGTAGGGCCCGTCTACTCTATAGTGGAGGAGTTCTACCTTGAAGGATAAAAAGCTTACTTACAGAGACGCCGGCGTAGACCAAGAGAAAGCTCAGGAGCTTACCGAGTTTATTAAAGAGAAAGTAAAGAAAGCCTTCGGCTTTGACCAGATAGGCGGGTTTGCCGCCGGGCTGCCGCTGGAAGGCTTTAAGCGGCCCCGCCTGCTGGCCACCGCCGACGGCGTAGGGACCAAACTCCTCGTAGCTCAGGCCGTAAACGTCCACCGCCCCGTCGGGATAGACCTCGTTGCCATGAACGTAAACGACCTTATCACCACCGGCGCCCGCCCGCTTATGTTCTTCGACTACGTAGCCACGGGCAAGCTCGAGCCGGAGGTCTTTAAAGAGCTTTTAGAGGGCATGATAAAAGGCTGTAAAGAGGCCGGGGTGGTACTCGCCGGCGGCGAGACGGCCGAGATGCCCGACTTCTACCCTCCCGGCCGGTACGACCTCGCCGGCTTCTGCGTAGGCGTAGCCGAAGAAGAGGAGCTGCTCCCTAAAGAGCTCGACGAGCGGACCCTCCTCGTCGGCTTACCTTCCTCGGGCCTACACAGTAACGGCTTCTCTTTAATAAGAAAAGTCTTAAGACAGAAAGGCCTCTCTTACCAGCACTTCCTGCCCGAGCTGGGCAAGCGCGTCTGGGAGGTGCTCCTCGAGCCTACGCGGATATACGCCAAAGAGGTAAAAAAGCTCAAAGAGGCGGGCGTTAAGCTAAAGGCTATGGCACACGTCACCGGCGGCGGCATACCCGAGAACGTCCGCCGTCTTCTGCCCGAGAACCTCAGGGCCCGCGTCTACAAAGAAGCCCTACCCGAGAGCGAGCTCTTTAACTGGGTGCGCGAGCTTACGGGCCTGCCCGACGAGGAGCTCTTTAAAACCTTTAACATGGGCGTCGGGTTTATCCTCTTCGTAGACGAGAGCGAGCTCGGACGCGTAAAGGAGCTGCTACCCGAGGCTTTCGAGCTCGGCCGGCTCGAGAAGGGCAAACGTGCCGTGGTGATAGAATAAAAGCCATGCGCAGCATGACAGGCTTCGGGAAAGGGGAGGCCGAGAGCGAGAACTGGCGCGTCACGGTAATGCTCCGCTCGCTCAACGGCAAAGGCCTCGACGTCTCTCTCCGTCTACCGCCTTACCTCCTTCCTTTAGAGAAAGACATTAAAGACCTTATAAAGAAGTTCGTAAAGCGCGGCACCGTGACCGTCTTCCTCGACGTCGAGAGCAAGCAGGTAAGACCGCCCGTAGACCCGGAAAAGCTCAAGGCCACGGTAGAGCTTCTTAAAAGCCTCACGCGGGAGCTCGGCCTGAGCCCCACCGACGACAAGCTCCTCGACTACGCGTGGCGCTACTCGGAGAAAGCGCAGACCGAGCCCGACGAGGAGCTAAAGCAGACGCTCCTTAAAGCCCTCGAGCAGGCCCTCCGCGAGCTGGTTGAGAGCAGAAAGAGAGAGGGCGAGGCCCTAAAACAGGACCTTCTCGAGCGCGTCGAGCGGATAGAGCGGATACTGGCTAAAATAGAGCAAGAGAAAGACCGCGTAGCCGAGAAGATAAAGCAGAAAGTCCTCGAGCGCGCCCGTGCGCTCAACCTCCCCGAGGAGCACCCCACCGTCATTAACGAGCTTCTGTTTCTCCTCGAGAAGTACGACGTTAACGAAGAGATTACGCGGCTAAAGACGCACCTCAGCCGCTTCCGCCAGCTCTTAGAGCAAGAAGGGGAAGTAGGTAAAAAGCTCGAGTTTTTAGCTCAAGAGATGCACCGCGAGATAACCACCCTCGGCAACAAGATACCCGAGCTCTCCGAGTTCGTCGTCGAGATAAAGAGCGAGATAGACAAGATAAAACAGCAGGTAGCCAACGTCGAGTAGAACTACAGCCGCTCGCCCGCCTGCTTCTCCAAAAAAGCCACCAGGCGGTCAAACCGGCGGTCTCTTTTCCGCCGCTCTTCCACGCGCTTTATCGCGTGAACCACCGTAGAGTGGTTCTTCCCGAAAACCCTCCCAATCTCTATAACGCTCGCACCCAGCACCTTACGGCACAGATACATCGCCACCTGCTTCGCCTCGCTCACCCTACGGCTCCGCCTCTCCGAAAGCAGCTCCGCCGCACCGAGCCCGTAGTAGCCCGCCACGAACGCCACCAGCCTCTCCGGCGAGCCGCCCGCCTTTCTTACCAGAGCCTCCTTACCCTTAACCTTAAGCAGCTTAACCTTACCCGCCATCTGGCGGGCGTTACCGCTCTCCACCAAAAAAGCAACGCGCTCCTCGTCCGGCTCCAGCCCCGCCTCCTTCAGAAGCCTTACCGCCAGCTCCCTCTTAACCTCCTCGTCCAGACCCACCTCCACCGCAAGACCGCCCTCAAACCTACTTACCAGCCGCTCCGAGACCCCCTTAAGCTCCTCCGGCGGACGGTCCGACGCCAGCACCACCTGACCGCCCCTGAGGTAAAGCGCGTTAAACAGCGTAAACAGCTCCGCCTGCGTCCGCTCCTTACCCGCCAGAAACTGAACGTCGTCTAAAAGCAGAAAGTCCGCACTCCGGTACTTCCGCCTAAAGACCGATATCCTCCCCTTCTTAAGCTGCTCCACCATCTCCTCGGCAAACTCCGGCGTCGAGACGTAAACGACGCGGTAGCCCCACAGAACCGCCTCGTTACCTATAGCCTGAAGCAGGTGCGTCTTACCCGTCCCCACCCCGCCGTAGATAAAAAGCGGGTTAAAGCTCCCGCCCGGTCTACGCGCCACCTCCCGGGCAGCCTCAAACGCCAGCGCGTTAGCCCGCCCCACCACGAAGCTCTCAAACGTAAACTCCCTCTTAAGCCCCTCCGGACGGACGCTGACGAGCACCTCGCTCTCGAGCTCCGCCTCCTGAAGCAGAAACTCCAGCCACGACTTAAGCTCCGCCGAAGGAGCCACGAGCGCCAGCTTCCCTCCCCGCTTTACGACCTCAAACCTCGACAGAAGCCGCTCCGCCTCCGCGTCCAGACGCTTAAGCGCCTTAACGAGCCCCGACAGCTCCATTAACCACGATTATCCCCCCGCCCTTACCCTCCTCAAAGCCCTCACCTTACCGATTTTCTACCGAGAGCCTCAAGGAGAGTAAGTACTTCTTAAAAGAGAACAAAAGACCGCCCCCGTAGGGGGCGGTAAAGCTTACGACTGCTTAGCCGCGGCCTCTTCCTTCTTCTCTTCCTTCTTCTCCTCTTTCTCCTCTTTAGGCGTGAAGACGAACTCGCCGTCCTTGAAGTCCACCAGCACCGTCATACCTTCCTTTATCTCTCCGCGGATAATCTTGTCCGCCAGCGGCGTCTCTATGTACTTCTGTACCGTACGCTTAAGCGGACGCGCACCGAAGGCCGGGTCGTAGCCGCGGCGTACCAGCTCCTTCTTGGCCTCTTCCGTAAGCTCTATCTTTATGCCCCGCTCGGCCAGACGGCGGTTAACGTTGGCTATAAGCAGGTCGATAATCTTCGACAGCTCTTTCATCGTAAGCGGCTTGAACACTATCGTCTCGTCTATCCGGTTAATAAACTCCGGCCTCATGTAGTTCTTAAGCTCCTCTATGACCTTCTCGCGGGCCTTCTCGAACTCCGTGTTAAGCGTCTTCTCGTCCGCGTCGACGGGTATGTTGAGCAGGTACTGGCTGCCGATGTTGGACGTCATGATGATAACCGTGTTACGGAAGTCCACGGTACGGCCGTGCGAGTCGGTAAGACGGCCCTCGTCCAGCACCTGCAGGAAGAGGTCCAACACCCTCGGGTGAGCCTTCTCTATCTCGTCGAGCAGGATAACCGAGTAGGGCTTCCTGCGGACCGCCTCGGTAAGCTTACCGCCCTCCTCGTAGCCCACGTAGCCCGGAGGAGCGCCTATGAGCTTGGCCACCGAGTGCTCTTCCTTAAACTCCGACATGTCGAGCCTTATAAGCGCGTCCTCGTCGCCGAAGAGCAGCTCCGCCAGAGCTTTGGAGAGCTCCGTCTTACCCACGCCCGTGGGACCTAAGAAGAGGAAGCTGGCTATAGGACGCTTGGGGTCCTTAAGGCCCGCCCTCGCACGCCTTACCGCCTCGGCCACCGCCTTTACCGCGTGCTCTTGGTTTACCACGCGCTTGTGAAGCTCCTCTTCCAGCTTAAGCAGCTTCTGCATCTCTTCCTCTTTCAGCCGCTGGACCGGTATACCCGTCCACTCCGAGACCACCTCGGCCACGTCGTCCCAAGTTACCACCAGCTCCTGAGCCTTCTGCTGCTCGAGGGCCTTAAGCTCTTTCTCGAGCTTAACCTTCTCTATCTTCAGCTCCGCTTCCTTCTCGTAGTCGCCCTTCTCGGCCGCCTCCTTAATCTTCTCCTCCAGCTCCTCAATCTTCTTCTTAAGCTCGGAAATCTTGGCCTCCACGTTACCCAGCTTCTTCATAAGCTCCTGCTTCTCTTTCTCCAGCTGAGCCTTCTTAATCTTGAGTTGGGCCTCCTTCTCGTAGTCGCCCTTCAGGTTAGCTTGGATAATCTCCTCCTCAAGCGCCTTAATCTTACGCTCAATCTCCTGAATCTCGGGGGGCGTGCCTATAACTTTGAGCTTCTTTCTGGCGGCCGCTTGGTCGAGCGCGTCTATGGCCTTGTCGGGCAGTTTACGGAAGGTAACGTAGCGCTTGGTGAGCTTTACCGCCGCCTCTATCGCCTCGTCGGAAATCTTAACCTTGTGGAACTGCTCCAGCTTGGGCCTGAGACCTTTGAGTATCTCTATCGTCTGCTCCTCGGTAGGCTCTTCCACGAAGACGGGCTGGAACCTCCGCTCGAGTGCCGGGTCCTTCTCTATGTGCTTCCTGTACTCGTCCACGGTGGTGGCGCCGATGACCCTAATCTCGCCGCGTGCTAAGGCGGGCTTCATAATGTTGGCCGCGTCCACCGCACCCTCGGCCGCTCCGGCGCCCACGACGGTGTGAATCTCGTCGATAAAGAGTATCACGTTCCCCTTCTCTTTTACCTCGTCAAGGAGGGCCTTCAGCCGCTCTTCAAACTCGCCGCGGTACTTCGAGCCTGCAAGCAGCGAGGCCATGTCTATGGACCATATCTCCTTGTCTTGAAGCTCGGGCGGCACCTCTTTGTTGACTATCCTCTGGGCCAGACCTTCCACTATGGCCGTCTTACCTACGCCCGGGTCGCCCACTAAGACGGGGTTGTTCTTGGTGCGCCTGAGGAGAATCTCTATGACCTGATTAATCTCTTTCTCCCTACCTATGACGGGGTCGAGCTTGCCCTCTTTGGCCAGCTGGTTTAGGTTAATGCCGAAGCGCTCGAGGGCCGACTTTTCTTCCTCTTTAAGCTCTTGCGTGACGTCCTTCTTCATCTCCTTCTCACCTCCTACCACTTGATTTATAAGCTTGCCCCCTATCGTCTCCTTGGCCTCTATAAGAGCCGCGGAGACGTGAGAGGGCTGGACCTGAGACTCACCTTCACTTACGGCTTTGTCCTGAGCCTTCTCTAAAACCTTTATAAGGTACTGGCTGTAGTCAAAAGCCGGCTTTTTACCGAAGACCTTCTCCGCCAGCTTGTCTATTATCCTGTCGGGCGATATGCCGAGCTCTTTGGCCTGCTCGACCAGCGGGGAGCGCTCGAGGGCTTTCCTTATAAGCCCGTCTATGGTGAGCTTGTTCTCTAAAAACGCCTTAACGTCCTCGGGAGGGAAGACGCCGCTGAGTGACTGCTCTACTTGAGCTAGCTGGCGGCGGATGTTGCGCTCGGTAGCTTCGAGGCTCCTGAGCTCTACCTCGAGGCTCTCGACGGTCCACCAATCGCCGTAGCGGCGCGCCAGCTCCAGCTCCCTTAAGAGCCTCTTTTTAGCCTCCTGAATCTCCCTCAGCTGGGCCTGAACGTTCCCTATGCTCGACTTAACCTCCATTATCTGCGTTCTGAGTTGGATGAGGTTCTGGGCCTCGGCCTCGACGGCTTTCTCGAGCTGTTTGTGAAGGTTGTCCAGATACTCGCGGACTTTCTTTAAAAACTCCTTACGGTCTACGCCCCGCTTCTCTATAAACTTCGAGAGGGGCGACTTCTCGTCCGAGAGGAGCGCTATAAGCAGGTGGTCCGTGTCTACCTTACTGTCTTTGTACTCCTTAGCTACCTCTTTAGCCCGTTCGAGGTACTCGAGCGCTTTGGCCGAGAACAGGTTCTCGCTTATCATACTCCACCTCCTCTTTATTACCTGATAAGAATATTTCTTGAGTATCCCTTTGTCAAGGCAAGGGTAGAGTATCCCGCCTTCACTTTTAAGTTAAGCTCAAAGCCGGCGTACATCAAGGGAAGCGTTTACTTACCGTCTATTTAGCTTGCAAGCGGAGGGAAAGTTTACGATAATTAATAGTAGTTACTCTAAACCGGGAGGTGGAAAGAGATGAAGAAAACGCTTCTCCTCGGACTGGCGGGAAGCCTCTTTGTGGCCGGATGCGGCACCAAGGTAGAAGACCCGTGCGAAGACCCCAACGCCGCCCTCTCGAAGTACCTCGTAGAGAAGTGCTACGGCCACTACTTCGAGCAGATTGAGAAGAACAAGACCGACATAGCTCAGCTTAAGAGCGACGTCTCTACGCTCAAGTCCGACGTAGAAGCGCTTAAGAGCGACGTCGAGAGCATCAAGGAAGAGCTCAACGCCCTCAAGATTACGGGTAAAGAGCAGGTACGCGTCTACTTCGACAGCGGTAAGTTCTACCTCAGAGAAGACGCTAAGGCCGCTCTCGACGAGCTTATAGAGGCCGTAAGCGACAAGGACATCAAGATGGTTCTCGTCGTCGGTTACGCCAGCAAGCCCGGCACGAGGGGTTACAACCTCGAGCTCTCCATGAAGAGGGCACAGGTCGTCAGCGCTTACCTCGTTAGGAACGGCATACCCGTAGAGAAGATTCACCAAGCTTCCTACGGTGAAGAGATAGCAGACCTCGTGGGTGAGACCTACCCCGAGCAGAGGGCCGTGGACGTTATCGTCTTCTACTGAGCCTTCTGCTCCTCTTCCTTCTTTTCTTTTACCACGCAGACGCGTTTTATAGGAACGCCGGCCACTTCTACGTAGGTCTGCTTCTTTATAGCGTCCGCCTTAAGCTCCTCCAGAACCCCGTCTCTTAGAAGCACGAGGTCCATCTGTAGGGCCGGATTTTTAAGCTCAAACGGGCTCTTCAGCTCTTTAAGCGAGCAGCGCTTACCCTCGAAGGCGCACGCCGAGAAGTTCTGCAGGCTTACGCCTACGGGTAGGGGCTTTTCTTTAAGTGCCTCTAAAAGAGCTAAGTTGTAGCGGTGAACCCGCTCGTAAACCTCTTTCCTGAGCTTAGCCCGCCTAACCTGCTCTTGGAGCCGTCTTATCTGAGCCATTAACGCTTCGCGTCTTTTTCTCTCCTGCTCAACTTTCCTTTTAAGCTCTTCCACGTCGGACTTGAGCGTGAAGTAGTAAAAGACGGCGGGCGGTATAAGGAGTATGCCGCCTACGAAAGCTAAAGCTAAGAAGGTGTTAAGCGCGTCCTCGCGCAGGGCCGTAAGGTCGGCCGTGAGAAGCTTCTTTATAAAGCTCTCTTTACGGTTAAGGTTTATCCTTATGAGTCTGTCCTTCATCCCTCTTCGAGCCCCCTTAAACATAGAGTATAAGGGATAAAGAACGAGGGGCGTACGTGCTCGGGCTCGAGCAGCGACAGGATGGGCAGGTTCGTCATGAGAATCTCTAAAAGCTCTTGATGCTCTATAGCTTTACCCGCCAGATGCACGGCGTTTATCTCGTTCACGGTGAGAATGTTTCTTACCTCTACCAGAAGGTCTTCTAAGTAAAAGTCGTCCTTGGTCTGCAGGTAGTCTTTAAGGGTGAAGTTAAGCAGATTGTATACGATGCTCTGGCCCGTGTAGTAGACGAGGACGCTCTCGTGAAAGTCGATGTATAGAACGGCAAAGGGCTTTTTGAGGTTAAAGTAAAGACCGCCGTTTACGATGGCGGTTATCTCGTAGTCTACTATCCCGAGCTCGAGCCCGGCGCCCTCTATAAGCTCCTTAAGCTTGTCAAAGGTGCTTTTGCGTACCAGCACGAGCGCCACTATGCGGAAGCGTCCCTCGTCGTCTTCCCACATAAAGTAGTCGTGGACGCTCTCTTCCTTTATGTTGGCCTTCTCGACCTCTACGAAGGTCTTTATCGCCTCGTTTAGGTCCTTTTTAGGGAGCGAGGCGGGGAAGCGCTGTATCTTTAGTATCCCGCTTCTTGCCGGTATTACCGTGTGGGCTTTTTTCCCCTTTAGGCCCTTCTCGTAGACGTAGCGGCGGAGCGTGTGGAGCTTCTCGTCTTCGGACCTGTCGTGCCAGAGCTCCTCGACGGGCTCGAAGGTGGGCTTTCGGTCGGAAGCGAGCTCGAGCAGCCGCATCACCTCGGGCGAGGCGTAGACCGAGAGGGAGGTCTTCCGGGAACGGCCCAACGAGAGGCCCCCTCCCTTGGTGAGCTTTAGCTTCTCCAGAAGCTTCATTTAAGAACCCCCAGCTTCTTCTCCATCTCTACCACGGCCAGAAGGGTCTTTAGCACCGAGTCGGGGTTAAGCGATATGCTGTCTATGCCCAGCTCAACCAGAAACTGTGCAAACTCCGGAAAGTCGGAGGGAGCTTGGCCGCATATGCCTACCTTCTTCCCGTGCTCTTTAGCCGTCTTTATAAGCTGGGCTATAAGGCGCTTGACCGCCTCGTTCCGCTCGTCGTAGAGGTGAGCCACGAGCTCCGAGTCGCGGTCCAGACCTAAGGTTAGCTGCGTTAGGTCGTTCGAGCCTATGGAGAAGCCGTCGAATATCTCGGCGTACTTGTCGGCCAGCACGACGTTACTGGGCAGCTCGGCCATGACGTAGACCTCGAGGTCGTTCTCGCCCTTCTTAAGGCCGTACTCTTCCATAACCTCGAGGACGCGCTGCCCTTCTTCGGGCGTACGGCAGAAGGGGACCATCACCTTCGTGTTGGTAAGGCCCATCTTGTTGCGGACCCTCAAGATTGCCTTGCACTCCATCCCGAAGGCCTCTTTAAAGACGGGCGAGTAGTAACGCGAGGCTCCGCGCCAGCCGAGCATGGGGTTCTCTTCCTCCGGCTCGAAGAGCACGCCCCCTATTAGGTTGGCGTACTCGTTGGACTTAAAGTCGGAGAAGCGTACTATGACGGGGTTCGGGTAGAAGGCGGCCGCTATCTTAGCTATCCCGTACGAGAGCTTCTTTATGTAGTAAGTAGCCTTGTCCTCGTAACCGAAGGTCAGGTTCTCTATGTCTTCTATAATCCTTCTCAGGTTTACGCGCAGCTTCTCTTTACCTTTAGCGAGTTTCTCCTTAAGGGCGGGCGGTGCGTAGTTGTATATAAGGCGGAACGGGACGAAGCCTTTCTCGTCTACGAGGTTCTCGGCTTTAAGCCGCTCGTAAAGCTGTTTTAGCTCGTTGTAGTGAAGGAGCGCGAGGGGGTGAATTTTTATGTAGTTGGCTATGATGAACTCTTCGCGGGCTAAGCCTACGCCGTCGTTGGGTATAGAAGCGTGCTTAAAGGCCGTCTCGGGGTTACCTATGTTCATCATTATCTTGGTTCTGGGGCGGGGTAGGTCCCTGAGGTCTATCTCTTCTACCTCGTAGTCGAGTCTGCCCGCGTAGACGTAGCCCGTCTCGCCCTCGGCGCACGAGACGGTTATCTCGTCGCCGGTTTTTATCTTCTCGGTGGCGTTACCCGTGCCCACCACCGCGGGTATGCCGAGCTCCCGGGCCACTATGGCCGCGTGGGAGGTTCTACCGCCGCGGTTGGTCACTATGGCGGCGGCTTTCTTCATTATAGGCTCCCAGTCGGGGTCGGTGATGTCGGTAACGAGTATCTCGCCCTCCTGAAACTGCTCGGCCTCTTTAAGGTCGAAAAGGACGCGGGCTTTACCGCTTGCTATCTTGTCGCCTACGGCGATGCCTTTGGTGATGATGCGCTTTCTCCGCTCCTCCTCGGGCGTTTTTATCTTGTAAACGCGTATAACTTTCTCTTCTTTTCTCGAGTGGACCGTCTCGGGACGGGCTTGGACGATAAACAGCTCGTTAAGTATCCCGTCTTTAGCCCACTCTATGTCCATGGGCATCCAGCGGCCCTTCTTTTTAGAGTAGTGCTCTTCTATAAGCAGGCCCCAGCGCGCAAGCTGGAGAATCTCGTCGTCCGTTAAGGCGAACTTCTTCTGCTCTTCCTTAGGAACGTTTACTATCTTTACCCGCTCGTCGCCCGAGCCGTAGACCATCTTCCGGTCTTTCCGGCCGAGCTTCTTCTCTATAATGGCCGAGTAGCCTTGCTTAAGCGTGGGCTTGAAGACGAGGTACTCGTCGGGCGTCACCTCGCCCCTGACCAGCAGCTCGCCCAGACCGTAGGTAGCGTTTATAACAATTACATCTTTAAAGCCCGTCTCGGTGTCTAAGGTGAACATAACGCCCGAGGCGCCCGCGTCGGAGCGGACCATCTTCTGGACGCCTACGGCTATGCCTACCTTAAAGTGGTCGAAGCCGAACTTCTCGCGGTAAACGATGGCCCTGTCGGTAAAGAGGGAGGCGAAGCAGTTCTTTATGGCCACGAGAACGTTCTCGGCGCCTACGACGTTAAGGTACGTCTCCTGCTGGCCGGCAAAGGAAGCCTCGGGCAGGTCCTCGGCCGTGGCGGAGGAGCGGACCGCCACGTCCACCGCGTGCGTGCCGTACTTTTCCGAGAGCTTTCTGTAGTACTCCTTAATTTTCTCTTCGAGGTCGGGCGGGAACTCGCCCCCCTTTATAAGCTCCCTTATCTCGTAGCCTCTCCGCTGGAGGTCTTTAATGTCGTCGACGTTAAGCCCTTCTAAGACTTTCTTAATCTTCTCGCGGAGCTTGTTGTAGTCGAGAAAGTAGTAGTAAGCCTCGGAAGTTACCACGTAACCGTAAGGGACTTTAACGCCGAGGGGCGAGAGGTTGCGTATCATCTCGCCCAGAGAAGCGTTCTTACCGCCGGCGATGGGTATGTCGTCTATGGTAACTTCGTCGAGCCAGAGCACGAGGGAGTTGTCCCTACGAGACATCGCCGCCCTCCTTTAGAACGAGCTCGTCAAAGTGGGCAAAGCGGTGGAAGAGGTTCTCGGCCCTCTTTAAAAGCGCCAGACGGTTTCTCCTGAGGGCCTCGTCCTCTTCCATGACTTTTACCCTCTCGAAAAAGGGTACGAGCGCCTCGGCCAGAGGCGTAAGCTCGAGGGGGCTCTCGAGCTCCCTCCCCTCGAGCTCCTTTATAAGCTCGTAGAGCTTCCTCTCTTCTTCCTTTTTAAACAGCTCGGGACGCACGCGCGTCTCCGTCCACCCTTTGGGTATAATTCTATGGACTCTCCGTCCGCTTTCAACCACCTTCTTAAACCGCTCGTCTTTTGCGCTCTCGAGCAGCTTCCTCACCGACCGCACCACGCGGTAGGGTCTTGCGGGGCCGTGCGCTCTTAAAGCCGCACGCACGAACTCCGTAGGCACGCCCTCTAAGTACGAGTAAAGCCGCTGGGCTATAAACTCTTTCAGCTGCTCCAGCTCGTCAAACCGGCCGTAGAGCTCGGTAAAGCGCTCGAGGTCGAGGTCTATGCCCTTCCGGTCGAGAATCTTTATAAGGCCGAAGGCTTTCCGTCTCAGGCCGTAGGGGTCCGAGCTGCCCGTGGGCAGCTCCCCGGCTTTAAAGAAGGTAAACAGGTCGTCTATCTTGTCCGCCAGAGCCAGCAGCGTGCCCGGTAAGCTCTCGGGCGGCTCGTCGTCGGCCGAGACGGGCCTGTACTGCTCTTCTATGGCTCTGGCCACGGGCTCGGGGTAGCCCTGCGCCCGCGCGTAGACGGCTCCCATGTAGCCCTGAAGCTCGTCGAGCTCCCTTACCATCTGCGTAAGCAGGTCTGCCTTAGAGAGGTAAGCCGCTTCCAGCGCGTGCCTGCGCGTCTCTTCGTCGCAGCTTACCGCTCCGCACAGCTCGTTAATAAGCTTCTGGAGGCGGAGTGTCTTGTCGTAGAGCGTACCGGCTTTAGGGTGCAGCAGCACGCCCTTAAGCTCGGGCACGAGCTCTTTTAGCGGCCTCTTTAGGTCTTCTTCGAAGAAAAAGAGCGCGTCCTCCAGACGCGCTTTAACAACGCGCTCGTAGCCTTCCCTTACCGCCGGCGTGGGCTCGTTGTTGCTGACGCCTATAAAGAGGTTCGTAAGCTTGCCGTCGCGCTCGAGGCAGAAAAACCGCTGGTGGTGGGCAAGCACCGTCGTTATTACGCGCGGCGGGAGCTTGAGGTACTTCTCGGGAAAGCTCCCGAGGACGGGAAAGGGCCACTCGAGGAGGTTACTGACCTCTTCTAAGAGACCCTCCGGGTAGACGGGACGGGCGTTATGCTTACGCGCCAGCTCCTCTACGCCCCTTTTTACCTCCTCAAGCCTCTTTATAGGGTCGGCCAGCACGAACCGCTCCTTTAGCTGCTCTTCGTAGCGCCCGGGCTCTACTTTAAACGGCTCGGGAGCTAAGAAGCGGTGTCCCCGCGAAAACTCGCCCGCCTTTACCGGCCCGAACGAGAGGGGTAGGACGCGGCCGTTTAGCAGGGCCACTATCCAGCGGACCGGGCGGGCGAAGGTTATCCTACGCGAGGAGGTCCAGCGCATCCGCTTCGGGAAAGGTATAGAGAGGAGTATCTCCTCGAACTGCTCTACAAGCTTCTCGCTGGGTCTTTTCTCTTTTACCTTACGGACGAGGGCTACGTACTCGCCCTTGTTTTTTTTTAAGACGCGGACCTCTTCCGGCGAGGCGTTCTGTTTTTTTAAAAAGCCCGTTAGGGCTTTCGTGGGCTTGCCTTCTTCGTCGAAGGCTACGCTCTTGGGCGGTCCGAAGACGAGCTCCTCGCGCTCGGTCTCTTCGTCTTTAAACCCTTCGAGGTATACGGTAAGACGGCGCGGCGTGCCGTAAAGGCTCACCTTTTCGGGCTTAAAGAGCTCGGTAAAGCGCTCCTTTAAGTACTTAAGGGCGGGTAAGATGAAGGAGGCGGGGAGCTCCTCCGTACCTATCTCAACCAGAAGCCGGTTCATCCGTTTTAGGATTTTAACACAGCTAGAACTCTTCCAGCTCCTCTTCGGTCAGCGAGACGGTCTTTAGAGCCTCTTTGAGCTTGGTAAAGACGCCGTAAAAGTCGTCGTCGACTTTCCTTACGCGCTTACCGTAGACCGACTGGAAGGCTTTGGTTACGAGCGCCTCTTTGTGCAGAGCGTTGGTAAGCCCGAGCTCGCGGTACCGCTCGTCGAGCACCTCGCGGACCTCTCGGAGCAGCTCGGCCCGCCTTATGCGCTCCTGCTGAGCCTGCTCGAGCGGCAAGGGCAGAAACTCGTCGACCTTTTTAAGCACCTTCTCAAAAGCGTAAGCCGGAAAACGCTTGTCGCCGAAGTAGTCGGTTATAAAGCCCACCGTCAGGAAGTAAGGCTCTTCGACCATGGGGGCGAGCTCTTCCTCGTTCGTCTCGGGGCTCTGGGCCAGATAGCGCGTAAAAAGCTCGTAAGCTTGGTGAGCCTTGTCCTTGAGGTTAGGGGCTTTCTCGGTGTTCAGGGCTATGACGAAGTCGCGGGCCTCTTCGGGCAGTATTACCGCGGGCAGCTCTTTAATGCCGAGCATCTCCGCGGCCCGGAGACGGTGCTGGCCGTTAACCACCTCGTACCCGTCCTCTCCCTCGACCACGAGTATGGGCTCGACGAAGCCCACCTTCTCTATGCTCGACATAAGGCGGCGGACCAGCGTCTCGGACAGCTCGCGCTGGTAGGAAGGGACCTTAATCCGGTCCACGGGCAGGAGCTCTACGCGGAGCTCGTAGCCCTTCAGGGGCTCTTTAAGCGTCGGCATAGTATTAAATATAAAGACTAAAATGGGTGAAGCGTGGCAAGCGTGCGGACTGACGCGCGAGGAGTACGAACGGCTTAAAAAGCTTCTGGGCCGGGAGCCCAACGAGGTGGAGCTTGGCGTAATAGGCGCCCTCTGGTCCGAGCACTGCTCGTACAAGTCGAGTAAGGTCCACCTTAAGAAGCTGCCGACTAAAGCCCCGTGGGTGGTTCAGGGCCCGGGGGAGAACGCGGGCGTGGTGGAGCTCGACGAGAAGGTCTGGGTGGCGTTTAAGGTCGAGAGCCACAACCACCCGTCGTACATAGAGCCGTTTCACGGTGCGGCCACGGGCGTGGGCGGGATAATCAGAGACGTGCTTTCTATGGGTGCCCGTCCCGTGGCGCTGGCCGACAGCCTCCGCTTCGGCGAGCCGTCTTATAGAGAAACTAAGCGCATCTCTAAAGGCGTGGTAAAGGGGATAAGCTTTTACGGTAACTGCATAGGCGTGCCTACGGTGGCGGGTGAGGTCTTTTTCGAAGCGCCTTACGACACGAACCCCCTCGTAAACGCCTTCTGTCTGGGCGTGCTGCCCGCGGGCAGGATGATGCGGGCCCGCGGCACGGCGGAGGGTCAGGTGCTCTTTCTTATAGGCTCGGCTACGGGTAGGGACGGCGTTCACGGTGCGGTTATGGCCTCGGGCGAGTTCGGAGAGGACGCGCAGGAGAAGCGCCCCAGCGTCCAGATAGGCGACCCGTACTTCGGTAAGAAGCTCCTCGAGGCGGTGCTCGAGATAGTGGAGCGTAATCTGGCGGTGGGTCTTCAGGACTTAGGAGCGGCCGGGCTTGCGGGCGCGGCCTCGGAGCTGGCGCACAAGTCGGGCATGGGCGTGGAGCTCTTTTTAGAGCGCGTCCCTCTACGGGAAGAGGGCATGACGCCTTACGAGATTCTCCTGTCGGAGAGTCAGGAGCGGATGCTCGTGGTGGCCGAAGAGGACAAGGTGGAGGAGCTTAAAAAGATAGCGCGCTTCTGGCACCTGCACGGCGAGGTGGTGGGCCGGCTTACGGGCGACGGCTACTTTAGGGCCTACTACGCGGGTAAGCCCGTGGCGGAGCTCCCCGTCTCGGTTATAGTAGAAGGTGCGCCCGTGCTCGAGCGGCCCGTGCGCGAGCCCGAGTACCTTAAAGAGCTCAGGGCTTTTAAACAAGAGGAGCTCCCTCAGCCGCCGCTTAAGGAGGTTCTCAGGAAGGTGCTAAGCTCGCCCAACGTGGCCTCTAAGGCCGTCGTTTACGAGCAGTACGACTATCAGGTGGGCACCAACACGGTGGTGGTCCCGGGCTTCGACGCGGCGGTTCTTAGGCTTAAGTGGCCTTTAAAGCCGCGCGTAAAAACCGAGAAGGGCGTAGCCGTAAGCGCGGAGGGTAACGGCCGGATGGTCTACCTCGACCCGTTTGAGGGGGCCAAGCTCGTGGTGGCCGAGGCGTGCCGTAACCTCGCCTGCGTGGGCGCCCGTCCTTTAGCGCTCACGGACTGTCTGAACTTCGGTAACCCCGAGCGGCCCGAGGTTATGTGGCAGTTCGTAAAGGCCGTAGAGGGCATGGCCGAGGCCTGTAAGGCTTTAGGCGTGCCCGTGGTTAGCGGTAACGTCTCGCTATACAACGAGACGGTTAAAGGCGGCGAGGTGAGAAGCGTCTACCCCACGCCCGTGGTCGTGGCGGTGGGTCTGCTCGAGAAGGCCGAGGACCCTACGCCGGGCTACCTCGAGGGCGAGGCGGAGCTGTACCTCGTGGGCGACCTCGAGAGCCCATCCTCGGTGGCCGGGAGTGAGTACCTCAAGACGGTGCACGGCAAGGTGGCGGGCGAGCCGCCTAAGGTGGACCTCGAGAAGGAGAGGAAGCTCATAGAGCTTCTTTTAGAGCTTAAAAGGCAGGAGCTCGTGGTGGCGCTTCACGACGTCTCGGTGGGCGGTCTGGCGGTGGCGCTGCTGGAGATGCTCTTTCCCGAGGAGCTGGGAGCGGAGCTCGAGCTGTACCGCGAGGAGAGGCCCGACTTCTTTCTTTTTAGCGAGAATCCTACGCGCGTGGTGGCGGGCGTGCTGCCGGAAAAGAGCGAGAGCTTTAAAGAGCTCGTCGAGTCTACGGGTCTGGGCTGGATGTATCTGGGCCGTACGGTGCCCGAGCCCGTCTTTAAGCTTTACTACAACGGTGAGGAGCTGCTAAACGAGCCGGTAAAGGAGCTTAAGCGCTTATGGCAAGAAGCACTAAAGCCTTACTTCTGACCTACCTCGCGTCGGCCCTTACGGTCCTGACGCTGGACCTCGTTACTAAAGAGCTTGCCGAGGAGCTCTTTAAAGAGCCCGTAAGGGCTCTCCCTTTTCTTTACTTTTACTTAATAACGAACAAGGGGGTGGCTTTCGGCTTCCTTGCCGAGCTGCCCGACGAGAAGCGGATGCCCCTGCTGCTAATCCCGCCCCTGCTGGCCGTGCCCATAACCTTGGCTTTTGCTCTAAAAGCGCGCAGCTTGCCGGAAGCCGCGGCGCTGGGCTTTATAGCCGGCGGGGCGCTGGGTAACTTTTACGACCGGCTGCTTTACGGCGAGGTGCGCGACTTTATACACCTCCACTGGCGGGAGCTCCACTGGCCGGCCTTTAACCTCGCGGACGCGTTTATAACGCTCGGCGGCCTCTATTTAATACTTGACCGCTTCGTCCTCAAGCGAGCCCGTTAAGACCTTCCTTACGGGCCCGGTAAGGTAAACCTCCTTAAGCTCGTCGTCAAACTCCACTAGTATCTCCTCGCCGCTTCTCGTAATCACGCGGACGGGCCTCTTTTTTACCCAGCCCTCGAGGTAGGCCACCGCGGCCGAGGCCGTGGCGCCGGTGCCGCAGGCGAGCGTCTCGCCCTCCACGCCCCGCTCGTAGGTTCTTATGCGGAGCGCGTCCTCGCCTACGGGCTCGACGAAGTTTACGTTAGTGCCTTTAGGCTCGAAGGCCGGGTGGAACCTGACCGCCCTCCCGAGGCGGACCACGGGCAGCCGCCCGAGCTCTTTAACCTTTACCACGAAGTGGGGCACGCCCGCGGTTATAAAGACGCCTTCTAAGGCTCCCTCCTCAAGCTCCAGCTTAATCTTCCGGGGCTTGGAGAGGGGCGTTAGCTTTACGCGGACGCGCCTACCGCGGTCGAGCACGCGCACCTCTACGGGGCCGGCCAGCGTCTCGAAGGTAAAGCTCTCGCTCTCACACAGCCCCTTCTCGTAGGCAAACCGGGCGGCGCAGCGGGCACCGTTCCCGCACATCTCGGCCGTAGAGCCGTCGGCGTTGTAAAACTCCCAGCTAAAGCAGTGGCTACTCTCTTTAGGCGGCTTTATAAGTATAAGGCCGTCGGCGCCTACGCCCCTGTGGCGGTCGCAGACGCGTCTTACGAGCTCTTCTTTAGAGAGGTTCAACTGACGCGCGAAGCGCGTAAAGCAGTCGAGCCGGTCGTCGACGAGGATAAAGTCGTTGCCCGTGGCTTGGAGCTTCCACAGTTCCATAGCCTTAAGAATTATAGAATAGACCCTATGAAGGAGCTTCCCGACGAGAAGGGCTACTTCGGCCCTTACGGCGGCCGGTTCGTCCCCGAGACGCTTATGTACGCGCTCGAGCAGCTCGACGAGGCGTACGAGAGGCTAAAAAGGGACGAGGAGTTTAACCGTCAGCTCGAGCTCTACCTGCGCGAGTACGCGGGCCGGCCCACGCCGCTTTACTTCGCCGAGCGGCTGACGAGATACTTGGGCGGAGCCAAGATTTACCTAAAGCGCGAGGACCTGCTTCACACGGGTGCGCACAAGATAAACAACACCGTAGGCCAGTGCTTGCTTACGCGCTTTATGGGCAAAGAGCGCGTTATAGCCGAGACGGGAGCGGGCCAGCACGGCGTTGCCACGGCCACGGCGGCAGCGCTTTTCGGCCTTAAGTGCGTCGTCTACATGGGCGAGGAGGACGCGCGGAGGCAGGAGCTTAACGTCTTCAGGATGAAGCTTCTCGGGGCGGAGGTACGGATAGTTAAAAGCGGCAGCAGGACGCTAAAGGACGCCATAAACGAGGCCCTAAGGGACTGGGTGACGAACGTAGAGACGACGCACTACGTGCTCGGCTCGGCTGTAGGCCCTCACCCCTTTCCTAAGATAGTGCGCGACTTCCAGAAGGTTATAGGAGAGGAGACGAAGAGGCAGATACTCGAGAAGGAGGGCCGTCTGCCCGACGCGGTGGTGGCGTGCGTAGGCGGCGGCTCGAACGCCATAGGCATGTTCTACCCGTTTATTAACGACGAAGGGGTCAGGCTCGTGGGCGTAGAGGCCGGTGGAGAAGGGCTCGAGACGGGCCGCCACGCGGCCTCGCTCTGCGCGGGCGAGGTGGGCGTGCTGCACGGGATGAAGAGCTACTTCCTCCAAGACGAGGAAGGGCAGATTAGGCCCACGCACTCCGTCTCGGCGGGCCTCGACTACCCGGGCGTGGGTCCGGAGCACGCTTACTTAAAAGAGACGGGGAGGGCCGAGTACTGCGCCGTTACGGACGAGGAGGCCCTCGAGGCGTTTAAGCTGCTGTCGCGTACGGAAGGCATTATCCCGGCCCTCGAGAGTGCGCACGCGCTGGCTAAGGTCGCGGAGCTGGCTAAGGAGCTGGGTAGAGACGGCCTTATCGTGGTTAACCTCTCGGGCCGCGGCGACAAGGACACGGCTCACGTTATGCGCCTGTTAAAAGAAGGTCCCTAAAACGAAGTGCAGACGCGAGCGGTTCTGGTCGCCCGGGACCGTTTTGGTCTTAAACGCCCAGTCGACGCGGATGGGTGCGAAGGGCGTTATGAGCCTAAGGCCCACGCCGTAACCGCCTAAGAGGTTTGAGGGCTTAAAGTCGCTCCAGCTGTTGGCACCTAAGCCGTAGTCGAAAAAGAGGGCGCCGTAAATCATGCGTTTGTAAAGCGGGAGCATAAGCTCCGTGCTCACCATGGCCATGCGCGTAGCGCCTATGGGCTCGTTCGTGGCCGGGTCCAGCGGGCCGGCGTAGCCGTACTTGTAGCCTCTTATGGTAAAGTCGCCGCCTACGAAGAACCGTTCGTCTATGGGTACTATGGAGCCGCCGTAAGGCTGGACGAAGCCCGCGAGCGCCCGGAGCGAGAAGATAACGCCCGTGTCGAAGAGGGGGTCTTTAAGGTACTTGGCGCCCTCGAGCTGGAGCTTGTAAAACTTCTCGTCGCCGCCGAGCAGGCCCACCCCGAGCGTGTTTTTTAGGCTGAGCAGCGAGCCGCGCGTGGGCAGGATAAACCAGTCGCGCGTGTCGCGTCTTAGCGTAAAGAAGAGCTTCCGCGAGTCGCGCGTCCCGCTCATGAGCTTTATGTACGAGACGGCGTAAGGCGAGATGTCGCTGTAGCGGACGCGCTGTATGCTCGTACCTATAGAGGCGCGCCAGTACTCGCCGAACTCTTTAGAGAGGGCCGTGGAGAAGCCTACGCGCGTAACGGTGTAGGTGGTGTACTCAATCCGCCGGTCGAAAAGAGACAGGTCGAGGTCCATGGGCTTTTTTAAAAACCACTTGCGGACGTAGCTTATGGCGTTGTTACGGTACTGCGTACCGTAGCTTACGCTTATAGCGGCTATGTCGCCCGTGCCGCGGAAGTTACCCTTTCTGAGCTCGATAAAGCCCGCTAGACCGGTAACCTCGTTGTAAGACAGGCCTACCGAGAACTGGCCGGTGAAGCGCTCGCGTATCTTAACAAGCAGGTCCCACTTAGCCCCGCGGGGTACGGGCTCTATGTCCACCGACTCGTAGTAGCCGAGGTTCATTATCCGCGTCCGCGAGCGCTCAATCTTTTTCTTGACCATAAGCTCGTGCTCTTGGACCCTCATCTCCCGTCTTATAACGTAGTCGCGCGTCTCGTAGTTGCCCTTTACCTCTATCCGTCCCGCGTAGACGGGCTCTCCTTCCTCCACCCGAAGGGTCACTTTTACCTTTTTGTTCTCTCTGTCGAGCTTAAGCTCTTCTTTTACGCGCACTTTGAGAAAGCCTATCTCGGCGTACTTCTCTTTTATGTTCTGCTTTATCTTCTCTATTAGCTCTTTCCGATAATAGCCGCCCTTTTTGGCGTTCTTTTTAAGAAGGTCACCCACGAGCTCACTGTAAGCGTAAAGGGTGTTACCCGTTATCTCGAGCTTCTCGAGCTTGTAGCGCGGGCCTTCTTTTACCCAGACCTCTACGTCGTGCCGGGCGCCTCTCTTCTTTACCTTAGCCGTTACCTCGGCCTCAAAGAAGCCTTCGCTCTCGTAAAAGCGTCGGATGCTCTCGAGGTCCTCCTCGAGCAGCTCGCGGCTGAAAGCGGGCTTCCACCTAAGGAGCCAGAGGCTTTTGGGCTTTAGCTGCATAACGCTCCTGATTTTTTTGTCCGAGAAGGTTCTGTTGCCCTTTATCTTTATCTCGCCCACGTACTTCTTCTCGCCCTCTTCTATGACGAAGACGAGCTTAGAGGCACCCTTTTTTGGAACTATCCGGTAAGTAACGCGCGTGCCTTCAAAGCCCTCGCGCTTGTATATCTCTTCTATCCGTTTGCGCAAGCTCTCTATCTCGTCGTAGGTCAAGACGCGGCCGAGCTTCATCCTCCTTAAAAGCGCCAGACGCTCCTCTATGGCGGGGCTGGCCGTAAGCGTCTGGACCGTCTCTTCCACCTCCACCTCGCCCAGCTCGGTCTCTATGCCCAGACGCTCTTTCAGCGTCTCGTCGCTGAGCTCTCTGTTGCCCTCAAACTCTATCTTGTATATGACCGGTAGGTCTTCTACGACGAAGACGACCTCGGGCATGCCGTCGCCGTCTTGGTCCTGCTTGTAAACCTCTACGCGCTTAAACAGGCCCGTGCGGAAGAGCCGCCGGACGTCCTCGCGGACCTTCTCTAAAGAGAAGGGCTCGCCTTCTTTAGTCCGGAGGAGGCTTTTTATAACCTCTTCGGGCAGGTACTTGTTGCCTTTTACGAGAACCTTCTCTACCGTCTCTTGAGCAAAGGCGGCCGAGACGGCCAGAAGGCCCCCCGCTAACAGCCTTCTTATCACAAGAGATAATTATAGCGGGAGAAGGGGGCGCTCACTTCTGGACGAGCGCCTCCACCTTCTCCTTCTTTTTGACGGGTTTTAGGTAAGGCTTGTCCGAGCGGACGCGTATCTCTACCTCGTCCACGTCCTTGAGCGTGCCCTTTATGAGCTCCTCGGCCAGCAGGTCCTCCACGTGCTTCTGGAGGGCACGCTTTAGACTCCGTGCGCCGAACTCGGGTTTGTACTCTCTGTCTATAAGCCAGTTTATAAAGGACTTGTGGAGCTTGACGCGGACGTTCCAGTCTTTAAGCAGCTCGTTAATCTCTTTAAGCTGCAGCTCGAGAATTTTCTCCACGTCTTTCTTCTCGAGCGGCCTGAAGACGATAATCTCGTCGAGACGGTTGAGAAACTCGGGGCTGAAGGTCTTTTTCACTTGGTCGAGCACGTTCTTCTTCATCTCCTCGAAGTTCAGGAGGCCTTGCTTTTTCTCAAAGCCCACGCTGCCGCCCGAGATGAGGCGCGCACCGAGGTTGGAGGTCATGATGATTATCGTGTTGGAGAAGTCCACCGTACGGCCGAGGCCGTCAGTGAGCCTGCCGTCGTCGAATATCTGTAGGAAGATGTTAAACACGTCCGGGTGGGCCTTCTCAATCTCGTCAAAGAGCAGCACCGAGTAAGGCCTCCGTCTTACGGCCTCGGTAAGCTGGCCGCCCTCTTCGTAGCCTACGTAGCCCGGGGGTGCGCCTATGAGCCTCGAGACGGTGTGCTTCTCCATGTACTCGGACATGTCGAACCTTATAAGCGCGTCCTCGGTACCGAAGAGGTACTCCGCGAGCGCTTTGGCCGTCTCCGTCTTACCCACGCCCGTAGGGCCTAAGAAGAGAAAGACGCCTATGGGCCTGTGCTTACCCTTAAGACCTACGCGGGAGCGCCTTATGGCGCGGGCTACGGCCTTTATTGCCTCGTCTTGCCCTATTACGCGCTTGGTAAGCTCCTCTTCTATGTGCAAGAGCTTCTGCGCGTCGCTCTCGTGAATCCGCTTTACGGGTATGCCCGTCCAGCGGGCCACCACCTCGGCCACGTCCTCCTCTTTAACCTTAGGCTTGTTACGCTCGAGCTCCTCTTTCCACTTGGCTTTAAGCGTCTCGAACTTTGCCCTTAAGCGTAGCTCTTCGTCGCGTAGGCGGGCCGCCCGCTCGTAGTCTTGCTCCCTTACCGCCTCGTCTTTCTTCTTCTCGTACTCTTTAATCTTCTCTTCGAGCTTTTTCAGCTCGGGCGGTAGCTGCGTGGCCTTGAGCTTTACGAGCGCACCCGCCTCGTCTATGACGTCTATGGCCTTGTCGGGGAGGTTACGGTCGGTGATGTACTTTACCGAGAGGTCTACGGCCTTCTCGAGCGCCTCGGGCGTGTACTCTACCTTGTGGAACTCCTCGAACTTAGGCTTAAGACCGTAGAGTATCTGGAGCGTGTCCTCGGGCGACGGCTGCTCGACGAAGACGGGCTGGAACCTCCGCTCGAGCGCCCCGTCTTTCTCTATGTACTTCCTGTACTCGTCCACGGTGGTGGCGCCGATGACCTGTATCTCGCCGCGCGCAAGGGCGGGCTTGAGCATGTTCGAGGCGTCTATAGAGCCTTCGGCCGAGCCGGCGCCTACGAGCGTGTGGAGCTCGTCTATAAAGAGTATGACGTTGTCCGCCTTCTCGAGCTCCTTCAGGATGTTCTTAAGCCGCTCCTCGAACTGTCCGCGGTACTTGGTACCGGCCACGAGGGCCGCCAGGTCGAGCGCGACGACGCGCTTGTTAAGCAGCGGCTCGGGCACCTCTTTGTTGGCTATCCTCTGGGCCAGACCTTCCACTATGGCCGTCTTACCCACGCCCGGGTCGCCTAAGAGGACGGGGTTGTTCTTCCGTCTGCGGACGAGTATCTGGATGACGCGCTCAATCTCTTTCTCCCTGCCTATAACCGGGTCGAGCTTGCCCTCGCGGGCCATCTGCGTCAGGTCGCGCGAGAAGCGGTCCAGATTGGGCGTGGAGGCGTAACGGGGCCCTTCTTGGTTGGGCAGCTCGCCGAGTATCTGGAGCACCTCTTTCCTTACCGCGTACTCGTCTATGCCGAAGCCCCTTAAAATCCGGCCGCCCAGACCCGTCTTCTCGCGCACTACGCCTATAAGCAGGTGTTCGGGCCCGACGAACTGGTGGTGGAGGATGCGCGCCTCTTCGACCGCAAACTCTATAACCCTTTTAGCGTCGGGGGCAAAGAGCACCTCGCCCGTGTGGCTGCCCTTGGTAACTTGGCCGAGGACGGCCTTCCTTACCTTCTCGGGCGTTATGCCGAAGCGCGAGAGAACGAGTGCGGGTACGTCTTCTTCTTTTATAAGAGCGAGCAGAATGTGCTCGCTACCTAAGTAGCTGTGACCGAGCTCTAACGCTTCTTCCCTCGCCCTCAAGATAACTTGTCTTGCTCTCTCGGTAAACTTCTCGAACATGCCTCTTACCTCGCCGTCTTTATTAAGATAGAATTCTCCGACCGCTTTTCAAGGCCGCGGGAAGGTCAGACTAAGGTTTTCTGACAAGAAAGGTATAAAGTTTTAAAGACCGAAGAGGAGCTCGAGAAGCAGCAGCTCTCTTACGAGGTTAAACAGGCGGTCGCGGTTCTCTTTGGCCCACGGCGGGATGGCCGCGTCGGGCTCGCGCTCTTCGTCTATGATAAGACCCTTGCCGACGGGCGTGACCTCCTCGTAAGGGACCAGCTCCCGGAGCTTAACCCCGTCGGCGTAAACCTTTACTACGGTAAAAACGGCCTCGGGCAGCACGTACTCGAGCTCTTTAAGCACGCGGCCCACCAGCTCGTGCGGCTCGCACCGCCGGCTGAGCTCGCGCAGCTTCTCGAGCGAGACGGCTATCTTTATCTCCCCTTCCTCTACGCGTTTGTAGCGTAAAGGCAGACCGTAGGCACAGAAAACGCCCCCGCTTACCAAGGCTAAGGGTTTGTCGCTTAAGACCCTTATGCTGAGCTCTTTTAAGAGCGGACGCGTGCGCGTACCTTCCGTCATCTTACGCCTGCTCCCGATAAGACTTCCTTTAGTAATTTAACCGCTTCGTTAAAGCCGTCAGGCTCTTTCCCGCCGCCCTGTACGAGGTCGTCCCGTCCGCCCCCTCCGCCTTTTACGAGCTTGCCCACCTCTTTGGCAAGCTCGCGCGCGCTAAACCGCGGCACGAGCTCCTTCGAGAGGGCGAGAACGAAGTTGAGCCTCCCGCCGCGCTTAGAGCCTAAAAAGACTACGCTGCCCGGCTGCTGCCTAAGCTGGTCCGCAAGCTCCCGGAGCTGCTCGGGCTCTACCTCTTCAAAGAGAGCCCAGTAAAGGGTAAGCTCGCCCGCCTTATCGCTCTTTACGCGGCTTTTAGCCCGCTCGCGCAGCAGCGCCAGCTCAAGCTCTTTAAGCCTCCGCTCGCGCTCTTTGAGCTTCTCGACGAGCTCTTCTACTTTACGCGGCAGCTCGTCCTCTTTTACGCCCGCAAGCGCGGCGCTCCTTTTAAGAAGCACCCTGTCTTTAAAGGCCTCTTTAACGGCCCACCGGCCCGTCCGGGCCACTATCCGCCTCACGCCGGCGCCTACGGAGCTCTCGGACTCTATCCGGAAGTAGCCTATCTGCCCCGTGGCCGAGACGTGCGTACCGCCGCAGAGCTCTTTAGAGAACTCGCCGCACGAGACGACCCTTACCGTGTCGCCGTACTTCTCTTCAAAGATGGCAACGGCTCCGCTTTTTAGGGCTTCTTCGTAAGGCATGTAAGTATACTCGACGGGCAGGTTCTCGCGTATCTTCTCGTTTACGAGCTCTTCTACGCGCTTAAGCTCCTCTTCGGTCAGGGGAGCGAAGTGCGTAAAGTCGAACCTGAGGTACGCGTCGGCTACGAGCGAGCCGGCCTGACGGACGTGCTCGCCTAATAGGTTTCTCAGTGCGGCGTGAAGCAGGTGCGTGGCCGTGTGGTTGCGCGCCACGTCCTCGCGTCTCTCTTTGTCTACGCGGGCGTGTACGATTTCGCCTCTTCTTAGCGTCCCTTTAACGAGTTTGCCTTTGTGGACTATAAGACCTTCGGTGGGTCTCTGCGTGTCTTCTACTTTAAAGAGGGCGCGGTCGGTCTCTATAATGCCCGCGTCGCCTATCTGGCCCCCGCCTTCGGGGTAGAAGGGCGTCTCTTCTAAGACGAGCTCTCCCTCTTGTCCTTCTTTAAGCTCCTCGGCCTCCTCGTCGTTTACCACGACGGCCAGAAGCCGGCTCTCGTGCTCGGTCTTCTCGTAGCCGACGAAGGTGGAGCTTACGCCGCGGTCTTTGAGCCGTCCGTAAACGGGCTTGAGCTTTTTAGCGTCGAGCTTGAAGTGCTTGCGGGCCCG
This sequence comes from Aquificota bacterium, assembly GCA_013154375.1. GTDB lineage: Bacteria > Aquificota > Aquificia > Aquificales > Aquificaceae > Aquifex. The sequence goes on along the minus strand of JAADCR010000013.1, from coordinate 17,093 downwards.
CTCGCGCTGCTGCTCGAGCTCGCACTCGAAGCCTTTAAGGTCTACGCTCAGGCCGTGCTCGCGGGCCATCTCCTCTATAAGGTCTACGGGGAAGCCGTAGGTGTCGTACGCGGTAAAGACCTCCTTACCCGTAAGGGTCTTTCTACCTTCTTTTAAGGCTTTGTTTATCACCTCTTTTACGAACTCGGTACCCTCTTTGAGGGTCTTTATAAACCGCTCCTCTTCGCCCTTTACGATGTTTCTAACGAACTCCTCCGAGAGCTCGAGCTCGGGGTAAGGCTCGCTCATAAGCTCGACGACGAGCTTAACCCCTTCGTGCAGAAAGGGGCGGTCTATCCCGAGTTTGTAGCCGAAGCGCATGGCCCGCCGGAGGATGCGTCTTACGACGTATCCGCGGCCCTCGTTGGAGGGTATAACGCCGTCGCTTATAGCGAAGGTGACGGCCCTCAGGTGGTCCGCTACGACCCTTAAGGCTACGTCCGTCTCGAAGCTCTCGCCGTAGCGTCTGCCCGATAGCTCCTCGCCGAAGTTAATAAGCGGTCTTATGATGTCTATCTCGTAGTTGGTTTTAGTGCCCTGCAGGACGGAGGCTATCCGCTCGAGCCCCATGCCCGTGTCTATGTTGGAGCTGGGCAAGGGCGTGAGCCGGCCTGTCTCGTCACGGTTGTACTGCATAAACACGAGGTTCCATATCTCAAGGTAGCGCTCGTCGCCCTCAAACGCCTCCCCGCGGTCGAAGTATATCTCGGACGAGGGGCCGCAGGGTCCCGTCTCGCCCATCTGCCAGAAGTTGTCTTCCTCGCCGAGCCGCCATATCCGGCTCTCGGGCAGGCCCACCTCCTCGTGCCATATCCGGTAGGCTTCCTCGTCGTCGCGGTATACCGAGACAAAAAGGCGTTCTTTAGGCAGTTTAAGCACTTTAGTGACGAACTCCCATGCGTAGTGGATGGCCTCGCGCTTGAAGTAGTCGCCGAAAGAGAAGTTACCGAGCATCTCGAAGAAGGTGTGGTGTCTCGAGGTGTAGCCCACCTGCTCGAGGTCGTTGTGTTTGCCCGAGACGCGGAGGCACTTCTGGCACGAGGTGGCCCTCTTGTAGGGCCGCTTCTCGAGGCCCAGAAAGACGTTCTTAAAAGGCACCATGCCCGCGTTGACGAAAAGGAGCGTAGGGTCGTTCTCGGGTACCAAAGGGGCGGACTTTACGCGGGCGTGCCCCTTCTTCTCGAAAAACTCTAAAAAGAGCTCGCGTATCTCGTTAGCAGAGAGCGTCATACTAATGTTTAAATTATAGGAAGAGAGAGAAGAAGGCCTGACGGCCTTAGACGAATATCATCCCCAGATACGCTACCACCTGCGAGTAGTCACCCGTAACGTCGCCGGAGTTCGAGTAGTCGACGACTATCCCTCTTTTAGCGCCCATAACCTTAGCCGCCTCTATACCCACCACCGCGGGCACCACGCCGCACATGCTTATGTTGTACTGCAGGGCTTTAAAGTATAGCTCCTCGGTGTTTAGCCGCTCCATGGCCGCGATGAGTATCTCGTCCTTTTTACGGGCTTCCTCGGCGCTTACGTAGTGGCTCATGTCGGTGCTTATAACTATAAGCGCGTCGCGCTCTTTAAGAATGGAGCCTAAGAAGCGGCCGAAGTCGCGCGCCACCTCGTACTCTAAAAACGCCAGCACGATGGGGAGAATCTTAAAGGGCTGTTTGGCGTAGCGCTGCAGGAAAGGCACCTGAACCTCGAGCGAGTGCTCGTAGAGGTGCGCAAGCTCGTCGGCCCTCGCGTAAGGGTACTTAAGCACCTCCTCGCGGAGCTCCTTGTCTATCTCCACCACGCCGAAAGGCGTCTCCCAAGCGTCGCCGCCGTAAACGGATATGGGCGCACCGTAGCCCGTGTGGTTGGGCCCGAGGAGCACCACCTCGGGCGGTATCTCTACCCGCTTGTACACCTCGCAGGCGGTTCTGCCGCTGTAGACGTAGCCGGCGTGGGGTACGAGTATGGCCTTAGCCTTTATCTTCTTAGGCGGCTCCTCGCCGCAGAGTAGGTCCATAAGCTTTATAAGCTCCTCCGGCGAGGCGGGGTAAAAGGTCCCCGCCACGGCGGGCCTTCTTACGGACATCCTCACGCCTCCTCAAAGAGCTTCCTTATGTCCTCGGGCAGCTCGCTAAGGACGTCCTTTATCTCACCCTCCGAGACGTGGCGCTTTAGCACGCGGAAGACGCCCTTAACCACCCTCTCGGCCTCCTCGAGAGAAGAGACGTCGGCGGGCCTTCTCAGGCCCGGGTGGTTCATAACGCGCTCTAAAAAGTCTTCTTTCTTTTTAATGCTCTTGTCGGGCACCTTCGTAGGGTCCCAGCCGTCGCACCAGACGGCTTTAAGGAGCATGGGAAGCTGAGCGGCGAAGTCTTTACCCTCGCTGGCGGGCAGGCGGTCCCTGAGCGTCTGGAGCACCGCCCTTAGCAGACGGTAAGCCTTGTGCTCGTCCTCTATGCCCAGCTCCTTCATAACCTCGTGAACTATCTGGTGTCCCTTGTGGTACCACTCGTCAAATAGGGCCATCGCTCCCACCTCCTAAAAACGCTTCTTCACAAAAGTTGAGCGGCTAATTATTAAGATAGGCGGGAAGATAGAGGCTACAAGGGAAGGCTGGAGCCGGCGGCGGGACTTGAACCCGCGACCTCAGGCTTACGAAGCCCGCGCTCTACCGACTGAGCTACGCCGGCGCGTCTTTAATAATTTACCGAAAAAACTTAAAAGGGGCAAGGGCTAAAACCTCAGCCCGAGCGAGAGCGTCAGTATGTGGGCACTCACGTCGGTAAACTCGCCCCTAAGCAGTGCGTTGGTTACCTTCCTGCTGCCCGAGACGAGGTAGAGGTAGCCCAGACCCAGCTCCGCGTTGGGCGACGGCTTGTAGGCTAAACCGCCCGAGAGCACCCACGCGTACTTAGGCTCGGGCAGCTCGAACCCGAGGCTGCTCGTAGGTATGGGCGACTCGGTGTAGGCTACGCCGGCGTTAAGCTCGAGCTTGTTAATGGTGTGCCGGACGCCGAAGCGGTAGGCGTTTACGTCCTCCCAGTTTTTCGGGCGGGGGCTGCCGAAGAGGGCCTCGGCCGTCGGGTCGTCGTAGTCGAAGTCGAGCTGTTCGTAAGAAGACCAGTAGACGCGCTCAAAGCTAAACTCGAAGGTGGTGGAGCGCCAGCGCCAAGCAGCCGAGAGCCTCAGCTCGGCCGGGAGAGGGACGCGTACGCTCCCGCCCGTCTTTATAGGGTAGTTAACCGGTCCTAAGGCCGTAGGTAGGACCGCGTAGCCCCAGCCGTAGCCCGAGAGCTTTAAAGGCACCTTTGAGCGGTAAAGAGCCGAGAAGCGGAGGCTCTCGGTCGGCTTTAGTGCCACCGAGAGGTGCCAGCCCGGGCGGACGTCCGTGTTGCCGTCCATGGTTATCGAGTAGACGCCGGGGTAGCTCGCTCCCGCCCGTCCTTCCGCGTAAACGCCCCTAAGGCCGCCGCCGACCGAGAGGTAGCGCGTAAGCTCGTACGAGAACGAGGCGCTAAGCTCAAAGACCTTAAGCGTAAACTCGCGTGCGTAAGCCGAGGCCGGGTAGCTGCCCCACTTTTTAGCAAGACCCGCCGGCGTGGTAAAGGAAAGCCCGAAGCGGAGCTTACCCACCTTGGGCGTCGCCAGAAAGAAGTAAGGGGCTATAAACTCCTCTTTGGAGCTTTTTACGCGCGCGTAAACGTAGGTTTTTAACACGGGGTCGTAGACGAGCCCTTCGTAGGTTATCCTCGGCAGGAGTATGTAACGGGCACCGCCCTCAAACAGCCAGCCGTCTTTAAGCCAGCTCAGGGCCGCGGGGTTGTAAAAGAGCGCGTCGGGGCTTTCGGGCCAAGCGCCGTAAGCGGCGGCGGTGGCGGTGGAGCGGAGCGACTGCTCGGGTATGCGGTAGCCCGCCGCGAGAGCGGTAAACAGCGCTCCCGAGAGGAAAAGCAGGCTTAAGCCCTTTCTCATCTGCCCACCTCCGAGGTATATCTTAACCCCCTGTGCTAAAATCTTTTCCCATGGATTACGCCTTCTTCGAGGGCCGGATAGTTCCCGTCGAGGAAGCCAAGATAAGCATAATGACCAACTCCTTCCACTACGGCACGGCCGTCTTTGAAGGTATAAGGGCTTACTGGAACGAAGAGGAGAGACAGCTGTACCTGCTTTTCGCCCGCGAGCACTACGAGCGGCTTTTAAGAAACGCCAAGGCCCTGTTTATGAACCTACCTTACTCGGCCGACGAGCTGGTAGAGGTTACCAAAGAGCTGCTCCGCCGGTCCGGCATTCAAGAAGACGTTTACGTCCGTCCCATAGCCTACTTTAAGGACCTAAAGCTCACGCCTAAGCTTATCGACTATACGCCCGAGCTGGCCATATACCTGTACCGCTTCGGCAGGTACCTGAACACCTCCGACGGGATAAGGGCTAAAGTCTCCTCGTGGCGCAGAAACGACGACAACGCCATACCTTCCCACTGGAAGGTGGCGGGGGCTTACGTAAACAGCGCGCTGGCAAAGACGGAGGCGCTCCTCTCGGGCTATCAGGAGGCCATACTGCTAAACGCCCACGGTTTCGTAGCCGAGGGCTCGGGCGAGAACATCTTTTTAATAAAAGACGGCGTAGCCGTCACGCCTTCTCCCGACCAGCACATCCTCGAAGGCATAACGCGCAAGGCGGTTATAGAGCTTTTAGAGAAGGAGCTCGGCGTTAAAGTCGTCCAGAGGCCCGTGGCCCGCAGCGAGCTGTACCGGGCGGACGAGGTCTTCCTTACGGGCACGGCGGCGGAGATAACGCCCGTGGTCGAGATAGACGACCGGAAGGTCGGCGACGGGAAGGCCGGCCCAGTTACGCGTAAGCTTCAGGAGCTGTACTTTAACGCCGTTAGGGGTAAGCTCGAGCGCTACCGCCGCTGGCTTACGCCCGTTTACGGATGAGACCCTCTAAGCTAAAAGAGCTCCAGAGGCTCGTCGAGCAGCTCTGCTGGCTCGAGCGGCTGAGCGGCACCTCCTCCCACCGCAAAGCTTTAAAGGTCATAACCTCTTTCTTGTCGGAGAAGGGCTTTAAGTACCGTCTCGAGCACTTCAGCTGCCACAAGCTCATCCCCGTCTCGGGACGGCTTAAGGCTAACGGGAAGAAGCTCGAGCTTCTCCCTTTCGTTGGGAGCCCGCCGGTAGAGCTTAAGGCCGAGCTTACGACGGACCTGAGCGCCGTTAAGGATAAGATAGCGCTTCTGCCTTACGGCGGGAAGCGCGACGAGGAGAAGGCCGAGGAGCTTAAAAGGCGCGGGGCGCTGGCGGCCCTGTCGTACCTAAAGAGCCCGGGCGTACCTTACGCGGGTACGGTAGGGAAGACCTCTTTCCCTTTCGCCTCGGGACCGCGCGACGAGCTACTCGCGCTGGCGGGTAAAACCGTCGAGCTGAGGATAAAGAGTAAAGAGAAAGAGATAAAAGGGACGAACGTGGTGGTGGAGTTCGGCCGCGGGCCGTACCTTATTCTGCTGGCTCACTACGACACGAAGCCCTTCGTCTGCGGGGCGGTGGACAACTGCGTCTCGGTGGCCTTACTACTTCTGCTTCTTGAAGACCTTAGGGAGTTTTACGAGCTGCCTATGCGGGTAAGGGCCGTCTTTACCGACTGCGAGGAGCTGGGGCTCGAGGGGGCCCGGTTCCACGCCGGGCGGTCTAAAAACGTTCTCTACGCGGTTAACCTCGACGGTCTGGGCGGCAGCCACCCGGCGGTTATATACCGCGACTACCACGGGCCCAACGGGCCCGTCGTTAACGAGAAGTTCTACCGGCACCTGCTCGAGACTAAAACGGAGATACCCTTTGTAGAGAGCAGTACCGCCTCGAGCGACCACGCCCCTTTTAAAGAGAAGGGCGTAGAGACGCTCTTTCTCTCTTCCCACCCTTACCCGCTCCGGCACACGCGGTTAGACGACCCGCACGCCGTCGACTGGGAGGCGGTAAAGCTCTGGTTTGAGCTGCTGGCGTTCTTTCTGCGGAGGCTACACCGGCTCTAACATAGAACTTATGGAGAGGTTCGTCGTCTGGGGAAGGAATCCCGTAATGGAGGCCCTAAGGTCGGGCCGCTCGCTCGAGAAGATTCTCGTCGCCCACGACAGCCGCGTACCTAAAGAGCTTCTAAAGCTGGCTAAAGAGCGGGGCGTGAAGGTGCAGCGCGTCTCGCGGAAGAAAGTCGAGGAGCTGGCGGGAACGAAGAAGACGCAGGGCGTGGTGGCGCTCCTTAGTCCCGTCTCTTACGCGCCGCCGGAGGAGCTTTTTAAAAAGACGCTCGAGAGGGGCAGTTTCTTTCTAGTTCTCGACCACATTACCGACCCGCAGAACGTGGGCAACCTGCTTAGAACCTGCGAGGTGCTCGGCGGGGTCGGGGCTCTGCTGCCTAAAGACCGGAGCGCTCCCGTAAACGAGACGGTGGTTAAGGCCTCGAGCGGTGCCGTTTTCTACCTTACGCTCTCAAAGGTAAGCAGTCTAAAAAACGCACTTAAGGAGTGGAAGAAAGCGGGCGGGTGGCTGGTGGCGGTGGAGAAGGGCGGGAAAGACCTCAGGGAGGTTGAGATTCCGCTACCTACGGCGCTCGTGCTCGGGGCCGAGGACAAGGGCGTCTCTAAGAGCCTGCTCGAGATGGCGGACCTCGTGGTCACCATACCCATGAAAGGCCGCGTAAGCTCGCTTAACGTCGGCTCGGCGGGGGCCATAGCCATGTGGGAGACGGCCAAGCCCATACTTTAGCTAAGCTCGAGCATCCTCCTTAAAGGCCTCTCGGCCTTCTTTATAAGCTCCTCGTCGAGCTTTACCTCGTTCTTCTCCTCTTTAAGCGTCTCGTACACGTGCTCTAAAGTTATCCCCTTCATGCTGCAGCAGTAGACGCTCCCGCAGTAGTTCATGCTCTCGGGAAAGACGTACTCTTTATTGGGGTTTACCTTCTGGAGCGTGTACTTAAGACCTACCTCGGTAACGACTATAACTCTGGGAGCTTTTACGGAGGTGGCGTAACGGAGAATCTGTGAGGTCGAGCCTACGAAGTCGGCCATCTCGAGCACCTTCGGGTGGCACTCGGGGTGCGCCGCCACGGGTGCGTCGGGGTAGCGCTCTTTAAGCTTTAAAAGCTCTTTGTACGTAAACTCGTAGTGCGGGGGACAGAAGCCCTGCCACAGGACGAACTCCTTCTCGGGCACCTGCTTGGCTATCCAGCTGCCTAAGGCCCTGTCGGGCAGGAAGACGACCTTTTTAGCCGGCAGCTTCTTAATGAGCTTGGGCGCGTTGGCGGAGGTGACGCAGAGGTCCACGAGGGCTTTAACCTCGGCGGTGGTGTTTACGTAAGCGACGAACTCGGCGTCGGGGTGCTGCTCGCGGAGCCTCTTTACGTCCTCGGGCTTTACCATGTCGGCCATGGGACAGCCGCTCTCGGGGTTGGGGTGTAACACCTTTTTAGAAGGACTTACTATCTTAGCCGTCTCGCACATAAACCTAACGCCGCAAAAGACGATGACCGACGCGTCCGTCTCGGCGGCCCTGCGGGCGAGCTCGAGCGAGTCGCCCACGAAGTGAGCCACCTCCTGCACCTCGGGCCGCTGGTAGTAGTGCGCCAGTATTACCGCGTTCTTCTCTTCGGCCAGCCTCTTAATCTCTTCTTGAAGCTCCTTTACGGCCGCATCCGCCATAAGGTGCCCTCCTATTTTAAAACTTTCCGATACGCGTTTAACGAGATTATAAGAGCATTAAATAAAAACTATTAACACTTCTATTATTGACAACGCCCGTAGGGCGTCGTAGACTTTTGTTATAAAAACTTTTAAAAGGGAGAGGGAAGCGTCCCCCTCCTCAGAAGGAAAGGAGGTCTACCGTGAAGAAGTTAAAAATATTAGTTGCGGGCCACTTTGGGGCGGGGAAGAGCACTTTCGTCAAAAACGCTTCGGAGAAGGAGGCGCTCTCGCTCGAGCGGAAGACCACCGACGAGAGGGAGCGCGCTTACAAGCGTAACACTACGGTAGCCATGGACTTCGGCGAGACCTTTTACGAAGAGGAGCAGACCAAACTCGCCGTGTTCGGCATCCCCGGCCAAGACCGCTTCTCGTTCATGTGGCCCATTCTCTCTAAAGGGACCGACGGGTACGTCTTCCTCCTCGACAGCACGAAGCCCGAGCTCTGGGACAAGACGCTCGAGCAGATAAGGTTCTTCATGGCCGAGAACCCGGCGCCTTACATCGTCCTTGCCAACAAACAGGACCTGCCCGACGCCCGTAGCGTCCGAGAGGTGCGTCAGGCGCTCGACCTCGAGCCGGGCGTAAAGGTTTTACCCTGCATAGCCACGGACAAAGATGTGGTAAAACAGTTATTAAACGTACTGGTGGAGGAAGTGCGGCAGCAAAAGGAGGCTCTGGTAGGAGCCCGGGAGGTTAGCCCATGAGCATTTTAAAGAAGCAAGACGAGATTAGGGAGCGTTTTAAGCAGGTCGTCAGGGAGAACAACCTCGACGGCATACTGCTGGCCGACACGGAAGGTCTGCCCCTTGTCTCGTACCTCGACGAGGACGTGGACGAGGAGACGATAGCCGCCTCGTCCGCGGCCATCCTCTCGGCCGGACTCATTACCGCCGGCGACGCTAAAAAGCGCGGTCTTAACGAGATAATCATCGACACGGAAGACGGCTACCTCGTCTTCGTACCCATAAAAGGCGAGTTCGTGCTCGGGATAATAACGCCTAAGGAGACGAAGCTCGGCATACTCAGGCTCATAGCCAAGGAAGTCGAGGACTTTCTGGAAAAAGTCTAAGAGGGGTCGGTACATGATGGCAAGTGACAAGGTTCAACAGGCTCTTAAGGAGCTGGAAGAGAAGAAGAAAGCGGGTCAGATATCCACGAAGGAGTTCTACTTCGGTCTTCTGGACGTGATTAAGCTCCTTGAAGAGGAGCTTCACAAGGAAAACCTTACGGAGGAGCAGCTAAAGCGCCAGATACCCTTCATACTTACCTTTATAAAGACGCAGATAAGGGAGCTTAAGGCTCGCGGTAACTGAATGGAGCTTATTCTGGCCTCTACCTCGCCGCGGAGGAGGGAGATTCTCTCTCTTCTCCGCGTACCCTTCTCCGTCGTAGCGCCCGAGGCCGACGAGGACGAGCCTCTTAAAGACCCCGTAGCGCTGGCCCGGCGGCTGGCGCGTAAAAAGGCCCTAAGCGTTTTTAAAAAGCACCGCAACGCGGCCGTAGTAGGCGCCGACACTGTGGTCTACTTTAAAGGCCGCGTCTTAGGCAAGCCCAAAGACGAGCAAGAGGCGCTTGAGATGCTAAAGGCCCTCTCGGGCCGCTGGCACACCGTAGTTACGGGCGTTGCCGTTTACTCGCCTAAGGGTAAAGTGGTTTTCCACGATACGGCCCGCGTGAAGTTCCGGCCGTTTGACGAAGAAGAGGCGCTTTACTACGTAAAGACGGGCGAGCCTCTCGACAAGGCGGGCGCTTACGGCGTTCAGGGCTTCGGGGCCACGCTGGTGGAGAAGATTAGGGGTAACTTCTACACGGTAATGGGTCTTCCCGTCCACAGGCTTTACGAAGAGCTAAAGAAGCTCGGCGTTGTTAATCTCCGAGGTGCTGAGCGGTGGTCGAGTCCCAGCGCGCCACGTGGCTCTTAATCCAAGGTACGAACTCGTCTTTTAAGAAAGAGACGACCGCGGCGCAGTTTCTGTCTTTTTTCCACGCGTCGTAGACCTCTTTAAAGCGCTGGCGCATCTGGTCGTGCTCGGCCTTGTGCATCGGGTATGCGAAAAACTCAAACTCGCGCATAAGCTCCTCTTCCGTCGTAAAGTGGTCCTCGAGGTCCACGAGCAGCTCGTCCATAAGCTCGTCGGCCTTACTTTTGTCTTCTTTAGTTAATGCCTCGTAGAGCTCGTTAATGAGCCTTATCTCCTCCTCGTGGACCGAGTCGATAAACAGGTTTCCCACCTTCTGTACGTCGCCCGGCTTTATGAGCATACCCTTAATGTAAGGGGTTACTTACTGCCCGTCAAGCCTACCACTGCGGCACTATTTTTCTCTTCCCGCTTAAAAACTTGTCTGCCGCCAGCGCCGCCTTACAGCCCATGGCCGCGGCCACCACGGCCTGCTTAACCTCGTTACAGAGCACGTCCCCGGCGGCAAAGACGCCCGGCACGGACGTCATCATCTCCTCGTTTACCACGATGCACTCCCCGTCCGTCATCTCCACCTGACCCATCAGAAAGTCTACCGAGGGTTTGGTGCCGCCTAAGAATATAAACACGCCGTTAACCTCTAAAAACTTCTCCTCCCCCGTCTCGAGGTCCTTAAGCCTTATCCCCTTTACCGTCTGGTCGCCCACTATCTCGAGCACGCGGTGGTGAAGCAGTATCTCCACGTTGGGCTGTTTTTTGAGCTCCTCGACCGCCTCCGGCGGTGCCTTTATCTTACTACCCGGGACGATAAAGTAGACCTTGCTCGCAAAGCGGGCTATAAAGAGCGCTTCCTCTATGGCGTAGTCGTCGTCGCCTATAACGGCCACCGGCTGGTCTTTAAAGAAGGCCGCGTCGCACACGCCGCAGTACGAGACGCCCCTACCTAAAAACTCCTCCTCGCCTTTAAACTTGTGCGCCCGCTCCATGGCACCCGAGGCGACGATAACCACCTTACCCTTAAACTCCCTTCCGTCTATCGTGTAGACCTTTTTAGGGTCGGTCTTAAGCTCCGTGGCGATAACTTTACCCCTTACGAACTTAGCGCCGAAGCTCTTGGCCTGCTCGCGCATACGCTTTAGAAGCTCGTAACCCGATATGGGGCCGGGCACGCCCGGGTAGTTCTCTATCTTCTGCGTTATGCCCAAAGCGCCGTCGGCCTCCGCGCGGTAAAGAACGAGCGTCTTCCAGCCGGCGCGGGCGGTGTATATGGCCGCGGTGGTGCCCGCGGGCCCGGCTCCTATTATCACCACGTCGTACAGCTCGTCGGGCTTCTCCGTCAGGGTGAACTCCATCGCCTCGACCTCCTATAGAACATACTTTAATAGTTATGAACGAGCTGGGTATTCTGTTTCTAAGCGGCCTTATAGGCTGCTCGGGGCCTTACAAAACCGTAACCGTCGAGCTCCCTTCCCCCTGCTACGCGGTAGAGAAGAAAGAGCGTAAGGGTCAGGTGCTGTATCTGTACCTAAAGCGGACCGCCCGGTTCTGTCCTCAGGTCGTCACACTCAAGCCCTTGAAAGTGGAGCGCGACGTTGAAAAGCTGGTTCTGGTGCTGGATAATAGGGTCTTGAGAGAGCTTAAGCTTTCGGAGGAGAAGTAATGAACGTTGAGTACAGGGGCGTAGACGTTGAGATTAGCGACGCCATGAAGGCGCTTATAGAGAGTAAGCTTAACCGCTTTAAGCGGTACTTAAAAGAGGTCGGCGAGGACGAGGTGGAGGCGGTGGTGGCCATATCCTCCACGCGTGCCCGCCAGCGCGACTTTGCCGGCGACAGCCTCCCGACTTTTTACCGCGTGGACCTGCACCTGTACCTTAAAAACCTCCCTCACGGTGCTCTGCACGCTTGGGAAGAAGACACGGACGTCTTTACGGCCATAGACAAAGCCCTCGACGAGCTCGAGAAGCAGCTCGTCAAGCTTAAAGAGCGTAGGCACGAACAGATTAGAGAAGCCCGTAAGTTTAAAGAGAAGCTCCACGAGCTCGAGCTCGGTCTGGAAGAGGTACCCAAAGTAGAAGAGGAAGAGCTCGTGGTGGACAAGCCCATGAGCTTAGAAGACGCCGTAGCCGAGCTGGAAGAGACGCACGCGTACTTTCTACCCTTCGTCGACGTTCAGGACGGCGAGCTTAAGATTCTCTACCGGAAGCGCGGGGGCAAGCTCGGGCTTCTGAGCACGGGGTGTAAGTACCTGTGATACGGTTCCGGTTTTTAAAGTACCGGAAGCTCGCCTACGCCGTCTCGGCCTTTTTAGTTCTGGCCAGTCTGCTGCTTCTTTTCTTCCGGGGCTTAAACCTCGGCCTCGACTTTACCGGCGGGACGCTCTACGAGGTCCGCTTTGCTAAAAAGGTCTCCCCTCAGGAGTTAAGGAGGGCGCTAAAAGAAGAAGGTCTAACGGGCTTTCTCATCCAAGAGACGCGCGAGGGCAGCTTTATCGTAAAAGTACGGCGCGGCCAGCCCGAGGAGAAGGTAGAGCGTGCCTTTAGACGCTTCGGAGAGTACGAGCTTTTAAGAAAAGAGAAGATAAGCGGGGTGGTAAGCGAGGAGCTTAAAAAGAAGGCCTTCTTTGCCGTGCTTACGGCTCTTGCGGGTATCCTGCTTTACTTAGGATTCAGGTTTAAGCTTCTCTGGGGTTTAGGGGCGGTGCTGGCTCTCCTGCACGACGTTATTACCGTTCTGGGAGCTTACGCGCTTACCTACCGGGAGGTGAACCTCGAGGTCGTCTCGGCCATCCTCGTCGTGGCGGGCTACTCCGTCTCGGACACGGTCGTTATCTTCGACCGTATACGCGAGAACCTCCGTAAGCGGAAAGACATGACCTTAGAAGAGGTTATGGACCTCTCGGTAAACCAGACCCTCTCGAGAACCTTAATGACCTCTTTAACGACTTTTATTACCGCTTTCACGCTTTTTATCCTCGGCGGCTACGCGCTGTCTAACATAATGTTCGCCTTCGTCGTGGGCGTTATCGTGGGTACCTTCTCCTCGGTCTTCGTAGCCTCGGCCTTCGTCCTCGACGCGCAGAGGCTCCTCGGGAGGGTTTAATGGAGCTCTGCTACCTTGCGGCCTTCCTCGTCGGGCTCGTTCTCGGTAGCTTTTACAACGTTCTTATTTACCGGCTGCCGCGCGGCGAGCCGGTGGTCTTTACCCGCTCGCGCTGCCCTCACTGCGGCCGTACCATCCCGTGGCACGACAACCTGCCTTTAATCTCTTTCGTTCTTCTTAAAGGGAAGTGCCGCTTCTGCTCGGGCCCTATATCCCTGCGCTACCCGCTCGTCGAGCTCGGCTCGGGCCTGCTGGCCGTCCTCTCGTGCTACCTCTACGGCCTCACCCTTGAGGCCGTCTATCACTATCTGTTTTTCTCGTACTTACTTATAGTAGCGCTCACCGACTGGCTGTACTTCGTCATCCCGCCCGTCTTAAGCGTAGGCAGCACGATTCTATTCCTGCTCCTCTCGTTCTTCAGGCCTTCCGTTACGCCCGCACAAGCTTTTACGGGTGCCGCCCTCGGCCTCGGGCTGGTGCTCCTTATATACGCCTACTACAGGCTCGTAAGAAAAGTAGAGGGTATAGGCCTCGGCGACGGGCTGCTTCTTGCCTCCGTGGGCGCTTTCGGCGGCCCGCTTCTGGTTTTCTACGCGCTTCTTATAGGCAGCGTTACGGGCCTGCTTTACGCCCTCCCGCTTCTTGTAAAGCACAGAAGCACGCAGTTCGTTCTCCCTTTCGGCCCGTTTTTGGCTTTAGGCGCCTTTTTAGGCACGCTCTTTAAAGACGAGCTTACGGCCCTCCTGCTTGGCGTCTAAAATATTCTCTATGAAAAGGGACTTTTTAGACTTATGGGATATAACGCGCGACGAGCTTTTTTACCTGCTTAAACGGGCCGAAGAGTTTAAGAGAGGAGCAAGGAGCGACGCGCTAAAGGGTAAAGTGGTGGCCCTGCTTTTTACCAAGCCCTCCACGCGTACGCGCGTCTCGTTCGAGGTGGGCGTCCGGAAGCTCGGCGGCGAAAGCCTGTTTTTACACGAGAAAGAACTGCAGTCTTCGCGCGGCGAAGAGACGGCCGACACGGCCCGTACCCTCTCGCGCTACGTCGACGCGCTCGTGGTCCGTAACCACTCGCACGCCGCGCTTAAAGAGCTCGCCCTCTACGCCTCTATACCCGTCGTAAACGCCCTTACGGAGCTCTCCCACCCGTGCCAGACGCTAAGCGACCTGTTTACGCTTAAAGAAACCTTCGGTAGGCTCGAAGGGCTTAAGCTCGCTTGGCTCGGCGACGGGAACAACGTCTGTAACAGCCTCATGGTAGGCTGCGCCATGGCCGGCGTAGACCTCACCGTAGCCACGCCCCTCGGACACGAGCCTAACGCCTACTACTACGAGAAAGCCCGCCGCATAGCCCGCGAGACGGGTGCCCGGATAGAGCTCACGCACGACCCCGAAGAGGCCGTAAAAGACGCCGACGCTCTTTACACCGACGTCTGGGTAAGCATGGGCCAGCAGGAGAAAGAGCTCTCCGCCTTCGAGCCGTACCGCGTTACGCGTGAGCTTGTAGAAAAAACCGGTAAACCCGCCCTGCTGCTTCACTGCCTGCCCGCCCGTAAGGGCCAAGAGGTTGAGCGGGAGCTTTTCGAAGAGCAAGCCGAAACGGTGTTCCGTCAGGCCGAGAACCGGCTCTGGGCCCAGATGGCCCTTCTCGAGCACCTGCTGGGCAGAAGCGCCTGAAGTTTGGTATAATTACGAAAGCATAATGGAAATACGCCTTGAGGGTAAGACGGCCCTCGTTACGGGCTCTACGCGCGGCATAGGCAGGGCTATAGCTTACGCCCTCGCGCGGGCGGGAGCTACCGTAGTGGTTACGGGCACCGACGCCGAGCGCGCACGCCGAACCGCCCAGAGCATAGCCGACGAGACGGGGGCTAAAACCTTAGGCCTCAGGCTCGACCTCTCGGACCCTCCGTCCATAGACGAGGCGTTTAAAGAGATAGAGACCGCCTTCGGCGGTGTTGACGTTCTTATAAACAACGCCGGCATTACGCGCGACAAGCTCTTTTTACGGATGAGCGAGCAAGACTGGGAAGAGGTTATAAGGGTAAACCTTACGGGCACCTTTCTGGTGACCAAGCGCGCGGTAAAGAAGATGATAAAGCAGCGCTGGGGGCGCATCGTTAACCTCACCTCCGTGGTAGCCTTCACGGGCAACGCGGGCCAGACCAACTACGCGGCCTCTAAGGCCGGACTCGTAGGCTTTACCAAGTCCTTGGCCAAAGAGCTGGCACCGAGGAACGTCCTCGTCAACGCCGTAGCCCCCGGCTTTATAGAGACGGACATGACGGCGGGGCTGCCGGAAGAGCTTAAGAAGCGTTACCTCGAGGAGATTCCCTTAGGCAGGTTCGGCCGGCCCGAGGAGGTGGCCGGGGCGGTGCTCTTCCTCTGCTCCGAGCTGGCCTCCTACGTAACGGGTACGGTCGTTCACGTAAACGGCGGTATGTACTAAACCTCAAAGGAGGTAGGGCTATGAGCTTAGAAGAAAAGGTTAAAGAGATTATCGCCGAGCAGCTCAGCGTCGAGCCCGAGAAGATAACGCCCGAGGCTAAGTTCGTCGAAGACCTCGGGGCCGACTCGCTCGACGTGGTAGAGCTCATCATGAAGTTCGAAGAGGAGTTCGGTATAGAGATTCCCGACGAGGACGCCGAGAAGATACAGACCGTCGGCGACGTCATTAAGTACCTGCAGGAAAAGGTAGGCGAATGAAAAGACGCGTTGCAGTAACGGGGCTCGGCGTCGTGAGCCCCGTCGGCACCGGCGTTAAGAAGTTCTGGGAGAACCTTACCGCCGGCGTAAGCGGCGTGGACTACATTAAAAGCTTCAACCCCGACGAGTACGGCCTTACGGTCAAGATAGCCGCCGAGGTTAAAGACTTTAACCCCGAGGAGTACCTCGACAGAAAAGAGGCCCGTAAAGTCTCGCGCTTCATCCAGTTCGCTATAGCCGCCGCTGCCGAGGCCCTCCGCGACAGCGGTCTCCTCGAAGCAGGCTACGACCCGTACAAGGTAGGCGTCATCATAGGTACGGGCATAGGCGGCCTGAGGGACATCGAAGAGCAGACGCTCGTTCTCACGCAGAGAGGCGCCCGTAGAGTCTCGCCGTTTTTCATCCCCTACGGCATATCCAACATGGCCAGCGGTCTTGTAGCCATAAAGTGGGGCTTTAAAGGACCCAACTACTCGGTCGTCTCCGCCTGCGCCACCGGCAACCACGCCATAGGGGACGCTTTTAGGCTCATTCAGCAAGGAGACATAGACGCCGCGGTGGTAGGCGGCACGGAGGCCGCCGTAACTCCCTTAGGCGTGGCCGGCTTTGCCGCCATGAAGGCCCTCTCTACGCGCAACGACGAGCCTCAGAAGGCCTCCCGCCCCTTTGACAGGGACCGCGACGGCTTCGTCATGGGCGAAGGAGCCGGCATACTCGTCTTAGAAGACTACGAGAAGGCAAAGGCCCGCGGCGCTAAAATCTACGCGGAGCTCGTCGGCTACGGCGCCACCGACGACGCGTTTCACATCACCTCCCCCCACGAGTGCGGCGAGGGCGCCTACGAGTGCATGAAAAAAGCCCTCGAGGACGCAAACCTAAAGCCCGAAGAGGTGGACTACATAAACGCCCACGGCACCTCCACCCCCCTCAACGACCGGATAGAGACGCTGGCCATAAAGCAGCTCTTCGGCGAGCACGCCTACAGACTTAAAGTCTCGTCCAACAAGTCCATGATAGGGCACCTGCTGGGCGCAGCCGCCGCCGTGGAGGCCGTGGCCACCGTAAAGACCGTAGAGACGGGCGTTATACCTCCTACCATAAACCTCGAGAACCCCGACCCCGAGTGCGACCTCGACTACGTTCCCAACAAAGCCGTAAAAGCACCCGTCAGGGTCGCCCTCTCCAACGCCTTCGGCTTCGGCGGCACCAACGCCACCTTAGTCTTTAAAAAGCCCGAGGACTGATATAATAAATGCCCATGGAGAGAAACTGGAGCGTAGGGACTAAGTACCTCAACGACAAGACGCGCCTCATCGTCGTAGGCATAACCGGCAGAGAAGCCTCCCAGGTGGTGGCCGAGAGCGAAGCCCTCTACCCGGGCTTCATAAAGGTGGGCGTCACGCCCGGCAAGGGCGGCACCGAGGTAGCCGGCGTTCCCGTCTTTAACACCGTCAAAGAGGCCCTCTCCTCGCCCGAAGGGAAAGACGTCAACACGGGCCTCGTCTACGTTCCTCCCGCCTCGGTAAAGGACGCGGTCATAGAGCTCATAGACGCCGGGATAAAGCTCATATACATCGTCACCGAGCACGTTCCCATACGCGACAC